>DALTWG010000048.1 GCA_029987245.1 Methanocorpusculum sp. | reverse complement strand
GCATTCCGCGCACGTGTCAGCTTTTTTGTTATTCAGCGCGCCGCATTTCGGACAGCGGATTAAATCTGCGTACACCTCGCACGCCTCACGGATATAATCCGAGCGCGTACTTTTTTCTCCGCGGTTTTTTCGCTCTGCTAACTCCGAATCGATTGTTTTCAGCAGTTCTGCGGGCATACGGATAGTGACCGTGCCTAGATCATGGTCCTGATTGAATTTTTTTGGTCGTGCCATTTTGTATTATGTATTTTGTCTTACGAATAATATAAATATTTCTAAAACAAATTAGTATATACAAGAGTCCGAATAAAAACCAAAAAGAGGTGAAAACCAACCCCATGACCGAAACAAAACCAAAACCAATCGAAACCGCACCGATGCCAAGAGAAGGTCCCGACCTCATCCCGATAACCATGCTTGAGGTCTTCCTCGTCTTCGACGACGACAAAAAGAACTGCACCATAACTATTCTCAGACACAACACACCTGAATACCGCCGCTGCTTCTACACCGAAACCACCTGGGACGAAGAACTTGACAGCTTTATCCTTCCTGAATACAAAAAATTCGCGAAAATCACCGACGAAGAAGAATTTGCGCGCGTCTCAAAAACCATCCACGTCCGCTTTTGGGAAAAATTCCAGGAAGCCTATGATGCAAAACCCCCGGAAAAAGACCCGGATGCCAATTCATCCTCTTCGCAGAAAGAACAGACCGAATTTGACAGAACCTCTGTTGAAAACCAGGTAATGTGTGTAAATGAACTGATAAGCCTTTACAATGTCTTTGTCGACACCGTCTTTTTCCGCGACGGAAAACTCTGTGAAGTGCGGCCGGACGAACAAAACAACACCGTCGTTTGCGAGATAACTCCCCAGCGTCTTGCCTATATTTTAAGCACCGTAACCGAATGGGTAAAACGCGTTGTTACCAAAGATGGAGTCGACGAATTTGTTTCCTGTGCCGGACCTACTAACGAAGAACTGAAACGGGTGATTGCAGCAGGTGTTAATTACAAAGCCCACACAGGATTGTGGAAAGCCCCGCCGCTTAAAACCGTCGCCTCCTCGGTGCTTGTTACCTTGGACGGCGATATTATTGCCAAAAGAGGATATTATAAAGACCTGCAGATTTTCCTTGCAAAAGACTTTGACGTCCCGGAAGTGCCCCTTCACCCGACCGCCGAAGACATTGCCAAAGCAAAAGCCATCTTATTCGAGCCGCTGAAAGAATTCCAGTTTGCCCGCGAAGACGAAGCTGAAAAAGAACAGTCTGTCGCAGAACTGGTAAATTTCCAGAACGCTGTCCTCGCCGTTTTTCTTGCATTTCTGCGGCCGGTAATACCCGGGCCGTTTCCGATTCTGCTTGTCAATAAATCAAGCAGAGGTATCGGGGGAACGGTTCTTCCCGACACGATTTCCCGGCTTGCCTGCGGAGAACCGGCTCACATCACGCCGGCATCTTCCCAGGAAGAGGCAAACAACAAGGAATATGCCGCAATGCTTCTTGAAAAATGCAGAATCGGTGTTCTCGATAATGTTGAGCCCGGGGCGAAATGGGCGACGGAAACACTGCTTTCTGCAACGTCGGGCAGCGGCAAAATCTCGGTGCGGAAGTTTCGCACGCAGGAAACAATTAAGACCGATGTTGTGACGTTTTTTATTGTCAACGGCGTTAATATCAGCAATTTCGATGATGCTGTGAGAAGAATTCTTCTTATCCGGCTTTCGGCTCCCGTTTCCTATTCGGAGCTGCACTACGCAAGAACAAGGGAAGAGCTGCAAAAGTTTGCAGAAGAGTCGCATCCGATGCTTGCATGGGCGTTTGCGGTGCTTATCCGGCACTGGAAAGACGAAGGCTCGCCAAAATTTGCTCTCTCAGGTATTGCAAACGAGTATCGGGAGTTGTACGGTTTTGCGTGCGGGGTGCTTAAAGCTGCAGGGTATTCGCATCTGCTGGAAAATCTTGAACCGCGTCTTTTAGAGGAAAACGAGGTTGATACGGAATTTTCGGAGATGATGAGCGTGCTCTTTGGCTGGGCTGAGAAAGAGGCGTTTACGCCCAAAAAGCTTACGGAAAAGCTTCTGGAACTTGGTGCATGCCGGCGCGAGGGCAAGTTTGGCGAGCGGCTTTTGGATGCTTTTCCCGAGAAGATTGTAGACAGTGCGGCGAAAGGAACGCTGACAAGCCGCCAGGTGTCGCGGGTGCTCGGGGAGTTTGTGGATAAGAAGGTGAAGGGCTGTTCTCTGACGCTGAAAAAAAGCAGACCGCACAAACCGGGTGAGGAAACAACGTATGCTGTTGCTCCTTTGCAGCAGCAGTCTGTGCTTGCGGGGCAGTAATTTTCTTTTTTCTGCCCCCGGGGAGATTTGCGGGGGCAATTCTGCGGGCTCCATTTGCCAAAGGGGCAGTTCTACGGGCGGGGGCAGTTATTTTTGGACTTGCTGTATTGTATGGAATAATGCTGTTGTGCTGATAGTATGACTGATGATTTTTCCTGCGGTATGTATAGTCTTGAAATAACTGCCCCTGCTTATATCTTTGCCCCTTTGCCGTTTGGGGCTCATACTATTGCCCCTTTTATCTCCCCCGACTGCCCCGAAAGTGCCCCGGACAGATACTTTTCCCCTGCCCACAGCAGATACAGCGGCAAATCCACCACCGTTCCGAAATTATCCTTATGCACACCTGCCGGCATCAGACTCAGCCGCAAAGCAGCTGCCGGCGCAAATTTTTTCCGGTACTCGCCAAGACTTCTCGAACGGGTATTTTTCCCTGCCTTTACCTCAATCGGAACAACAGAAGAACCGCACTGAATCACAAAATCCACCTCGGCCGAATTGTTTGAGCGCCAGAACCAGACACCGGCGCTTCCAAGAGCGGATGCAAGCAGCTCGCTTAAAACGAAATTTTCTGTAAGCATCCCGCGGATGTAAGCTGTTGCCTCGTCTGAGGAAAACAACACATCCGTGCCGAATCCCGCAAGTTTTCGCAAAATCCCCACGTCTGAAAGATACATCTTGAAATAACTCAAATCAGCATATGCAGAGCAGGGAACAAGCGGCCGCTCGATTTTTGCAACTTTTTGCACAATGCCGGCGCCTAAAAGCCAGTAAAGAGCATCTTCCAGGTCACGCGCACGTGCGCCGGTTTTTATCCGCGAAAAGACAAATTTCCGGTTGTCCCGCGCAAGCTGCGCCGGAATCCCCTCCCAGACGGCAAGAAGTTTCGGATACTCTGATGCATGTGCATATTTGACAAAATCCTTTTCATAATCGGCGGCGATGGAGGTAAGAATCTCTTCAACCTCTCCGATGTTTCCTGAGGTAATCCACGCCTGAACAGAGGCCGGCATGCCTCCTGTAATCAGATAATCACGCAGAAGTGATTCAAGCCGCGGGGCAAAAATAGTCTGCACCGCTTCATCATACGGATTGGTTCTGACATGGTCAATGAGCAGGTCTTCGTTGTGCGCAAGCAGGAATTCTTCGAAATTCAGCGGGCGAAGGGTAAGTGTTTTGACTTTGCCCACGGGATAGGAATTTCCCGCTCCCATTTGCGACAGGGCGACGCCAAGGAGAGAGCCGGCTGCTGCGATGTGCAGCGCGGGCAGATCTTCTGCAAAATATTTCAGCGCGGTAAGTGCCCGCGGACACATCTGCACTTCGTCAAAAATCACCAGGGTTTTTCCCGTCTCAATGGTTTTTTTGCGCAGGAGAGAAAGAGTGGATACAATCCGGTGCACGTCAAGGTCGGATGCGAATATGTCTTTTAACTGCGGGGTGTGCTCGAAGTTGAAGTAGGCACAGTCTTCAAAGGCGTTTTCGCCGAATGTTTTCAGCAGCCAGGTTTTTCCGCACTGCCGGGCACCTTGTAAAATAACGGGGAGGTGAGTGGGGGTCTCTTTCCATTTTTCCAGGTCGGCATAGAGCAGGCGTCTCATGGTTATATGTATGTCGTTTAAGTATTAAAAACGTGTGTGTCGAACACGTTTTTTGTACCAAAAATGTGTTGGGCAAACACGTTTTTGGCATTTAAGATATCGAGCGGGGAAAAAGCATGAATGAAAAACCGGCACCGGCATAACTATACATTTATAGTTGAAAACATACAATACTATAGTAAAGTATCACTGCATAATGTCTGGCAGTAACATATGAGGAGGAAAAAATGGACACTGTTTTAATCATCGATGATGAACCGATAGCACAGGACCTTGCAAAATCAATTCTGGAAACAAACTATACTGTTTTCACTGCTTCATCAGCGGAAGAAGCACAGACCATTCTTGAAAAAACAATTCCGTCATTAATCCTTCTTGATATACGGATGCCGGAAACAGACGGCTTTCAGTTCATGACAATACTGAAAGAAAATCCGCGCTGGAAACCAATACCGGTTATTTTTGTAACGGCAGACGATGATGCCAAAACGGAAATTCGCTGCTTTAAGGAAGGGGCGTTTGATTATCTCAGGAAACCGTTCATTAAAGAAGTCATGGAAAGCCGTATTTCCCGGGCGATTGAGCTGGTGCGCCTGCGCCGGTCTCTTGAAAGCGAAGTCGAAAAACAAACGGGTCTTGCAGACGAGCGTCTGAAACAGTATAAGGATTTGGCTCAGCAGACTATTGAGACCATGGCACGGGCCATTGACGCAAAAGACAGATTCACCAGAAACCATTCCATGCGTGTGGCAAAATACGCCTGTATGATTGGCAAAAAACTGGGATTAAATAAGGAGGATGAGGAAAATCTCTATTATGCAGCATTGCTTCATGACATCGGAAAAATCAGCATTCCTGACAGAATTACCTCAAAACCGGTACGGTTAACTTCTGATGAGCTTGGTATTATTAAATCCCACACGTTAATCGGTGCCGGTATTTTGGGCGGGATGTCGGAACTTGCAGAGTATTCGGCAGGTGCACATTATCATCATGAAAATTATGACGGTTCCGGATATCCGGAAGGACTGAAAGGAAATGCAATTCCTCTTTCGGTGCGGATTATTACGTTAGCCAATGCATATGCAGAAATGACCGGAAACAAGGGATACCGCAGATATCTTCCGCAGGATGCTGTGCGCAGCGAAATTATAAAAGGAAAGGGTACGCGGTTCGACCCTGAAATCGCCGATGCCCTGATTGAACTGATTGACGAGGATAAAGAGTACACTCTGCGTGAAAACAGATAATGCTTACTTTTTTTATTTTTTGTCAGTTTCTGTATTCGGATTGAAAAAGGAAAAAAATCAGTTAATCTCTTCGCCTTTCAGCAAAACCTTGTGCTCCGGAATTACCTTTCCCACAACCTTTGCGCCCTTTACCAGCGCAACAATTTTATCAGCGTCCTCCGGCGCAACAATAAATGCAAAGCCCATACCCATGTTGAAAGTCCGGTAGAGTTCGTTGGTCGAGAGCTCGCCTTTGTCCGCAATCCACTGCAAAATCTCCGGAACTTCCATCGGCGCGTCGAAACTGAAACCGTACTCCGTAATACGCAGGAAATTCAAAAGACCGCCGCCGGTTACATGACACATCCCGTGAACATGCACACGGCTGCAGACATCAAGCACCTCCGAGTAAATCCGCGTCGGGGTAAGAAGGGCTTCGCCAACGGTTCTTCCGGATGGAAGAACCGCTGCGTAGCCCCCGTTTTCTTCTGCAACCTTGCGGGCTAAGGTATAACCGTTGGAGTGCACGCCCGAACTTGCAACGCCCACAATGACATCGCCCGGCTTCACCTCTTCGCCGGTAACGACTTTGGCTTTTTCCTGCACGCCAAGACAGGTGCCCGCAAGGTCAAGACCGTTAATCATGCCTTTGAGCGTCGCCGTTTCGCCGCCCACAATGTTTAAGTTTGCAAGCTTTGCGCCCTCGTTTAAACCGATGCCAATCTGAACCATCTGTTCCTTGTCAATGCCTTCGGTTGCAATATAGTCAACGAACGCAATTGGTTCAATGTTCATTACATACATGTCGTTGACATTCATCGCCATACAGTCGATACCAACCGTGTGCCAGTCTTTCATGTCATCGGCGATGCGCATTTTGGTGCCGACGCCGTCGGTGCACATGGAAAGCACTTTGTCGCCGAAATCAATGAGACCTGAAAAATGCCCCACACCGCCTACCATATTATGTGCTCCGCTGCGGCGGTAGGAGAGCATGTGAATCAGGGATTTTACCCCGTCTGCTTCAAGGTCGATGTCGACACCGGCGTCTTTGTACGAGTAAGCCATTTAATCGTCCTCTTCGGCGAGTTTGAACTGGTCGTGGATGGCGCGCACGGCTTTGGGTCCGTCTTCGTCGGAGACGACGAAGGAAACATTGACTTCGCTGCCCTGCGACAGCATCAGCACGTTGATTTTCGCTTTGCCGAGGCCGTCAAAGATGCGCGATAAGGTGCCAGGGGTTCCTTTCATGCCGGAGCCGACAACGCTTACCACATGGACCTTTTTATTGAAGGTGTATTTTTTAATCAGGTTCTGTGTCTTGACTCTCTTTAACGCCTGCTCGGCGGATAAAATCTGTTCGTCAAGTATGACAAGCGAGATGTTGAGTTCCGAGGAACCCTGGCTGATTAACATGACATTGACGTCTGCCTCGGCAAGGGCGGAGAAAATCTCGCCGGCGACACCGGGCCGTCCTGCTGCAAAGCCGCTGATGGTAACAAGACAGCTGTTTTTGATGAGCGAAACGGATTTTACAATGCGTTTGTCTTCATGGCTTTCGCGGATGACAACGGTTCCCGGGTGAGTGGGGTTAAAGGTGTTTTTGACGTATACCGGGATGTTTTTCTCCATTGCGGGAATGAGGGCGCGGGAGTGAATGACTTTTGCGCCGAAGTAGGACATTTCCATCATTTCAAGGAAGGAGATGGAGTCAATGACGCGGGCTTCGGGTATCATTCTCGGGTCGGTGGTCATGACGCCGTCAACGTCGGTCCAGATGATAATCTGTTCCGCGTCGATGCCGGCGCCGATAATGGCGCCGGAATAATCCGAGCCGCTTCGGCCGAGTGTGGTTACCACGCCGTCAAGACTGCAGCCTGCAAAGCCCTGGATTACCGGAACAACGCCGGCGGAAACTTTTAAGCCGATGCGTTTTGCAATGCGGGGGTAGCTTTCGGAAAGCGCGGTTGCGGCGCCGTGGACGCCGTCGGTTACAATGCCGGCATCGCAGCCGCTTATCTGGAAGGAGGGAATACCCACTTCGCGAAGCGCGGCAGAAATAATCGGTGCGCAGAGTTTTTCACCGAAGGAGATAATGTAGTCGCGGGAACGCGGGGTAAGTTCGCGCAGGTTGTGGACTGCTGTCAGGATGTTTTCCAGACGCTGGAGTCTGACGTTGATGTGTTCCGCGGTTTCCTGGAAGGAGGAGGGGGCAACTTCGCGGAGGGCTTCGAAATGGCGTTTGCGAAGCGATTCGATGAACTCTTTGATGTTGTCTGATTCGGGCACGTTGATGATGTGCTCGGCTTCTTCGATTATCTGGTCGGTGACTTTGGTCATCGCGGATACTACTACGGCAAGCTGGTTTCCCGCATCGCGTGATTCTTTGATGATGGCAATCACTTTTCTGATTGCATCGGCGTTTCCAACGGAGGTTCCGCCGAATTTCATGACGAGTCGCATTTTGTTATTCACCTTTAACCTTGAATAATAATTATGTATAGGTTGTATTGAGAGATATACCTTTCATTAGGCGGGGGAGGGTGAGGGCTGCTTACTTTTGCGCCCCGCCCGCATCGCCCGCCTCGCTTAAAACCGCAGCATCTTCTTTTGCCTTAACTTCACGCATCTCCTTAAAGAATACTTCATAGGCGGTTACGCCAAGCACCACAAACACCGGACCTAAAATAAATCCGAGAATACCCATGGTGGCGCCGCCGCCGAAGAATCCGATGAAGGTAAGCATCGGGCGAATCTGCACTTTTTTTGCCGTAAGTTTCGGGCGCAGAATGAAATCAATCAGGAACGAAAGCAGGAAATAGCCCACTGTTGCGGTAATAATCAGCCCGTACCAGTCGCTTATGGAAAGTGCATACAGTCCGATAAAGACGAGCACAATTACCGCGCCGACCATAGGAATTAACGCTGCAACCCCGCAGAGCATCGCAATAAACAGTATGTGGCCGTATCCGAGAATGGCTGCATAAATCAGCGCAAGCAAAAAGACCAGCATGGCAAGACCGACGTGTACCACATAAATCGAAAAGAGGATTCCCTTGGTCTTTTGCGCCATTACCTCGATATTTGCGCGGGATTTGTCAGGGATAATCGAACGGAAATCCGCGACAATTGCGTCGCCGAATATGAAACACAGATATAATACGGCATACAGCAGGATAAAGCCGAAAAAGATGGAGGCGACATTTGCGACCACGCCCAATATACCGGTGGAAAAGGATGACATCATCGAGGTAATGAAGCCGGTAATGGTGGTGTACAAATCATCGGTTACAGGAATTGCAAAAATCTCTACCACACGGTTGACAATGCTTGTCACCATCTGGGAAAAGAAGGCGATATTATTGGTAAATTCCGCGACCGCCAGGGTAAAAATGCCTGCGAGGAAGAGGAAAATCGCGGTTGTGACAATCCCTGAGGAAAGAGGCGCGGGGAGTTTTTTACGGAGTTTGCGATACAAGGGCATTGCAATAACGCAAATTGAGACGGCAAGAACAGCTACTGCGATATATTTCCAGCTGACAATGCCTATCATCACAAATATTGCAAGAGCGAGTACAAGAGACAGGTGCTCGCGGAAAACGGATAGTATATTCATAAAATATCATTTGGCGCGGCAGGTAATAAAAATAGTTATAGAAGTTAATGGAAGTATTCGTTCATGAAATCTATGGATTTGGTTTCGGTCTCTTTTTTGGTAAAGACGGTGATAACGTCGCCGGGCATAAAGACAACGGTTCCCGACGGGATAATGAGTTTGCCGCCTCTTTTGATTGCAATATAGAGCATATCTTTGGGCGAGGCAACATCGCGGATGGATTTGTCCGCTCCTTTTGCCCCGTCCTGAATGGTGGTTTCAAAAATACTGCCGCCTTCTATGGAGGCAAGAAGCTGCATATCAGTACTCTGAGCCCACATAAAAAGACTGCGCGCAACAATTTCATCAGGGCTTTCGCTGATGCGAACGCCAACCTCGCGAAACAGTTCGGAGTGTTCCTTCTGGTTTACAATGGATACAACATTTTTCACGGCGTATTTTTTGGCAAGCCAGCAGACCATGAGGTTGAGTGCGTCATTGCTGGTTGCAGCAACCAGCGAATCTGCGCGCTCTATGCCGGCATCTTCCAGAACGCTTTTGTCGGTTGCGTTTCCGGTGATTGCAAGAAGGTCGTTTGCGTCAAGTATTTCATTGCATTTGTCTTCGTCCCGGTCGATTACCACGACTGAGTGGCCGTTTTCCGCTGCAAGCCCCGCTAAGCTTTTGCCGATGCCTGAGAGCCCTACAACAATAAGATACATTACATAAGATTTGATTTGAAAGGTATTATAGTTCATCCATGCGAATCTATATGCAAGATGTTGCTGTGCGGTGTCGATGAAGCGGGAAAAGGGCCGGTGCTTGGTCCGATGGTCGCAGCAGGTATTCTGCTTGAAGATGTGTCGGAGCTTGAAAATCTCGGTATAAAGGATTCAAAGCAGCTTACGGCAAAAAAGCGCGGGGAGATTTTCGAGGTGCTGACGTCTTCGTTCAAATATTGTGCGGTGATAAAATCCGCGCAGGAAATTGATGCGCGTCCTTCGACGATGAATGCGTTTACGGTTTCGTGTCATGCGGAGGTTGTGCGTGCGTTGTGTCCGCAGAGGGTTTTTCTTGATGCCTGCGATGTGAATGCACAGCGTTTCGGGGTGAATGTGATGAAGGCGTCGGGTATAGATGCGGAGGTTATTTCCGAGCATAAGGCGGATGACAAATATCTGATTGTGGGTGCTGCAAGTATTATTGCAAAGGTTACGCGCGACCGGGAGATTGAAAAACTGAAGGAGGAGTACGGGGAGATTGGGTCAGGCTATCCCGCGGACCCGGCGACGGTAAAATTCCTGGAGGAATATGTCAGAAAACACGGGGAGGCGCCTGCGTGTGCGCGCAAGACATGGAAGACGGTTGATGAAATTCTTGCACGGTGCCGGCAGAAGAGTCTGACGGATTTTTTCTAAGATTATAAAAACAGAGGGGTTGGCGGCAGCCAAAAAAGGTATTTTTATCCCGTAATTGCAGCAAGAGCCCATGCCGGCAAATCCACACCCATGCCGAATACCGCAAGCCCGACGGTGAACAGGAACAGGGTAAAGAGCAGAATACCTATCAGATTCAGGAACCAGCCGGCGGTTAGCATATCTTTCATTTCTACATATTCCGTGCCGTAGGCAACCGCATTCGGCGGCGTTGCAACCGGAAGCATGAAGGCAAGCGAAGAGGCGACTGCAACGGTCATCATCAGAATCATCGGGTTTACGCCAAGACCGACTGAAACTCCCGCCATAACCGGCAGCATGATATTTGCAACCGCTGTATTGGACGTAAACTCGGTCAGAATCATGACCACGAATGCCAGGAGCAGCACCAGCAGAATTACCGGGACATCGATGCCGGCAAATGCCTCGCCGATTGCCTTGGAAAGACCACTCGACTTAAACGCAGCTGAAATTGACATGCCTCCGCCAAAGAGAAGCAGAATTCCCCACGGAACCCGCACAGCCCACTGCCAGTTTAAGGTATATTCCTGATTCTTCCAGGACACCGGAATGACGAAGAGAAGAATGGCGCAAAAAATTGCAACCGTACAGTCGTCAATGCCCGGGAAAAGCATGTCAAGGCCGGGAATGGTAATCGGGCCGATTTCCTTTGTTTCGCGGAAGATCCACATCAATGCTGCAAGAATAAACACAAAGAACGTGTTTTTCTCACCGCGGGACATGGGACCCAAGTTTTCAATCTCATGCTGAAGCGCTTCTTTAGTTCTGTCAAGGTTTTTAGGCATCTTGCGGTAGGCGATTTTGGTAAGCCACAGCCACATAATGATAAGCATTACGGCAACAAACGGCACACCAAAGCATGCCCAGCGGAAGAAGTCAACCGGCGGCGCATCAGGGAAGAATGCCTGCAGCTGCGAGGCAAATACGGCGTTTGCCGGGGTTCCGATTAATGTTGCAATGCCGCCGACACCGCACGCATAAGCGATTCCAAGCACCAGACATCCGGCAAAGGCTTTCTGCTGCGGGTCCATTTCCTTGTAGTTTTTGGTAGGAAGAACGGTTGCAACAATCGCTATTGCAATCGGAATCATCATCATTGCGGTTGCGGAGTTTGACATCCACATGGATAAAAAGGCGGATGCAATCATGAATCCGAGAATCAGGCGTGCCGGACTTGTACCGGTGATGGATATTAACTTTAATGCTATGCGGCGGTGCAGATTCCAGCGCTGCATGGCAATTGCAATCATAAAGCCGCCGAGGAATAAGAAAATGACTTTGTCGGCGTAAGGCGCGGCAGCGGCTGAGACGCTCAAAACGCCGGTGACCGGAAATGCCACCAGTGGTATGAGAGCTGTCGCTTCGATTGGTATCGGCTGCAGAATCCAGAACACCACCATCATGGCAGTGACGGCAAGCGTCAGTTTCGCCTCCTG
The DNA here is from genome assembly GCA_029987245.1 of Methanocorpusculum sp. Taxonomy (GTDB): domain Archaea; phylum Halobacteriota; class Methanomicrobia; order Methanomicrobiales; family Methanocorpusculaceae; genus Methanocorpusculum. The sequence continues at coordinate 1,703 of DALTWG010000048.1, read as the reverse complement.
CGGCAGATCAATCGGGGCAATGAGCAGTATCAAAAAAACTGCAATGCCTAATATAAGAGCATAACCCCTGTTCATAACGTTATATATTTGGTGTAACCTGTATTGAGTGTTGCTGTTTTCGGGCGGAATTTTTTCCGGGGTGAAAAATAGAGAAAATCAGTAATGAAATTCCGGCGCACAAATGCCTTTTACCGCATCGGCATAGCGCCGCACGTTTTCTTCCAGTACAGTGCGGTTCACGCCTGCCTTAAGGCGCCGGTAAAATTCCGTCATGACCTCGTCTGCTATAATGCAGCGCGGGCCGGTCTCGAATTTTCCGGAAAGTGCGCCTTCTGCTGCCATACCGATTACAACCCGGTCAACCATCGAAGGTTTTGCCGCTTCAATGATATCATAGACGCACGCGCCTGTTTTTGAAAACAGCGCGCCGCAGTCCAGGTCAAGTCCCGACCCGGTGCAGGCAGCAGCGCCCTGCGCATACAAAACCGCGTAGCCGAGTGAAAACAGCACGCTTACCGGGTCAGAATACGGGCCGGACTCTGCAAACCGGCGGAATCCGAGTTCCCTTGGGACGGCCCGCGCTAAAATCTCATAATACATATTGCGGTTCAGCGAAAAGACGCGGGAAAATTCCTGCATGGTGACGAGATAGGCAAGTTCCGACCGCGATTTGGTCAGAATTTCCAGTTCGCCCCGGTAAAAAATGCCTTCCGGTTTTTTATCGTCAAGTTCATGCAAAAAAAGCATTCTTGCATCCATGGAGGCTGAAATGACTGAAAGCGCAAATTTCTGCACAGAAAGCGAGTGCTGGCGCTCAGCGAGCCCCGGCTTTTTTTCATCTGAAAGTGTGCCGACAACTTTTCCGCGCGCATCAAAAAAGGTCACCGGGATATTTCGCGCGCGAAGTGCGGCTAAAGCAGATGTCTGCAAAGAATGGCCGCCGCAGATTACCAGATGGCTTACTTCGTTTAACGGGTAATAGCGCGTATTTGCGCGCTCTGAAATAATTAATGTGTCCTTGGTGGTCCTGATATCGGCACCGAATCCTGAAACCGTCACCCAGGAAACAGTGCTCAAGGTATTACTCATTGTTTCCCCCGGAGAGAATATGGCGGCATTTTCCGCAGAAATAATTGCGTTTCCGGTTCAGATCATCGAAATTCGCCGGACAGTACATAATACACTGCGGATTGTCACAGTGGCCGAGGCCGAAGAGGTGTCCGATTTCATGCGCGCCTTCGCGCGCAAGCCGGTTGATTAACTCATTGTCATCCGCGTGGTATCCGTAAAATTCGTTGCAGAGCCGGTAAGGTGAAACAACGGCAACGCCGAGTTTCGGATAGGCAAGCCCGAAAACCGAATCCGTGCCCGATTCAAACAAATCCCCCGGCGTTACCAGCAGAATTTTTTCATGCAGGTGGCAGAATTTCCGGTAATATTCCATATCGACATCGGCCGGTTTAAAGAGTTCCGGCATGTGACTTCTGAATAAATCCAGTTTCTGCAGAATTTTTACGGCATCTGACTGACGCCGCACCGAGTCATAGCCGTCATACGGAAACGTGCCGTTGTCAATACGTGAAACAGGCATTTCAAGTATTGCAGACAGTTCTTCGGAGACCGGAGCGGAAAGTCCCTGCGGTACTCTTGCATCCCAGAAAAGGTGTACGCCCATATATGATTAGTATATCAGTGTTTAAAGA
>DALTWG010000006.1 GCA_029987245.1 Methanocorpusculum sp. | reverse complement strand
ATGCTATACTATGATTTCAATATGAAATACACTCTAACTCACATAATTTTATTTTATCAGGTACAATATATTCGAAATGACTGCTGAAAAAATTCTGGGTATCTGGCACGGCTCAAAAAATATTCCGTTCCTGGCCTCGGGAAAATGCGTGATAACATTTCTTGAAGATTTTTCCGCTACAGCTGTTGGAAAAATTCATGCGCTCGGTAAAGACATACATTTAGACAAGCGATTTACCTGGAAAAATATCGGGGATGGAAATTATGTCGGTTGTTATGGAAACAACCAGGTCGGGTTTGTTATGAATCCGGAGGGAACTCAGATTCAGACAGTGTTTAATGCATATAAACTCGGTCTTATGCAAAGTTCTATCTATAATCAGGATATTACTCTTACCTTATACAGGTAAGCCATACTTTTTTTTATCTTCCGGTATCATATATATATTCTATAAGTATGCGGTGTAAAAATTGCGGTGTGCATATCAGTAATGATACATATATCTGTCCAAACTGCGGCACGCTGATTGAGGAAAATAAGAGTGATCTGCGAAGCAGTGCTTTTGCGGCTTTAAAAATGCCTGAGGCATCGGGTTTTTCTTTCAGTGATCCGGCGGTAAAAAAAGTACGCGCAAAAGATTCTGCTGAGAATGCAGATGCATGTCCGTATTGCGGGGCAGTTCTCGTATCTAGTGATAAATTCTGTAAATCCTGCGGCAACCGGGTTTCTTTTAGCAGCAGAAAAAATATCTCTGCTTCGGTTATGCCTGAATCTGAATGCGGCAGTGAGTCTGCAGTTGATGTTTCTGCAACCCCTGAGCCGGAGCTGGAGTTGGAACAGGAAACGGTTGCGGAATTTATGGACGAATCTATTTCTGTTTCTGAATCGGCAGAGTCAGAACCAATTTCAGAAGTCTCTGATATCATCGAACCTGCCCCCGCACCGGCTGAAGATAATGAAGCAGTTCCTGATTCAGTTCCAGGTTCTGCAGCACCTGTGTTTGCTTCTTCCAAATATAATGCGAATCAGGTTCTTGACTCGCTTGGTATAAATTCAAATCTGGAATCAGTTGTTAAAGAGCCTGAGCCGCTTTCTTCCTCTCCGAAATTTGACAGCGCAAAATATTCTGCATCTGCTGTTCTTGCTTCGCTTGGCATTGCCGCTGCTTCTGCGTTTGATTCCGATTCGGATTCAGTTTATGATGAATTTGCAGAGGCAGAATATACTGTGGAAGAAAAACCGGAGTCAACGATTGGAGCTCCGAAATTTGACGGTGCAAAATATTCTTCAGCAGCTGTTCTTGCTGCATTAGGGATTGGCACTGTTGCGGCTGCGGTTTCAGAGGATGAATCTGGTTTTGATGATGAATCTGAATCTGTTTCTGAACCTGTCGCTGAATCCGAACTCGTTCCTGAACCTGTCGCTGAATCTGAACCCGTTCCTGAACCTGTTGCTGAATCCGAACCCGTTCCTGAACCTGTCGCTGAATCCAAATCTGTTTCCGAACCGGTCGCTGAAACTGAATCTGTTTCTTCTTCCCCGAAATTCGACAGTGAAAAATATTCAGCATCTGCTATTCTTGCTGCGTTAGGAATTGGTACTGCTGCGGCTGCGATTTCAGATGTTGAGTCTACTTCTGTTTCTGAACCTGTCGCTGAATCCGAACTCGTTCCTGAACCTGTCGCTGAATCTGAACCCGTTCCTGAACCTGTTGCTGAATCCGAACCCGTTCCTGAACCTGTCGCTGAATCCAAATCTGTTTCCGAACCGGTCGCTGAAACTGAATCTGTTTCTTCTTCCCCGAAATTCGACAGTGAAAAATATTCAGCATCTGCTATTCTTGCTGCGTTAGGAATTGGTACTGCTGCGGCTGCGATTTCAGATGTTGAGTCTACTTCTGTTTCTGAACCTGTCGCTGAATCCGAACTCGTTCCTGAACCTGTCGCTGAATCTGAACCCGTTCCTGAACCTGTTGTTGAATCCGAACCCGTTCCTGAACCTGTCGCTGAATCCGAATCTGTTTCCGAACCAGTTGCTGAAACTGAATCTGTTTCTGAACCGGTTGCTGAATCTGAATCTGTTTCTGAACCTGTCATTGAACCTGCGTCGTTTTCTTCTTCTCCGAAATTTGACGGTACAAAATATTCTTCAGCTGCAGTTCTTGCTACATTGGGGATTGGCACTGTTGCGGCTACGGTTTCAGAGGATGAATCCGGTTTTGATGATGAATCTGAATCCGTTTCAGAACCAGTAGTTGAATCTGAATCCGTTTCAGAACCAGTAGTTGAATCCGAATCCGTTTTAGAACCTGTTGTCGAACCTGAACCCGTTCCCGAATCAGTTGCAGAACCTGAACCCGTTCCCGAATCAGTTGCAGAACCTGAACCTGCTCCGGTCTCTGATTCCATCCCCGCTCCGGCATCTGCCCCTGCAAAACCCGCGCGCAAACCCCGTTTGCATACATGCTCCGAATGCGGCCGTGAATTCAGGGCAAGCGAAGTTATGCGTTGCAAAAAATGCGGCGCTATTGTGTGCAAAGAATGCAGACCACACCACCAGTGTAAAAAATAACATCAATTACTTTTTTAACCCAGATTGCCAAATACTATAATTAATGACAAAGAAACTTCCCGTATTCTTGATATGTATCTGCATCTGCATCGCAGCCGCTGCAATTTGCGCAGCCGGTGCTGTAGCTATTATCAATATGCATAATGCAGCCGCCGGCACCTCGCCGCAATCTACTCAGGACACTCCAGTGCCTGCTTATACAGAAATTCTGCAGCCGACTGCAGAGCAAACGATAAATCCGCAGATTTCTGGTTCAGCATCGGAAAATCCGACATCGGTTTATACAGAAATACCGCCTACTGTTTTGCCTACCCAGACACAACAGACGGTTGTTACTCCTACAATAAATCCGACAACGCAGTACACTTACAATCCGACTTCTGCACCCACACCAGTCCCGACTTTGTCTCCTTTGCAGAAAGAAGGAATTAACCTTCTTGCCGGAAATTGGCACGGTTCACAGACGATTTTATTTGTCGCTTCCGGAGAATTTGACGCAGTTTGCAAATCCGACTTTACCGGAACCCTCAGCGGAAAAGTAAACATCGGCGGTTCTCCGACTAATTTCGTTCTTCCTATAACCTGGGAGTACACCGGCAGCCAGAACTTTATTGCAACTACCGGCGACGGTTCAACTATCCCTTTCACTTGTGATGGAACAACACTAACCCTGAACGTCAATCTGCAAAAAAATATTGACTCTTCCTATCCGGACACAACCATCCCGATTATACTGAACAAAATCTAACCCTCTTTTTTTTCATCCGGTATTTTTTTACCTTAGTCACGCATATACTATTCTATGTCAAAAGGAACGACTATAGCTATTACTGCTGTCTGTATTCTTGCAGTTGTTATAATTGCCGGAATTGTGATGGTAGGCACCGGAATGATTACCTTTAATCTGGGTTCCGGAAACCAGGGCGCATCCGCAGCACCGACATATGCAGCACCAACGGCTGCAGTACAAACACCAGTACCGCAGGCAACCACCGGATTAATTCAGACACCTGCTGCGGGCGCAGAATTGACTTCCCTGCAGAAAGAAGGTATTTCCCTTCTTGCAGGAAAATGGTATGGCAATGACCCGATATCAGTAAAAGTGCTTTTTACGTCAATTACCATGCCGTCTGAATTCAATGCAGAGGCAAGAGATGATTTCACTGCATCGTTCTGGGGTACTGTTGATGATGTCCCCACTATGGATGAATCGCTTTCTTTCTACATCAATGTTATCTGGGAATACAAAGGAAACAATCAGTTTACCGGAACAACGGACGATGGTTCACTGATTGAGTTCACCTGCGACGGAGCATACATAAACATGGTTGTCAACCCCTATCAGCATGGTCTTACCGACAATTCCATGGCTAACATGGACATCCCGATTAAACTTCATAAAGTCTAATCCCCTCTCTCTTTTTCCACAGGTATTTACACTTTGCCAACCCAATAGTAATGCAGTATTAGTCATGACACTGCAGCAAAAAAATATCCTTTCGGTCCGCGACATGGAGCGCGGGGAAATAGACCATATTCTATCCGTTGCCGCGGAATTTGACCGCGGCAACTTTACCGGCCGTGAACTCGACGGAAAAATTCTTGCCGTACTCTTTTTTGAACCAAGCACCCGTACCAGAATGTCCTTTTCCTCTGCCATGATGCGCCTGGGCGGCGGCGTATTGAATCTCGGCTCGGTCGAGGCGTCTTCCATCTCCAAAGGCGAAACACTTTCAGACACCATCCGCGTCACCTCCGGCTATGCAGACGCCATAGTCCTTCGCCACCCCAAAGAAGGCGCCGCCCGTCTTGCAAGTCAGGTTGCAACTGTACCGGTAATTAACGGCGGCGACGGCGCCGGACAGCACCCTTCGCAGACACTGCTTGATTTATACACCATCCGGGAATCCATGCCGCTGGAAAATATCGACATCGGCATGCTCGGCGATTTGCGCTACGGCCGCACCGTCCACTCGCTTGCATTCGCGCTTTCCAAATACAACCGCATCCGGATTCATACCATCGCGCCCGAAGGACTTGACTTCCCCAAAAACCTGCGCGAAGATTTGTCCGAAGAAGGAATCGAACTCATCTGTCATGAAAAAATCGAAGAAGTCCTGCCCGAACTCGACGTTTTATATGTCACCCGCCTTCAGCGTGAACGACTGCCCGACCCGGTTGCATTTGCCAATTACAGTGCAATGTACCGCGTAACACCCAAACTTCTTGAAACGGCAAAACCCGGCATGATTGTGCTCCACCCTCTGCCGCGCGTGGGCGAAATCGACCCCGGCGTTGACGCCCTCCCGTGTGCTAAATACTTTGAACAGGCGCACAACGGCATACCGGTGCGCATGGCAATGTTAAACGAGGTGATGAGCCAGTGAAGCATCTTGATATCTCCCAGGGAATTGTTATCTCCCCGATTAAAAACGGCACCGTAATCGACCATATTACCGCAGGACAGGGCCTTGTTGTCCTGCGCATATTAGGGCTTTTAAAGGGCTCAACCACCCGATTCACCCTCGCCTGCAATGTTGTCAGTTCCCGCGGCGGACAAAAAGACCTAGTAAAAATCGAAGACCGCGAACTTTCCAAAGAGGAAGTGGACAGAATTGCGTTAATCGCACCGAACGCAACTATCAGTATTATCCGCGATTTCAAAATCGCCGAGAAAAAATCCGTTGAAATCCCCGCAGAAATCAGAGGCGTTATCACCTGCCCGAACCCGAACTGCATAACAAACACCAAAGAACCGGTGGAAAGCAGATTTGTTTCCCATCCGCGCGGATACCGCTGTGTGTACTGCGATGCGGTTATCACTCGCGATATGGATTTCGCAGAATTCATCTGAACATTTTCTCCACCGGATAGAAAAGAACACATCACCCTTTTTTGTCCTGTTTCAGGACCATATAGATACTTTTTTCTGTTTTCATTCGTAATCTTTATCCCTTTTGACTAATAGACATATAGTATACTAATCTTTTCACTCAATGAGACTGATAAAATGATGCATGAAACCAACAAATCAGACAAAAGATATGTGAAAGCAGAAGCAAAGCTGCGCAATGCGCTGCTGGAACTGATTGACAGATATGGTTATGAAGCAGTAACAATAAAAGATATCGCAGAAGAGGCCGGAACCGGAAGAGCGACCTTTTACAAACATTACAATACGAAATCCGAACTGCTTGCCGCCATTGAACAACAGATGAAAGAAGAAATTTCAGCCGTGATTTCTGCCTCCTTTCCGGGAACCGGCCGCGAAGCAGCACTTGCGCGGGTAATTGCGCTTCTAACCTACTTTGAAAACCATATCAGACCTGCACAGGTTCTTTTCGGCAAAAACGGCAGCGTACAGTTCCAGCAGGAAGTCCGTGATATTCTCTGGAACGGCTTCCACTTAAACAACAAAAAATTATCCGATATCGAACGGCATTCCAGAATTCCGACCGAATACCTCCAGTATCTCAACTACACTCACTTCCTTGTCATGCAGGCATGGATTGCAAAAGATAACCGTGAAAGCCCCGAAGAACTCGCCCGGATTATGGCGGAAATCACCAACGTATCCAATGCCTGGGTGCATGAACCCGGGTACAAATAATTTTACCCCTCCTTTTTTCCCTGCGCGTGCCTTTTCCACAGAAATCTTCCAAGAATTACGGCAGCAGCAGCCAGAACGGCTGCAAGAACCACAATCCATGGATTAATCAGCCAGAGCGCAATCAATGCTTCGATACTAAGCCCCAGCGTCAGTGTTGCAAGAATACTGCCGCTAAAGACAATAGGCATAAGAATTTTCGGATGCATCGAAAGAATCCTCCCGATAATCGAAGTGTTGATAGCAGACGACCCCATAAAAGGTATATACATGAAAAGAAACAGCCCGGTGCCTGCAAGCCCCTTAATCCACGGTTTGATTTCAAGAAGATGCGTAGTTTTGCGGGTGAAAAAATCCAGCACCTGTCCAAGCAGCGGCACTTGCAACAGCAGGTCAAAATTATAGGAGATAAGTACCGCAAGAACCATATCGACCGCAAGAATGCCCAAAACCGCCATCCTGAGCGGATAGCCTGCTGCAGGCAGCGTCACCTGAATAGATATACCGTGTTTTGCCAGCGCATCAAGAATATAACCCCCGCCAAGCATTGCCGGAAGGACACTTTCCTTGCCAAACCCCGGCAGCATATACACCCCGAGCAGAATAATCAGCGAAACCCATTCACAGAACGAAAGAAACAGCCTGAAAAAAAAAGCAAGCAGCAGACCAAGAACTGCCAAAACACCGGTGGAAGCAGCCAGTCTTGTTTTCAGGTCCTGCTTATAGTAATCACTCATAAGTTTTCAGGCTTCAGGAATTTGCGCGTAAATCTGCTCCAGAAATACGCAATTACCACAATTACCGCAATAAGTATCAGTGCAATTAAAATCCCGAGCAGCGGATGCACATTCCACGCCTCGATAATCACCGAGAACCCGAAAATCACCGTAAGCGTTGAAAGTAGACTGCCCAGGGCTACAAGCCCTATTGCATGCACCGGCTTGTATCCCAAAAGCCGCGCAATAACCGAGGTAGTCATAGCGCCCGAGCCCTGCAGCGGAATATACATGAAAATAAGCAGCCCCGCGCTTGAAAGACTCTCAATCCACGGCCGCTTTTCCATGATTTTCTGCGCGGAACGCATAATCCAGCGAAGCCACGGTCCTACCACCGGGATTTTCAAAAGCAGCGAGAAATTCAGCGTAATGAATGCAGATACAAGAATATCAATGCCGACAATACATAAGATTATCACCCATACCGGATAGCCGGAAATAGATGAAGTATCTATGCTCATGTGGAACACATCGGCCAGCAGATGCTGGATGTTTTCGCCAAACATCATGGCAGGAACAATTGTTTCCTTACCAAACGGCGGCACAATATATGCCACCATTAACAGGATTAAAACCGTCCACTGCATCCCGGGCGCGCTTTCCCCTGCAAGCGGCGGGAACAGTATAAGGAGAACCAGGAGAAGAAGCCCGAATACCGCCAGCGGACCGATAAGATACGCAATCTGGCGCAGTATCCCGATTGTTTTTGCCGACAGGCTCTTTTTCTCCTCAGACATTGTAATAGTTTTTATTCCTGCGTAAATATCAGTGTTTACTTTTTCATCCAGGTAAGCAGAATGCCGTCATCGATTTTTTCCGCGCTTTTCAGCGTAAGGCGCGTGAAATCCTCCGGGTTTACAAACCCGTCGCCGTCGGCAAACGTCGGCGCATCCCGCCCCCCGATAATTAAGGCGCCCACATAAATCCTGATTTCATCAAAAAGGCGCTCACTCATCAGAGACCAGAGAAGCGTGGCACCTCCCTCGACCATGAGTTTTTTGACACCCAGGGCGCCGAGTTTTTCAAGCGCCGCCGCAAGGTCGACTCTCTCGCGCCCTGCTTTCAGTACGACAGCGCGCGCCTCAAGTTCGGCGCACGCATGCGCATTTGCATCCTCGCAGGTAATTACAACTACCCTGCCCTTCCCTTTTTTGAACATATCAGAGTCAAGCGGCATCCGCGCCTTTGAATCAATCACGACGCGCATAGGATGCACGTCTTTACCTGCCGCCGCGCGCGCGACTTCAAGTTCCTCATTTTTGAGACGAAGCGACGGGTCATCGGAAAAAACCGTGCCGATGCCGACCATAACCGCATCGCACTCGGCTCTGAGCCGGTCAACACGCGCGAAGTCCTCCGGTCCTGAAATTCTGGTCTGCTTGTGCATACGTGTTGCAAGTTTGCCGTCCAGGCTCATTGCAGCGTTAATGATAATATACGGACGCATAGCTGGAATTTTTCTGAAAAGAGTGTAATTTAAGGGGAATTACTTTACTCCGCCTTATTGTTTTTCTTGTATACGTTCACACCGACTCTGATATCAGGGTACTTGCGCGATACCGGCTTGTTGCCAAGAGTTGAACCGATGGTGATGGTCTTTCCGGACTTAGACAGACCGAATTCCTTGTTCAGGTCAATCGTGATGGTAAGAATACCCTTCTCATCAACAGAGGTCTTTACATTTTTCATATTTCATAGTATGCACTGAATGAGTAATAAATCTTTGCGTTAAACCGGGGAAAAAAGAGAAAAAAATTCAGTCCTGCGAAATGCCTGCCATCTTTACATAAGCACCGTTGCTTCTCATGCTGACCTCGGGTTTTAAGACATTACCGGTAAGATAGAGATTTTCCCCGTAAATCGTTCCGCTCGGCAGAATCGTCTTTACAATGTACAGATTTTCACCCGCATTTGTCCATGCCGTCTTTAACACTTTAGTCTCACTGCCGTCAGTGGTTATCCAGTACTGCGACCCTTCTCCGCCCATATCAAACACATAGTAAAGCGTGCAGAGCTTCCCGCCCTCCTCGTTTAAATACGGAATATCCTGCGAATATTTGTATGTTCCGATAATCGGGTCGGTAATATCATATTCCGGCATATTTATACATCCTGCACAAAAAATGCAGAATGACACAACCAGACATGCTGCAAGCAGTATTCCTGATTTTTTCATACAGAAATATGGGTGATACTTCGTATTATACTTATCTTCTTGCCAAAAAAGGATTGCCGGATTATTTACCGATTACCTTATCCACCCGGACAAACTCCCCGATGGTTGCCTCATACGTCTCCGAGCGGAGCGTATCGCCGTCCAGGCGCAGATTTTCGCCGAAAATAGTGCCGTCAGGATTGATAATTTTAATCATATAGAGATTATCCCCGAGATTTGTCCAGGAGATGTCAAATCTGCTGGTTAAACTGCCGTCTTCTGCCTTATACCAGCTCTGCAGCCCGCTTCCGTTCATATCAAACACATAGTACAGATAATAGAGGTCCCCGCCCGTCTGCCCGATATAGGGTACCTGCGTCGAGTACTCATATGTTCCGACAACCGGGTCGCCTGTCGCGATAAATCCCGTCGACTTAATATTTCTGATAAATACGCCGTCATTTTTATCATCCGTTTCCGAGCGGAGAATATCACCGTTTAAGTACAGATTCTCCCCGTAAATGGCGCCGTCCGGATTGATAATTTTTACCATGTACCGGTTTTCCCCGAGATTTGTCCAGGAGATTTTAAAGGATTCAGTCCGGCTTTCGTCCGTTGCCGTCCAGTTCTGCACACCGCTGCCGTCGGATGCAAATACATAGGCCAGTGAATACAGCGTATCCCCCTGATTCCCGAGATAAGGCACATTGTTTGAATAATAAAATGTTCCGACAATCGGGTCGTTGGGGTTTTGACCCGGCGTGGTCGCGCAGCCGGCGCAAAACACCAGTGCTGCAGCAAGCACAACCGCGCAGCAAATGCTACTATATTTCATAACAGATAATTAGCGGTACTACCTGTTATAGTTTATCTTTGTGAAATGAGGAAAAAAGAAATTTATTCAGAGGTATAGTTATCGAAATAACCCTGAATAAGAACGATTGGGGTGCCTTTGTCGCCGGAACCGGAAGTTAAATCACACAACGAGCCGATTAAATCGGTAAGTCTGCGCGGAGTAGTGCCCTCCGATACCATCTGACCGGTCAAGTCACCGTCTTTTTCCTTGATGCGGTCCTTGATTGCCGCTTTAAGCGCGTCGCCGTTGAGCGCGCTGAAATCATTGTCCGCGAGATATTTGAGTTTCAGCTCGTTGGGCTGGCCCGAAAGTCCCTTGGTGAATCCGGGAGATACCACCGGGTCTGCAAGTTCCCAGATTTTTCCTACCGGGTCCTTGAATGCCCCGTCGCCGTACACCATAACCTCGACCAGTCTGCCGGTCTTGTCCAGCACCATCTGCTGAATCTTGGTGACAAACGGCTCGCAGGAGCGCGGGAAAAGTTTCAGTTTGTCCTCGGTTGCCTTGTTCGAGCCAAGAAGACCGTATTTTTCATTGTAGCCGCTTCCGTCGATTGGCGACGTCATGATTTCATCCATGCCGAGGACAATTTCCGCACCGGCAGCTTTTAAGAGACGCTTGGTTCTTTCTCTGGTGTGGATATCGCAGTTTAAGACTTTCTTTGCGTACGGAAGAATTGCACGGCAGTCGTTTGCAAAGATGATTTCACATTCCGCGCCGCATTCACGGATTAAGTCGCCGTAGTACTGGACATAGTCGACACCGGTGAACGGGTGTTTGTTTTCGCCGAAGAGGTCTCTGTACTGCTGTAAGGTAAGCACATCTCTGTATGCGTCAATTCCTGCAGCATCAAGTGCATCCCAGGACACAAGGTGATTTCCTACCTCATCTGAAGGATAGGAAAGCATCAGTACAATTTTGTCTGCGCCTTTTGCCATGCCGCGCAGGCAGATTGCAAATCTGTTTCTGGAAAGAATCGGGAAAATTACGCCTATTGTTCCTTTGCCGAATTTTGCCTGCACGTCTTTTGCGACGTCGTCGACAGTGACATAGTTGTTCTGCGCGCGTGCGACAATAGATTCGGTTACTGCTATTACATCATGGTCATGCAACTGGAATTTTTCGGATTCTGCCGCCTTAATGACTGAATTTACAACAATTTCTGCCAGGTCGTCACCATTTCTGATAATTGGTGCACGGATTCCTCTGGCAACGGTTCCAACCATTCGTTCCATTTTGGAAAAATCTCCTACTATAATTGGATGTAAAAGCGTATAAGGATTTTTCACAAGGTCCGCGCGCACATGTCTCTTCGAGCGTAATGAAGATACCTTTTCAACGCCAATAATTCTTGCATGCCGGATATAGATATAGTCTTGGTTGAGCCGCTGTATGAGGGAAATATCGGATTTGCCTCGCGGGTTATGAAAAATTTCGGATTTCACCATATGGTTTTAGTTAATCCGCCGAAGATAACCGTCGAGGCCGAGGCGCGCGCGTCGCATGCAAAAGATGTTTTGGCAAACGCGGAGGTGCTTACGTTTGATGAGGTAATCGCGCGCTCTGATATTGTGGTGGCGACCACCGGCGGTCTTGCAAAATCAGTTTCCAATCCTACGAGAATGCCGTATTATTCGCCCGCGGAGCTGCGTGAGATGATTAAAGATGTGAACGGGCGCGTGTCGATTCTTTTCGGGCGGGAGAACTGGGGGTTAAATAATGAGGAAATCGCTCGCTCTGATATTATCTGCACGATTCCAACGTCTGAGGAGTATCCTATTATGAATATCTCGCATGCCATCGGTGTGGTCTGTTATGAGCTTGCACATCTTGCGCGCGGTGAGTATCTTGTTGCAAACAGGCAGGAGATGGATGCGCTCTATGACCACATAAGCCGGTTCCTTGATGCAGTGGAGCATCCGATGGAAAAGCGGGAGGCAACGATGCTTCTTGCGAAGCGAATTTTCGGCAGAACGCGGCTTACAGTGCGGGAAGCAAGCACTTTCCACGGGATTTTGCGCAGGGCGGAGTGGCATCTGAATCATCCGGGAGAAACCTATGAGTCGGCCTCGCTTGCGTCTGAAGAGGATGCATAATTTTTCTTTTTTCGGGATGTCAAATCGATGGTATTAAATACTCACAAGTCAACCTTATTTACGCAACTCTTACAGGAGTAAGAACAACTGCAAGCATCGATAGTGTAGAGGTTATCACTAGGCGTTGCCAACGCCTAAACTCGGGTTCGAGTCCCGGTCGATGCACTTCTTTTTCTTGTGTTTTAATCAGGTAGTTTCCTTTTGGTTCGTCAGGCTTTAAAAAATCTGTAAAAAAAGGTGTGCGGGATTTCCTTATTCACCCGCACAGTTCTTTCAGCACCGCAGCGAGCGTATCTATTTCCGCTTCCGTATTTAAAAACGACACGCACACCCGCACGGTTCCCTCGCGCGCGCCAAGGTAGCGCATCAGCGGCTCGGCGCAGTGCATACCGGAGCGCACTGCAATGCCATGTTCATCGTCAAGCCATTCTGCGATTTCATGCGGGGCATAACCGTCCACCGTGAAAGAAACCGCCCCGATGCGCCGTCTCTCATCTTTGCACACATACAGATGCACGCCCTCTATTTTTTCAAGCCCGTCTATAAGGCGCTGTGTCAACATCCGCTCGCGCGCCGCAATTTTATCCATGCCGATTTCAACAAGATAATCTGCAGCAGCGCCCAAAGCGATGCCCCCCGCAATATGGGGCGTGCCTGCCTCGAACTTGTGGAAACCCTTCGCCGGCACAAAATCCGTGTCACTTACTGACTCAATCATGCCCCCGCCGAGGACTGACGGCTTTAAAATGTCTTCCTTCATCCACAAAACCCCCGTTCCCGTGGGCCCGTACATTTTGTGACCGGAAAACGCATAGAAGTTGCAGCCAAGCTCTTTCATATCCAGTTTCATATGCGGTGCAGCCTGCGCGCCGTCAACGAAGAGAAGCGCGCCGTACTCTTTGCACAGCGCCGCAATCTCAGGTACCGGTGTTACTGTGCCGCAGACATTGGATGCATGTGTAACCGCCGCAAGCCGCACCCCACCTTGTGCAAACACCGCGCGCAAAGCATCCATATCAAGCGTCAGGTCCTCGCGCAGCCCGACAACCTTAATCACTGCGCCAAAGTCGCGCAGGGCGCGCCATGGAAGCAGATTCGAATGATGCTCGAGCACCGATACGACAATCACATCACCCGGCCTGATATCCAGGCCGCGCGCGACGATATTTACCGCTTCCGTCGTGTTTTTCGTGAAAACCGTTATACCCTCTTCCCCGCCGATAAAGGATGCAATCTTTTCATGTGCATGCCAGTACTTCTGCGTTGCAATCCGCGTCAGGCGATGCACACCCCGCCCTACATTCGCGCGGTAATTCTCCTCAAAATCCGTGTACGCATGAATAACCCCGCGCGGCGAAAACGCCGTGGCGCCGCTGTCGAAATAGATTTCCTCACCAATCATCGGAAAATCCGCGCGCAGTTTTTCTACGTCAACCGCTGGTGCGGGCGCCGGCGCAGGTTCTGGTTCATCAATTTCCACAACATCGCCCGCCTTCCCTTTCGGCATCAGCGCGGCAACCGACGCCGGCGTGCTGCGCCGGATTGGCTCCCCGGACAAATTCAGCTTTTTCTCCCGGATGATCTCCTGCATCTTGGGGGGGAGCTCCTTCCAGCGCCACAGCCCCCACTCGATAAACTCCCGCGGCAATCCCCGCTCATCCGCCCATTTTTTCAGGAACGCATCCCAGCGTGCGGCCATTTCCGGATGGGTTCTGTGCATCGTCTCCAGCTCCGACTCAAGCATCGCCGGACACAGATAGCATCCGATGCGCTCGTAACCGCGCGCATACAAAGGATTATACGGGATTTTACGCAGCCACAGATACAAAAACACATCCAGCGCCCGCCAGGACCGGATGGGCGATACATTCATCTGCAGCGGATTTGCCGGATTCTGTGTTACCGCCTCAATTCCCGCGCGGTTCCAGGACTCATACCAGCGGTTGCCCTGCACCGTAAGACACTCGCCGGTTTCTGCCAGGTGCACCTTGAGCGGATTTAATTTCAGCAGCTTGCAGCACCAGCGGTGATCTTTTGCCGGCGGGCCTGCTTTTTCCACCGCCTGCCAGAAATTGCCTGCCTTCTCGATAAATTGCACATTCTGCGATTTGACAAACTCTATTGTTTCCGGAAATTCCAGACCTGTATCGATGAAAAACGCCTCCGTGACGCCTGCTTTCTGCGCAATATGCCAGACTGCGGTACTGTCTTTTCCGCCGGAAAACGAACAGTTCACCTTCGGCTTTAAGGAGAGATTCGCCCGGATTTCGCGTACTGCTGTGCGCTCAAGGTTTTTCAGATGGAACGCATTCTTTTCCACGACCTCGTCCCAACCGGGATTTGGCATCGTCAATGCCTGCTCAACCGAGCCTATTTCCTTGATTTTGAGCGTGTTTCCTTTCAGAATGCCGGTACCGTACTTGTTTTTGTACTGCACAATCACGCACCCGTCTGAAATGCCGCGGTTTTCCACCGTGACTTTTTTGCCGCCGAGACGTCCCTCTGGCAGGTTTTGTGCATCGGTTTCCAGATTGATGATGCCCTTGTCTGCCTTGCCGATGAAAAACGGCAGGGCTTCTGTCTCGATGTCAATTGCAAAGCGCCGCTCGACTGGGTTAAAAGAAAGACGCGCAAACCGGATGCCGTTTGCAATAATCAGGTCGTTTCTGTCAAGCCCTCCCTCTTTATTCAGCACAAGGATTTTGGGCAGCGTTACTTTTTCGCCGAATCGGTCCTGTACCAGGCGGCGGATTAATGCGTAATCCGCCTCCAGCGCGGGTCTTACATCATAGGGCTGCTGCAGCGGTATTTTTATCGAATCCGCATTGCAGAAACAGGTTTTTGCAATCAGCGGAATATTGCATTTCGGACACCAGAATAACCATTTCATGATATCGGCGCGCATCGTATCTTTCCGGGTGGTCTCAAGACCTAGGGATTTTACCGGCTCACTCCGCGTTTTGCGGTCTTTTTTTGGCGCCCGCCTTGAGTTTTGCGGGGTTTTGTCAAAGGATTTTTTCCCGTTTTTCTTATCGGCCGCTTTTGCGGCTTTATGGTAGTTGGGTTTTTTGTATTCGTGCGGCACGGTACAATATATTGGTGTTTTCTATGGAATAGATTTATGCATAATCAGGTGTGCACAGGTGCATGTGCGCATGTGTGCGCATCTATTTATACCCTTCATCTCTAATAGTATACTAACAAAAGGCAGATCACCCATGGTTTCCAATCCCCTGTCAGATTTCATACACAGCATCGGCGACAATTTCACCGGCGAAGCAGCCCTCATGTTTTCCGTATTCATCGTGCTGGTCTGTGCCATCCTGGTTATTTTTCTCGGACGCAAACTCAAACTCCCGCTGATTATAGGATATTTTATCACCGGCATACTAGTAGGACCCTCCGTATTGGGACTTGTTACCACCGACCAGGTGGAACTACTGGCCGACCTCGGCATCATATTGCTGATGTTTACCATCGGACTTGAAATATCCTTGAAAAACCTGCTCTCCATGAAACGCATCGTCTTAATCGGAGGAGGCATACAGGTATGTCTGACCACCATTGCAATGTGGCTGATAATGCACTTTATCGTCGGGCTCTCTCCTAACACATCCTTTTTAGTTGGCATGATGGTTGCAACCTCGTCGACTGCCATCGTCCTCTCGCTTTACCAGAAGAGCGGCGAAACGGAACAGCGCCACGGCAAAATTGCATTAGGCATACTGATATTCCAGGACCTTGCGGTTATCCCGATGATGCTCATCTGCCCGATACTTGCCGGCTCCGATACGAGTATTGTCGATTCACTGATTGACCTTGCCATAGGTATCGTTATTTTGTTTATTGTGCTCGTGGCGGCCATTCATCTTGTCCCGCGGATTTTGCAGAAAGTTGCCCAGACGAGAAGCAGCGAACTGTTTATTATTACGGTTGTTGTCATCTGTTTCGGGATTGCAGGAGCAATGTCGCTTGCGGGCATCAGCCTTGCACTCGGCGCGTTTCTGGCAGGTATTGCCATCTCCGAGTCGGACTACTGTCATGAGGTTATCGGTCAGGTAATGCCTTTGCGTGACATTTTAACCAGTTTCTTCTTTGTCTCCATAGGCATGATGCTGAATCTGTCGTATTTCTTCGAGCATATTGTGACGATTGTGTTAATTGCGGCGGCGGTTCTTATTATCAAGTCCCTGGTCAATTTCGTTTCCATCAAAGCAATCGGACATGTTGCCGCGGGCACTGCGCTTCTTTCCGGCATAGGCCTTGCGCAGATTGGTGAGTTTTCGTTTGTCCTGGGTACCGAGGGGATGAATCTCGGGTTCCTTTCAGAGGAGGTGTATCAGATTTTCTTAGGCATTGCGCTTTTGACGATGATTGTTACGCCGCTTCTGATAAAGTTGGGACCCAAAGCCGCGGCAGCGGTTTCCAAAGACGATACGAAGCAGAAGCAGCCGGGCGCAGGGACTTATGTGTCGTGTGAGAGGAGTGATTCGCATGTCATTATTGTGGGATATGGTCTTGCAGGAAGATATGTCGCAAGTGCGCTGAAAAAAGTACAGATGCCCTATATCATTATCGAGATGAATCCTGATACGGTGGCTGCCGAGCGAAAGAAGGGGGAAAATATTGTGTACGGTGATGCTTCGCATAAGGCGATGCTTGAGTTTGCGGATATTTCCCATGCGCAGACGCTTGTTGTCAGTATTCCGAATATGGATTCGGTGAAGGCGATTATTTCTCTTGCGCGGCGGATGAATCCGAAGATTGGTATTATTACACGCTCACGGTTTATTGCGGAGACGCCGACGCTTTACAAGCTGGGGGCTGATGAGGTGATTGTGGATGAGCGTGAAGCGGCTATTCAGGCATTTCGGCGTATTTTATCCAATGAGCAGGTGCCGCTGCAGGATATTGATTTGTATGCGCAGCAGCTGCGTAACGATATGTACAACAAGTATATTGAGACGCCGATTAACTCGCGCATCAAGCGTGAGGACCGGGGTTCTTCGTTCATGAACTCGATTCTGTTAAATATCCGCAGAAGTGAGGAAAAAGAGTCGGTGAACAAGTCGTTTGTCGAGCAGGTGCGTGTTGAAGAGGGTTCGGCTGTTGCAAACAAGATGCTTTCAGAGGTTCATCTGCGGGGTGATTTCGGTGTTTCGGTGATTGCGGTGCGAAAAGCAGGGGCTGATGCGGTTGTGTCGCCTGACGGGGAGACGAGGCTTTGTCCGGGGGATCTTGTGGTGGTTATCGGGGAGCGTGAGTCGATTCAGAGTATGACGCCGCTGTTTGTGCGGGGGTAAAGGCGAAGTCAAAACATTTTATACAAGAAGACACAAACAAATAAAGCATCTATAGAATACGATACCATGAAAACAATAACCGGCTCGGCCCTCTGTAAAACCTACGAACGGGAAACCGTCCTTAACGCCGTACGCAAAGCGATAAAAGCGGCAGGCGGCCTTCCCGACGTAAAAGGAAAGAAAGTACTCATAAAACCAAACCTCCTCTCCGAAGCCGCGCCGGAACGAGCCGTAACCACTCACCCCAGCGTAATCTGGGCCGTAGGCAAAATCATTAAAGACGCCGGAGGCATCTTATCCATTGCAGACAGCCCCGGCGCCGGAATCGTCTACAGCGTCCACTCCCTCAAAAAAATCTATAAAAAATGCGGCATCGAAGAAATAGCCAAAGACCTCGGCATTGAACCGAACCTTGACACCGGCTCACAGGACAAATCCTTTGCCGAAGGCGTCATCATGAAACGCTTCACCGTCATCAACCCCGTCTGCAATGCAGACATCGTAATATCAGTATGCAAACTCAAAACCCACATGTTTACCCACTTTTCCGGCGCCGTTAAAAACACTTTTGGCGTCGTCCCCGGACTTGACAAACCCGTATTCCACTCCCGCTTCCCCGACAGCATGGACTTTTCAGAGATGCTCGTAGACTTAAACGAGCTTATTAAACCCGACTTCTGCATCATGGACGCCGTCGTCGGCATGGAAGGCGACGGCCCCCAGGGCGGCAACCCGCGCGAGGTGGGCTACATCCTTGCCTCGAAATCCGTCTACGGACTTGACCTATCTGCACAGACACTTATCTCCATGAGCCCCGAATGCATCGGAACCACCATGGCCGCCCTTCGCCGCGGTCTGATTGACGAAGTCTGCGTCAAAGGCGACGAAATAGTGCCCATCCCCGACTTCGTGCACCCGTCAACCTACCGCCATCCCGAAAACGAGACCCGCCCGATACGTAAATTCTACCGCAAACTGCAGCGGACCGGAAAACTCTATGCGCCAAGCCCCGTAATCAATTCCAAACTCTGCATCGGCTGCGGCAAATGCGTCCGAATCTGCCCGGTAAAGGCCGCGAGTATCAAACAGGGCAAAGCATCGTTTGACCTGACCAACTGCATCAGATGCTACTGCTGCCATGAAATGTGCCAGTACAATGCGATAGAGTTGAAACGGACACTTGTCGGAGAAGTACTGCACAGGGTTGTGCGTTAACCGCCCGGTTCAAATACTACTAAATAGATAGCAAACAAATACTGTAGTACTATGTATAAAACATCATGGCTGTTTGCCGCCCTTGCTTTTCTGCTGATTGCAGCCGTCTGCAGTTCGGGCTGCATAGCCGAACTGAACCCCACTCCCGACGAAGTAAAAATCCGCGGGAATATTATTTCTGTTGACCCGGCTTATGTCTCTAACGATATTATCTGGGTACTTTTGCTGAACCCGAATAATTACGAACCGGTACTGTTTTCTGCGGTAGAAAGTTATCTGCCAAGAGACAACCCGGTTATCGAAGTAGGATGCGGAATCGGCGCACTTTCCGCGTTTGTAAACGACCTGCTCACCTATCCTGTGGACCAGGTATCCATCGAACCAAACCCCCATCTTCAGGAGGGACTGAAGAAAACCCAGGAGGTCAACAACCTGCGCTGCACTTTCCTTGAAGCAGCAGTTGCATACGGCGCGGAGAAGGTCGAAATGCAGGTGTCCAGCAATATCCTCAACAACAAAGTATTAACCACTGCACGGGAAGACACCGTTTTAGTTGATGCCACCTCTCTTGAAGAAGTTGCAAAAGATGCAGGGTTTACTAATAAGAACCTGACCATTATTATGACCGCTGTAGGCAGCGAACATACTATCGTGCAAAAAGAAAGTGCTTTCTTTAAAGAAAATGTGGATACGGTTATTTGCGCTGTGTATGCCGATGGAAAAGCAAAT
The DNA here is from genome assembly GCA_029987245.1 of Methanocorpusculum sp. GTDB lineage: Archaea > Halobacteriota > Methanomicrobia > Methanomicrobiales > Methanocorpusculaceae > Methanocorpusculum. The sequence continues at coordinate 28,699 of DALTWG010000006.1, read as the reverse complement.
GCAGACACCTTCACCACCCAGATGCAGAAAGCAGGGTTCAGCGAAGTCTACAGCGCACCGGATGAATCAGGCGGCTTCACTGTTGAAGTCTACAAGAAAAATCCGGATTATACGATACCCTCCTTTAACGCAGGAAACGAAGATACTCCTGTCCCGACACCGGATCAGACAACGGCACCGGTCACTGCTGCACCAACTGCAGCAGCGCCGACTGCAGCAGAACCGACCAAAGCCGCAGCCGAAACCACAACTGCGTAAATCCCCCCCTCTTCTATTTTTCCCGGAACTTATCTGACGCTCTTTTATTCTTACAAAGCCTATAATATTGTAGATATGGCAATACTTTCAGGAATGAGTGGCGTCGACCTGCGCGCGGTCTGCGCGGAACTAAAGCTGGAGCTCCCGCTCTGGATTGGCAAAATATATCAATACAGCCCGACAGAATTTGGATTCCGCTTAAACGGCGAAAACAAAAAACGCCTGCTTTTGTATGCCGCCGCCGGTTCCCGCGCGCATCCGGTAACTGAGCTCCCCCCCGCGCCGAAAAATCCTTCCGGCTACTCCATGTACCTGCGCAAATACATCGAAGGCGGCAAGGTACTCAATATCTTCCAGAAAGGAATCGAGCGGGTGCTGGTTTTTACCATCGGCAAAGGGCCGGCTGAATACAACCTTGTCATCGAACTCTTTGACGAGGGCAACCTGATTTTAACCCGTCAGGACGGCATTATCCAGAGCGCGCTCTCGCAGAAACGCTTCCGCGAGCGAAACGTTATCCCCGGCGCGCAGTATGAGTTAACCGCAAAAGACCCCTGCGCGTATTCTTTCGAGGAATTCAAGGCGCTTATTACCGAAGAGGAAAACGATATTGTCCGCGCCCTTGCCATACAGCTGAAACTTGGCGGAGTGCCTTCTGAGGAAATCTGCCGGCTTTCCGGCGTATCAAAGAATATGCCCTGCAAATACGCCGATGAAGCCCAGCTGATGCCGGTCTATGAGGCAATGAAGACCTGGCTTGGTTCACTTTGCGCGGGTGGCATCATTGATGAAAAGGGCGCGTTTCCTTTCATCTCCCCGGCGCGCGAGCCCAAAGCGCGCTTTGACTCATTTAGCGCCGCGCTGGAGGCTTATTATCCGAAATTCGCTGCGGAAAAAGTACTTGAGGCCAAAAAGAAGCTGTCTAAGGAAGAGCGGATTTTAGCGCAGCAAAACGAGGCGCTGAAAAAATTCGAGCGCAAAATCGCCGAAGCAAAGGAAACCTCCGACATCATCTACGCGCACTACGGCGAGGTATCTGAAATCATTCAGATTCTGGACGCCGCAAGCAAAAAGATGTCCTGGCAGGAAATCGGCCGCGTTCTGAAAGAAAGCGCCCTGCCGGCAGCCAGACGGATTGTATCAATAGACGCGGCCAATGCGGCAGTAACGCTGGATTTGGGCGAAAAACTGCGGCCGGTTATTTATGTGCATGAAACACTTGAAGCCAATGCCGGCCGCTACAGCGAGGTGGTGAAAAAGTTCCGCCGCAAAAAGGAGGGCGCGCTTAAAGCCATGGCTGCCGGCGTCAAACACGCGGCGCCGAAAAAAGCGGCCGGTCCGGGCAAATTAAAGCCGAAATGGTATCACCGTTTCCGGTGGATGGAAACATCCGACGGCGTCCTTGTCATCGGCGGGCGAAACGCGGACCAGAACGAAGAGCTGGTCAAAAAATACATGGAAGGAAAAGACACCTTCCTCCACGCCGATGTGTTCGGCGCATCCGTCGTTCTCGTCAAGGGAAAAACAGAGCGCATGGACGAAGCCGTGCAGTTTGCGGCCTCGTATTCGCGGCTTTGGTCCGGCGGCGCAGCAAGCGGCAATGTAATTGCGGCACAGCCGAATCAGGTAAGTAAAACCCCGGAGGCGGGCGAGTTCGTTGCTCATGGTTCGTTCATTATCCGGGGCGAGCGCACTATCTATAAAGACGTGCCCCTGGAGGTTGCAATCGGCATCATGACCGAGCCGAATTTAGCGGTCCTCGGAGGAGTCCCCTCAGTAATCGAGGCAAAGACCAAAGTCTCCGTGCGCCTTCGCCCGGGCACATTTGAAGGTAACGACGTGGCAAAAAAGGTGCTGCGCCGACTGCGCGAAGCCCTGCCCGACGCTGAAGAAAAAGCGCTGAAAACCGTTTTGAATACCGAAAGCGTTGCGGCGTTTGTTCCGCCAGGGGGCTCTGATTTAGTCACATGAAAGCAGAAACCCCTGAGCCCTTAAAGCGTGACGGATTCGGTGAGTACAAACTCACGCCCGAATCCTTAGACGACCTCTGGCATCTGTCGCACTTAATTGGTGCAGGCGACACGGTGTATGCCGTAACGCTGCGCACCGTAGACGCGCCCACGGACAAACTCCGGGCGGAAAAACTGGAAAAGCGGCCGGTAAGAATCGGTGTTTCTGTCGAAAAATCCGAATTTACGCCGGATGCAAACCGGCTTCGCGTCTTCGGGGTGATTGTGTTTGGTCCTGACATCGGGCAGCACCACACACTGAATGTAGAGACGGGTTATGAAATTTCGGTGGTTCGCAAATGGAATGCGGTCGACCTCGACCGCATCAGCCGTGCGGTAAGTGCGTCAACGAATAACGTTGTGCACATCGCAGCCGTTGAAGACGGCGAGATTGAAATCTATAGGGTGCGCCAGTTCGGGCCGGAAAAAGTGACCGCGTTCACGCTTGGCAGCGGCAAGACGGCGGGTCTTGATTCGCGCCAGGGGCTTTTTGCCGCGGCGCTCGAGGTGCTTTCCAAGGTGACGGGCAATATCGTCGTCGCGGGGCCGGGTTTTGTCAAGGATGATTTTATCCAGTATGTGAAAAATACCGCCCCCGCCGTCGCGGAAAAGATGCTTGCGGCAGATACGCGCCGCTCGGGTCGCGGGGCGGTGTTGGAGGCTATCGGCAACGGTGTTTTGACGCGGCTTGCAGAGGATGTGCAGCTTACGCGCGAGGTTTCATTCATGGAGGAGCTTTTCATGCGCATCGGGCAAAGCGGCGCGGCTGCCTACGGCCGCGCCGAGGTGCAGACGGCGGTTGATTACGGCGCGGTGGAGACGTTTTTAGTCGCAGACTCGCTCATCCGCGATACGGATGTCGCCCGGCTTATTGAGGAGGCAGAGACGGCCGGTGCAAAGGTGGTGGTGCTTTCAGGCGCGTTTGAGCCGGGCGAGCGCCTCGCCGGCCTGGGTGGCGTTGCGGCGTTGCTGCGGTTTAAGGTGAATTAAGGGAGGCGTCCCTTTTTTTGCAAAAGTAGTTATGGTTTTACGTGCATTATAGTTGTACAACTGAGGAAAGGTACGTTATGCTTACTATTGACGACAGCAACAGACCTCGCGGTCCGCTGGATTTTGATGAAGATAGATTTGTCCGTGATTACAGTATTACGTACGCGTTTTTGGTAAAAGAAACAGAAAAGACCATTCAGCTCATGAATGAACTGAAGCAGAATAAGTGCTGAAAGGATGAAGATATTCGTCATTATTGCCGGACCGAACGGCTCCGGCAAATCTTCATCCGTTACCTTTTTGAAAACACCTGATTCGCCGCTTACAGCACACGGCATACAATTCTGTGACCTTACGTATATCAATGCAGATATCTGCGCGACAACCAATCCTGCAATTGCAAAAATGCCTCCGGGAAAAGAAAAAGACCTTGCTGCATGGAATGCGGTAAATGAGTGGAGGGCCGATGCGCTCGAAAGCGGGAAAAATATCGTCTGGGAAACGGTTTTTTCCCATCCGTCCCGGTTGGATGAAATTGCCCGCGCCAAAAAGCTGGGCTACTATGTTCTCCTTATCTACGTGACCACGCTGTCTCCTGAAATAAATGTTGAGCGGGTAAATCGCACGGCAGAGGTCGCACGGAAAAACCGTGCTCAACTCCTCGGCGAACCGCCTCGGAGCCGTGCTCACCTCTTCGGCGAACCGCCTCAGAGAAATCCGTGTTTCGCAGCACGGTCACGATGTGCCGCATGATAAAATATTTTCCCGCTATGCTCGTACAACGGAGCTTTTGCCCGATATGCTGACGGCGGTTGATGAGGCGTATGTCTATGACAATTCAGGCTGGGCGCCGAGACTGACGTTTAGTAAAACCGGCGGGGTCTTTCGCGCCTGCGAGGAACTGACAATCGGTCCCGAGCGCCTTGCCTGGGTAAAGGAGCATATTATAAAGCCGCTTGCAAAGCGGGAGATTGAGGCGGGTGTTTTTACCCTGTATGAAATGGAAATAGTGTTTACGCGCAAAAAATACGGGGAGTAAGGATTCCTCCTTACGTCCGCAAAAACATTTTTTCCAGTTTTTCTTTTCCAAGCACAATAACCGTAGGCCTGCCGTGGGGGCAGGTGTAGGGTGATTCTGTTGCATACAGCTGGCGCAAAATACGCGCCATCTGTTCGTAGTTCAGCTCGGTATTTCCTTTCACCACAGCGCGGCAGGCGGCCGTTTTCAGCACGCGGTCGAGCACGTTTTCCCTGTCTGATGCAAGGCCGTCTAATGCCTGCGCCAGTATTTCATGAATGACCAGTGCGTCTCCGAGCCGGTCGGAGACCACCGGCACTGAGCGTACCAGCCAGGTCTGTGCGCCGAAGGGCTCTAAAACGTATCCTGCCGCCTCTAATATCTCCTGCATATCAGGCATTGCCGCCGCCTCGCGCCGCGTAAGCGTAATTTCTATGGGTACAAGAAGCTCCTGCCCTGCTTTGCCCTGTCGCTTTAAGAGTCGGTCATACATGATGCGCTCATGGGCGGCGTGCTGGTCGATGAGGACAAGATTGCCGGCAGCGTCTTTGGCGATGATATAAGTCCCGCCAATCTGTCCTAATATCTCGGGAATAGCGGTCGGCTCTGCCGTGACCGGCGCGGGCGCCGCTGTCTCGGTCCGGCGCAGCTGGCGCTCAGTCTGTTTTGCCGCTGCAGCCGCCGCAATATATGGCGCCGCTGTTTTAAACGGTACTGCCGCCTCATGCACAAAATCATCCAGTTTCGGAAGGCGCGGCGCCTCTGCTTTTTGCGCCTCGGCGGCCGGCGCGGCGGTAAAAATCCGCTCTTCATGCAGCGAGGAATAAACTGCGTCCTGCACGGAGATCATAACATCGCGCTCGCGCGAAAGGCGTATTTCCCGCTTTGTCGGGTGGACATTCACATCGACTGCGGCAGGGTCGAGGCGAATGTCCAGAAATGCCGCGGGGTACATGCCCTTGGGAAGAAGCGTGCCGTAGCCCTCGCGCACCGCCCACTGCAGAGAACGCGATACAATCTGGCGGCCGTTTACCGAAAGATAAAAGCGCGTCGGCGTACTTTTCATATCGCAGCCAGGCTTTGTTACAAGACCGGAAACTTTTGCCAGTCCGAATTCGCCTTCGACCGGTATCAGGTCCTTTGCAAAGGAAGGGCCGAAAACCCCGCCGATAACATCGGCAAGCACTCCGTTTCCAAATGTCCTTAGGCGCTCTTTTCCCTGATAGCTCATCACAAAGGCGACATCCGTATGTGCCAGCGCGATGCGTTCTACAATGTCATAGACATGCGACAGCTCGGTTGAAACCGCTTTCTGGAACTTTTTGCGCGCCGGCGTGTTGAAAAAGACGTCCTCGACGGTGATTGTGGTTCCTTCCGGGGCGCCTGCTGCTTTGTGCTCTTTGACCTCGCCCCCTTCTATTACGAGTTTAACCGCCTCGGGCGAGGCAGAATTTCGCTCTTTTGAGATGAGGGTAACTTTGCTGACCGCGGCGATACTGGCTAAGGCCTCGCCCCTAAATCCGAGCGTTGCGATTTCAGCGAGGTCTTTGGGCGAGGTGATTTTGCTTGTCGCATGCTGGCGGAAAGCAAGCAGCGCGTCGTCAAACGAAAGACCGCAGCCGTTGTCGCCGATAACGATTTTCGTTACTGCGGTTTTGTCCGCTGACAAATCCACTGTTATTTTCGCTGCGCCCGCGTCGATTGCATTTTCCACCAGTTCTTTGACAATCGAGGCCGCCCGTTCCACCACCTCGCCTGCTGCGATATGGCTTACCGTCTCCTCATCCAGAATATGAATCCGCGTCATTTTTATTTTTTCTCCAGAAGCAGTTTCAGCTCGTTAATAAAGGCAAGCGCCTGCATCGGCGTCATATTATACGGGTCCGCGGCGCGTATTCTGTTTTCCACCTCCGAGGGAACCGGCGCAGCCGCTGCAGCCGATGCGGCCGGTTCTGCGTCGATTAAAAGCATCTGCGTGTAGTATTTGCCGCCCCCGCTGCCGCGTTCGCCGCTTAATGTCTCTTTTAAGATTTCCTCCGCGCGGGTGAGGACTTTTTTCGGCACGCCCGCGATTTTTGCAACGTGGACGCCGTAACTTCTGTCGGTTGCGCCCGGAATGAGTTTACGCAGGAAGACAATATCATGTGCATCCTCTTTTACGGCGAAATGGTAATTTTTCACCCGCCTGAGTTCGGATTCCATCGAAATCAACTGGTGGAAGTGTGTTGCAAAAAGCGTCCGCGGGCCCTGACCGCCTTTGCCGTGGAGATATTCAAGCACCGCGCGGGCAATTGAATATCCGTCCACCGTGCTTGTCCCCCGGCCGATTTCATCCAGCAGAATGAGACTTTTGTCGGTCGCATTATTTAAGATGTTTGCAAGTTCCAGCATCTCGACCATGAAGGTACTCTGACCTCCGGCAAGGTCGTCAGAGGCGCCGACTCTGGTAAACACGCGGTCGACAATACCGATGCGTGCAAACCGCGCCGGAACAAAGCATCCTGTCTGCGCCATAATGCAAAGCAGGGCGACGCTGCGCATATAGGTTGATTTTCCCGCCATGTTGGCGCCGGTTAGAATCAGAATCTGCTTTTCGTATGAGCTCATTTCGGTGTCGTTTGCGACATAGCCTCCCGGAACGGAGTTTTCTACTATTGGGTGGCGGCCGTCGCGGATTAAGAGGTCAGTTGTCTCAACCAGTTCCGGTCGGACATAGTTGTTGGTGATGGCAAGGTCGGCAAAGCCGGCGAGCATATCTATTTGTCCGAGGGCAATCGCTGCATTTTGCAGCGAGTCAACGCTTGCACCAAGACCGGCGATTAACTGTTCATACAGCGCGATTTCGAGCGCAAGAACGCGGTCGTCTGCCTGCGCCATCTTCGCTTCGCGTTCGCGAAGCGAGGGAATCGTAAAGCGTTCTCCGTTTGCGGTGGTCTGTTTGCGTTCGTATTCGGCGGGCACTTTGTCGAGATTTGCGCGGGTTACTTCGATATAGTAGCCGAATACGTTGTTGTAGGATACTTTCAGCGATTTTATGCCGGTGCGGTCGCGCTCGGTCTGCTGCAGATTTGCTATCCATTCGCGGCCGTTTGCGACAATATCGCGGTATTCGTCCAGTTCGGCTGAGTAGCCGCGGCGGATAACGCCGCCGTTTTTGTAAACCTGGGGCGGCTCGTCGGTTACGGCCGCATCTATCAGGGATGCAATCGCCGAAAAATCCGGGATGGCGGCGATATTCTCTGAAAGGAGTCTGCCCGCGTCTTCAAGCTCTTCGGCAAGGGCGGGCAGTTCTTTCAGGCTTGCAGATAATGCCTGTAAATCCCGCGGGGATGCGTTTTTATAGGCAATGCGGCCTGCTATCCGCTCGATATCCGAAAGGCGCGACAGGCGGCTTCTGATGTTCATCAAAAGAACCGGTTTTTCACAGAGCCAGGAAACCGCGTCGTGTCGGGCCGCGATTTTGGAAATCACGGTTAGCGGCCGCGTGAGCGCGGTGCGCAAAGCCCGCGCGCCCATCGGGGTTTTGGTGCGGTTTAAGAAGCCGTAAAGCGTGGTGTCGTTTCGGTCGCCGCGCAGGGGCGAGAGGATTTCAAGATTGCGCAGGGTGACCGCATCTAAAATCATTGCGTCTGTGTCGTATTTTTTCGTAAAACTGCGGATATGCGCGGTATCGGTTTTCTGCGTCTCTTTTACATAACGCACGGCTGCTGCCGCCGCTTCAAGACACAACGGCGAGCTGGTGTCAAAGCCTTCAAGGGACGTCACCCCGAACTGGGTGCAAAGCGTCTCTTCGGCCTTTTCAAAATACGGCGCGCGAAGCGGGGAAATGACTTTGTGCGTGGCGGCAAAAAAGGTCACGAGTTCTGCGTCGATTGATTGCGGCACCAGTATTTCGAGCGGATTGTACCGCTCGATTTCCGTGGCAAGCGCTTGCCCGGCAGCCTCGGTCTCCCGCACAAAAAATTCGCCCGTGCTCACATCCAGAAAGGCGATGCCGGCGCAGTTTTTCTTTTTGTCGAAGGAGACCGACATCAGATAATGTGCCGAGGCGCCGGGAATCACATCAGCGTCTATTGCGGTTCCGGGCGTCACGACTTTTATCACATCGCGCTTGACGCAGCCTTTTGCGGTTTTGGGGTCTTCCATCTGCTCGACGATGGCAACCTTGTAGCCTTTTCGTATCATCCGGGGAAGGTAGAGGTCAACTGCATGGAACGGGATTCCTGCAAGCGGGATTTCTTTTCCTTCGGGGTCTTTCGAGCGGGAGGTTTTGACCAGGTCCAGTTCGCGGGCGCAGATTACTGCATCCTCAAAGAATGTTTCATAAAAATCCCCCATGCGCATGAATAAGATGCAGTCCGGATACTGCTCTTTAAATGATAGGACCTGCTGCATTGCGGGGGTGTATTCTTTGATGGATGCCATATATGATAATATATGGGTTTTGTCGGGTAATGTATCTGACGATTGAAAAGTTTCACCGGTGTTTTTTGAAACTGATTTTCCCCGGACTCTTTCCGCTATCTTTTATACTTCCAAGAACAAATAATAGTGGCGTACAGACATACTAAGCGCGCGCAAATTTATGCGCGCGTGATTCTGTTATACAGGTCTGATGCCGAGATAGTCTAGTCCGGAAGGGCGGTGGATTCGAAATCCACTGGCAGTGATGCCTCGGGAGTTCAAATCTCTCTCTCGGCGCTTATTTTGCTGAAATTCGTTGTATATGAACTTTTTTTCCAAACTACGATACATTTGTAAAATGCGTGTTTGTCAGACGTGCGTCTGACAAACTATCAATGAAAATTTCCGGAAATAGTTCAAAAATGCATATTAACATCCCAAAAACATTTATATACACGAAAAGATAATTCTAATATAATGCATTTGTCACAAACAGTGTGATAAAAACACAAAGGAGGTAACATTATGGACTCATATGCAATTGAAAAAACAGGCGTAAGAAAATTTACCGTCACTGTCACCAGTCCCAAAAAACTCCGTTGGAAACCATTAGACTCAACCGGAATCTCTATTACCAGTAATTCTGTCACCAGCGACGGCAGCGGTAAAAACTACACCTGGGACATCGAAGTAGAACGTCCCGGTTTTTACGAACTGAGAATGCTCAAGCAGGGAAAAGACGGTGTTTTCCACCGGATAGTTATCCCGATAGCGGCTTCCAGGTAATTTTTTATTTTCGATACCATGCCTGTGCAAAATAATTCATCTCTTCTGCTCCATTTCAAAAGTTTCCGCTCTGACGGCGAACTGTTTGAAGACACGACCAAAGGTGAACCCCAGTCAGTGGTTCTCGGTCAAAAAATGATTAACCCCGCCTTTGAAGAAGCACTTTTGGGTAAAGAGGAAGGCGACTGTGTGACTGTCACTCTTGCGCCGGAAAAAGCCTACGGCAAATACAACAAGCATCTGGTTATCCCGATAAAGCGCTCCAAATTAAAGCTGGAGAAAGAACCGGAACCCGGCAGTCTGATTCCGCTTGAGGTGAAAGGAAAACAGTATGTGGTGACGGTTTTGGAAGTGAAACCGTCAAAAATCGTGATTGACGCAAATCACCCGCTTGCAGGGGAGACGATGCGGTATGAAATTACGGTGGTAAAAATCCTGGATGAAAAATAAGGGGAACAGTTACAAAAACCCTACTTCTCCTTCCCTTCGCTGACAAGCCCCGCATAGAGTTCCCGCAGCTCCTTCACCGCAACCGGCTTGCCTAAATGCGCATCCATTCCGGCCGCAGCCGACTCAGCCCTGTCAGCATCCGTCGCATTCGCTGACATTGCAAAAATAATCAGCTTATCCGCCCCCGCAATTTTACGCATCTCCCCTGCCGCCTCGTGACCGCCCATAACCGGCATATTCACATCCATTAACACGATATCATAATACGCCGCCCCGCGCCTTCTGATAATCGCAAGCGCATCGACGCCGTTTTCCGCCGTATCAATAATGACCTCCTCATCGCTTAAGAGGTCACAGACAATCTCTCTGTCCAGCTCATTGTCGTCAACCACCAGAATGAATTTACCGGCGAGAACCGACTCTCTGGAAGCCTTCAGCTCCGCAGGAATCGCGCTGTCAGACCCGCGAAACGCCTCCGGATGCTCTGCAATGCCTTTGAGTTCCAGCGCGTACTCTTTGAACTCATCCTTGCATTTCGCAAAGCAGGCAAGCAGCTTTTCTGAGAATGCACCGCACTCGCCGGCTGTAATCATCCTGAAAGCCTCTTCATAAGAGTACGCATCCTTGTAGCAGCGCTTTGAAACAAGCGCATCATAGATATCCGCAATTGAGACAATCTGGGCGGCGATGGGAATCTCATCGCCTTTTAGACCGAACGGATAGCCTTTGCCGTCCCACTTCTCATGATGATACATGCACACATCCAGACTTAACCGGAGGTAGTCAACACTCCAGTCAAGCGGCGCTTTTTTCAGCACCTCGCAGCCCTTCTGGCAGTGCGTCTTCATAATCTCGAACTCCTCCGGCGTGAACCTCCCCGGCTTTAAGAGAATCGCATCCGGAATCATGATTTTACCCACGTCATGGAGAGCGGAGACCGTTGTCATCAGGTGCACCTTGTCAGGCGTGAGATTATACTCCGGGAGGTTTTCCATCACCGAGTTTGCAAGAATGCCGGTGAATCCCTTGACACGTTTGATATGCTCGCCGGAATCATCATCGCGGCTTTCGACCACGTCGCCCAGAAGTTCCACCACATCATCGCTCATGCGCAGGAGAGCCGCATTCTGCTTTTCCAGTTCCGCCGTGCGGCGCGCAACCAGGTCTTCGAGCACCCGTTTCTGTTGCTCGCGCTCTTCAATCTGCGCGGTGATATCGGTTTGCATACCGTAGAACTCGCCCGAGGCGTCCCCGCGCCTGAAGACGCGGCCGGCAGAGTGGAACCAGCGCCAGACGCCGTCTTCTCCTTGCATCCGGTAGGTTACATCATAGGGCGTTTCACCTGTCCGGTCGCGCACCGCGGCATTGAATGCAGCAATGGCAGCCTCCCTGTCTTCGGGGTGGAGAAGCGTCATCCAGAAATCCGGGTCATCAGGCATGTTTGGCCAGTGGACAAGCTGTTTAAGCTGGTCTGAGTGGTGCTGGGCGGCAAGTCTGCCCTCTGCGTCGATATCAAAGGACCAGGAACCCGAATGATTCACATCGGTAAGGAACTCGTTTCTCCTGATTTCCAGTTTTGCCGAGTCAAGCGCGGCACGCACCTGCTCTTTGAGTTTTTCACGCTCATTGCCCTGTTCGTCCATGAAGCTGAAACCTGCCGCGATACTTGCTGCCGTGCCGTCGTCTTTTCTTCCAAGAACATAAATGGTAAATGTAATCCATTTGTCGCCGCCGCCGGCAAGAGGTGATTTGTAGGAGTACGTAAGTTTGTCTTCGGCGCATAAGAGACGTCTGATGGTCTCAACATCTGCAAGCCGGGTTACGTATTCGCGCGCATCGCCGTCAAGTTTTTTGGCATACTCCTGCACGAATCCGGCAAACGGCGCGGATTTGCCCACCGGTATGGTCTCAAACCATGGCGAGGGTTTCACGGCTTTTGCAAGACCGGTCTCAAGGTCGACGGCAAAGAGGGCAAAGAAATCGTTTTCAATCTGCTCATGCACACGGCGGAGCGTTATCGAAAGGTCCTTGTTTGCAAACGAGTAGAAACATTCCTCCTCATCAAACCGGTTGATTTTCATCGTGTACCACAACGGCACGCCCGATGAAATATCCCGGTACTCGATTTCAAGCACCTTGCCGACGGCAAGCCTGTCGCAGACAGTGGCAACATCGGCCGCCTTAATCAGCCGCCAGCGGTCTTCGAGATAGACGTCGCTGGTCACATATGCAATGAAATTTTTGGTGAAACTTTCCTCTTTGCCGTACTTTTTGTTCAGTTCTTCAGTGCGGCTGAGGATTTCATAACTGTCGGTCTTCGGATTGACCGCATACAAAGACAGACCGTTGGAGAACTGGTTGAGTGCTTCGATTTTGCGTTTCTCCTGCTGCTCGAGCACCTCCTTTAATTTCATCTCCTCTTCGGCGTTGAAGACGCCGATAATGATGTGCGTCTTTTCTGCGTCCTTGTAGACAATATGCATCCGGTACCAGACCGGCTTCGCGTCGAAAACCAGCCGGTAGGTCCAGTCAAAGTATTTCTGCTCTGAAAGGATTTCGCGGATGAATCCGGGGTTGAGCACTTTAAGAATGCCTTCGCGGTCTTCGGGGAGGACGGAGTTTTCCAGGTTGACCGCGGTGTCTTTAAAGAAGTCGCCGGTGTCGGTGAAACCGCTGTTCATCGCATCATAATCGGTGGCTTCCTTGGTCACAATCGTATAGGAAGCGGTATCCAGATTTACATCATAGAGTGACTCAAAGTTCTGGTACAGCGAAAGTACACGCTGCGTATTTGCATGGAGGACCTGGAGTTCGCGTTCCTGCGCGGCTTTTGCCTCCTGCTCGTTGTCCATGTTGATGCTGAAACCGAACAGTTCCCCCGTGCCGTCTGCATGGCGCATAAATCTGCCGGCCGAGTGATACCAGTGCCAGCCGCCTGCGTTGTCGCGCAGCCGGTACATGACGTCATACGGCGTTTTTCCCGTGCGGTCGGTGACTGCCGCAGTAAATGCGGCAAACGTCTTTTCCCTGTCATCAGGGTGGAGAAGCGCCTTCCAGTTTTCCGGCGCATCTGCGATGTGCTGTTCAAAGTCCCGGGTGACTTTTCCAAGGTTTATGCCCGTAATGTTTCCATTGACATCAATTGAATAAGACCATTTCACCGAGCCTAAAATTTCATGCAGTACATCAGTGCGGCGCACCGCCTCGGCGAGTTGTTCCTTCTGGCGTGCAACTTCAGCGGCAAGTTCAAGGCGTTCGCGTTCCTGTGTGTCAATCCGGGAAACACCGAATACTGCGGTCTCTGCCGCGCCGCCGCGCCGGGACAAAACGATAATCTCGGATTTCATCCAGACCGGCTCTGCTCCCATGTGCGGTGAAAGATAGGTGTATTCAAAGGAATCTTCATTCTGCAGCAGTTTTTGCTCGACGGCAATGTCGGATGCCAGAAGATAATGCGTCTTTGCCTCGCCGGAAAGCGAGGCTGCAAAATCCTTCATGAATCCGGTATAAGACTCCACATCCGGACGCCCGCGGCTAAATCCTGAGGTCTTAAGCTGCTTAATCTGGTTTTCGAAGAAGTTGATGACATGCAGTCCGTCAAAGTGTTCGGTAAGCGTGCCTTTAATCAGGCGGTATAAAATCTCCTCGTCTTTTTCAACAAAACCGATGGCAACTTCGTCATTTCCTATAGAGGTTACGGTCATTTCGTTCCAGTAGACATAGCCGTTCTTTTTCGTGCGGTAGTCTGCCGTCACCGTTGGCGCCGTCCGGAGCTGTTCCCGGAGGAAGGCGTACTCCATTTTCGTGCGCATAAGGCTTTGATCAGGTTCATAGACGACCGTGTTAATAAAGAAATCCTTTGCCGCGTTAAAGTCGGCAAACTCCTCGCCTGTCCCCTGGGAACCGGGAATCATTTTCAGATTCGTAAATGAAGCATCTGATATATTCACGCGGAAGGCAATGTCATACTTGTTTGCAATATTTTTGATAATGCTCTCTGTCTTTTCCGCGTCGCTGAGCTTTGCCTGCAGCTCTTTTTCGGCGCGGGTTTCCGCGGTAACATCCCGGAATGCAAGCGCCGCATGGTCTGCATCCTCGCCGCGGATTAAGGTGCAGCGGTGCGTTGTTTCGCCCGCATCGCTCACGATGCCTGTTTTCATGTTGAACGTGAAACTGACGTCTTCGGCTTTGTCAAGGGCGGCGCGGACCGCATCAGGCTGCAGCGAGGTGTAGACGCGCCCGAGGTCAGAGGCGGCAGTCGCCTTTCCTAAAAAGTCCAGCACCTCTTTATAGGAGATAACCGTACCTTCTTTGAAGGTGTCGCCGTATTTTTCCGGCGCGCGCAAAATACGAAGCATGCCGCCCTTCAGGTCCGCATAGGAGGCAAAATCAAACGAGTTCAGGAAGTGGTCCGAAATTGCCATCCGGCGTGCCAGGAGCTCTTTTTGTTCGCGCTCTTTGGCAAGTGTTTCGGTGACCTCCGTTGCACAGACAACAAACTCGTTTCCGTCATAGCTTACCTTGATGAAGTCAAAGACACAGGTTCGCTCTTTTCCCAGCATAATGTCGGTCATTTCGATACTGAACCGGTCGGCGGATTTAAACCGGGCGCGGACATAGTCGGGGCTCGTCATCTCAATGCAGCGCTCGCGGTCGCGTTCGGCGATGTTGTTTCTGACATAGCCGCCCATGGACTCGGAATAGGATGTTACCGCACCGTAGGTTTCACGATAGTCATCGACAATCTTCCAGGTGTGCATGTAGTCGCGGGATAAATCCACGTAGTACACCGAAACAAAGGTGTCGGCGAGTTTTGCAAGGGTGGTGTGTTCCTCGTCGTTCTGTTTCCTTTGCAGAATCTCGCTGTAGGCGACCACGGCGATGTTTTTCAGCACATCGATGTCTCCTTTGGCGCGGTTCGGGTTGTCGACGCCGATAAAGCCTTCGATAACGTCGCCGTTCATAATCGGCGCTGCGACGAGCGAGTCGATGTCCTGCATTTCGAGAATGAGCCGCGTCGTTTCGGTGTTGTGCTCGCTGTCAAGCGCATCCATATAGAAGGCGCCCTGGCGTCTGAACTCATCCATCCAGCCGTCAACGACCTCGGAGGGCACATTCTGGAGCAGCTGAATCATCGGGTCGATGCCTTTTTTGCACCACTCGTAGGTGTTGACTACCATCATGCGGTCCTGCGAGTATTCGAAGATGTAAGCGCGTTCGGCGTCGTAGAATTCGCCTGCGTTCTTTAAGAGCTCGTTAATCGCTTCTACAGGGGTCAGTGTGGCGGTGCCCAGAATGTCAAAGCATTGTCTGACTGCCTGTTCGGTTCTGATTTCATCGTCGCGGAGGGAAAATGCGGCGACGATATGTCTTGGGACCGCATCTATGTCTTCGGTTTTAATGTAGGCTGCTTCCATCCAGCGCCAGTCGCCGTCGAAGTTGCGGCGGAAGGTGATGCGCATGGATTTTTTATGTGCGAGTTCCTCGCGCACGTGCGCGGGTTCAACGAAGGCAAGATATGCGGGCTGCTCGTCGGGGTGGATGAGTTCCAGCGCGTATTCGCGCATTACGGTATTAAAGTCGGTGTTTTCGTCCAGAGTGTGCTGAACGGATTTAAGGATGGCGTTGAACCGGTAGATTTTATAGAGGCCGGTGTCGAGGTCGAAGTGGTAGAGGGAGACGAAGTCGTTTGCAAGGCCGCCGATTATCTGGAGGTCTTCTTCAAGCTGCTGTTCTTCGGTTTGTTTCTGCTGTTTTTCGGCAACGTGATTCAGGGACACAAGGGTGGTGATATTCTGGTGCCAGCCTTCGAGGCGGATGGTATTGGTATTTGTATCGGGGGAAGAGAGACTGCGCGTCCCTCCGGTTCTATGCTGCTGCAGTGTGCCGTCCGGGTGGTGCCAGGTGTAATGGCATTCCGCGTTTTTGCCCGCGCTCATTTCTTCAAGCGCGCTTTCCATGAGGGCGCGCGATGCGGGGTCGATGTTGTCGTACCAGAGTTTGCAAAGCGTTTCGGGCTCAATGCTTTCCTTTTGGCCGAGAAGGGCAAGCATGGTTTCGTCTGCATACATCCGGGCGGGTTTTCCGCCGTCAAGTTCGAGCGCCCAGGAGCCTATGGCGGATTTCGGCGCGGTTTTTGTCTTTTTCTTCGGCATGGCTGTATTTCTCCTGTGGTCACGAGTCCGGCGCTCATCTCTGTATGAGTGTGGATTTGTGGTGATAAATTATTACTTGGCGCGCTTTGTATATATAGGTATCGTGTTTGAGTCGGGGGGGGGGCGTTTCGAGTGGATAGAGGAAAGGGGACCGGGCTTACCGGTTACCTGAAATTTTTGCACATATGTGCAAAAATTTCAGCTCAATGCCCGGTTCCGCACGTCTTTTCGCATCAGTGTGTAGAGGATAAAGAGATAGGCAATGACTTTTACCGCAGTAAAGAGGGTGATGTCGAGGAAGATAAGTTTGGATGCGGCGCTTATCAGGCTGAAGAGAGTAAAGGCAAGTGCCAGATACCAGAATGCTTTCCATCCTTTCAGCAGTCCGAGGGCGACCGCGCCCTGAAATACTCCGACAAAAGTGGTAAATACGCCGGCAATCAGGGCAAGCTGTGCCGCATCAGTTATACCGAAGGCGCCGGAGTGCATGTATTTCGTGTACATGTCTGCAAAGGGTCCCAGAAGACCCGGGTCGCTTGCGGCGCATCCCGTCCACATGATAATGCCTGCGGCAAGGCTCATGATGCATGCCCCTGTGTAGAGCAGGGCGGATATGAGCAGGAGGACGGGAGGTTTTTCCATGGGTGGTGCTATCCGTGGCTTTTTCTGATAGAGATAGGTGCGGGCAGGAGATATAGGTTTGGGTGCGCCGGGTCGCTTTCGCTCATAACACGAATCGCTCGGCAGAGGTCGCACGGAAAAACCGTGCTCCACTCCTCAGTTAAAGCCCCGAAGCCGTGCTCAACCCCTTGGTCGCTTCGCTTCCGCGGGGAAAAGCACGGAGAAAAAAGAGCACGAAATAGGCGGTGAAAAATCAGGTCAGACTCTCCTCCTACAGCCCCTTCAAATAGACCTTATGCTCATACATCGCCGCATCCGCCCGCTTATACACGTCCTCAAGCGCCTTATCCGCCCCCGGCACAAAATCCGCCATACCCGACGCAAACGAAATCTTCGTATACGCAAACGCATCCTTCTTCACCTCATACTCAGCCAGATCATGCACCGACTTCAAAAGCACCGCACGGTTCGTGAAATCAGACCCCTCCAGATACACAATAAACTCATCGCCTCCGACACGATACACCGGACTGTGACGGAACACACGGCAAATCTCACTGCAGCACCGCTGAATATACTCATTGCCCGCCTCATGACCAAACGTATCATTGACCAGCTTCAGCGAATTCAAATCACACTCCACAATAGCAAACGGCTTTATACTGCCGTCAGCAATCGCTGCATTCACCGTTTTCGACTTCTCACGGAACGACGCAACACTGCCCACATGCGTCAGCGAATCCCGCATTGCAAGTTCCGACACATACTCAAGCTTCTCCTCCCGCTTCTGAATCTCATTTTCGAAAATCTTGCGCTCTTTTTTCAGCCGCTCCCGCTCGGTAATATCATAAGCTACCGAAAGCGCAAAAATGTCTCCAGACATCGCATCACGCGACAGATACGTCAGATACCTGCGCACCTGCCAGCCAAACCGCGCCGAATCCATCTCGCAGACAAACTCAGGCATCGTCTCCCCCTGGTTAAACTTTGCAATAAGCGAAGCAGAAGACATTTCCTGAATGTACTTCTCCTTATCCGCCGCAGCCGCATAATGCGTTGCAACATTTACAATAGCCGTGTCATAGGCAGGCAGCGGCTCTGCAATCATTTTTGTCACATCCTGCAGCCTGCCGTCCACACGCTCCATGATAGGCGGCAGAATCCTGTTCTGCGACAGATTTACCTTGATGTAACTGTACGCCTCCGAAATAATCGCCCGCTCCAGGAACGCCCGGTCAATTTCAGCCGCACGGACTTTTTCCTCCTCGCCGATACGGTTGATAATATTCGTATGCAGCACCGCCGCAACGCCCCGCAGCAGGAACAAATCCTCGATAGACTCCCGCGGATTTTCAATACCGATAACACCTACCAAAATCCCGTCCGCATAGACCGGCGCAAGCGCAATCGACTCGATACCGTCTTTGAGCATCTTCTCCCGCATTTCAGGCGCTGCCTCTTCCGGCGTGTGATACCAGGCATAGCCCTTTTCAGCAAAAACCGGCAGATGGGTAAGCAGCGCCGAATACGGCAGCTCGCTGTCGAGTTTCATATGGGGCGCTATACCATCTGCAAGCCACATCGCCGAACAGACAATCCGGCCGGCTTTTTCATCGCACTCGAACTCATGTACCCGGTCCGCGCTGTAATAATCGCCCACCACTTTTAAGAGGGATTTTACTGCAGACTTGACATTTTTCTTCGTGTCAAGAGAACTGATGCATGCGCGCAGCGCCCCAATCTGGCGCTGATGCATGCGTGTAATATCAATTTCGCGGGTGATGTCGGTAACTCCGAGCACAAGACGCTTTGCCCCGTTAGCGGCGCGGGCAGGTACAATCCGGGAGCGAATCCAGTAAAGCATGTCATTAATCATCCAGCGGGAGACAAGCGTTGCCGACTCAGATACCGCCTGCATATTAATCAGCTTTTCCCGGCTGAAGAACTCCTTGAATGCATTCTTGTCCTCGGGCACGACAAAGTTAAGAATGTCGGCGCGGATGTTGACATAGAAATCGTCGCTTGCGCCGAGTTCATTGAGGAACACATCGGCGTTGCTCCGCTTCGTGTTCACCGAAAGCCGGAATCTGCCTGAAACCGCATCGATGAAATAGAGGGCCTGGAAGTCCTCGGAAAGAAGCGAGATAAGCTGCACGCTTAAGCCGACGGAGACGTCGCCTGATTCCTCTTCGGGTGAGGCGGGTTTCTCCGGTTTGTTTGCCTGCATATCAGCATCTGCCCGGGCAAATACGTCGTCGAGCGCTTTGTCACAATCCGGGTCAAATACCGCCATACCCACGGCAAAGGAATTGTCAGGCATATTCTCTTCGTGCGGCATGGAAGAGCCCGCTTCGCGCAGCGCGGCGGTCAGCGTTTCCACTCTTAGATAGTCCTCGCCTTCGACGATGATAATGAATTCATCGCCGCCCACCCGGTAGATACTGCTGTAACAGAAGATATCCGAGATAATACCGACACATTCCATGAGATAGCGGTCGCCCACCTCCCAGTTGTATGTGCTGTTAATCAGTTTCAGGCTGTTCATGTCGCATTCGATGACGGCAAAGCCCGGACAGGTTTTTGCGTCAATCAGTAGGTTGAGTTCGCGGGCGCGTTTGGCATAGGCCGCGGCGTCGCTAACTCCCGGAAGCGTACATTCGCTTGCATTCAGCGCGGCAGCTTCCTGAATGTGTCCCTCGCGGTCGCCGGCGAATTCAATGTCATGCATGGCGGCCGCCTTGCTGCGTTTCACGTCTTTGGCGTAAGCAGTGAATGCGTCCAGACAGCGCTCGAAGCAGGCGAGGAGTTTGTCGGAGAATGCGCCGCATTCGCCGTCTTTAATCATCCGGCCTGCCTCTTTGCAGGTGTAGGCGGATTTGTAGCACCGGTCGGAGATGAGCGCATCGAAGATGTCGGCGATGGAGACAATCTGCGCCTCAATCGGGATTTCATCGCCTTTGAGTCCTTCCGGATAGCCTTTGCCGTCCCACTTTTCATGATGGTACCGGCAGATTTTGCGGCTGACGTCAAGATATTCCGGGCTCCATTCAAGCGGCGCCTTGTCCAAAATCCCGCATCCCTTCTCGCAGTGCGTCTTCATAATCCCGAACTCCTCGGCGGTGAGTTTTCCCGGCTTTAAGAGAATCTTATCCGGGATATTGATTTTACCGACATCATGCAGCGCGGACGCCGAGGTCATGAGGTTGATTTTTTCGCGCGTTAAGCCGTATTCGGGCAGATCTTTCATGACCTGGCGGGCGAGGATATGGGTGAATCCCTTAACACGGCGGATGTGTTCGCCGGAGTCGCCGTCGCGGCTTTCAATCAAATCGCCGAGCAGCTCGACGATGTCGTCGTTCATGCGGTTCAAGACCCGGTTCTTCTCGCGCAGTTCAAGCGTGCGCTCTGCCACCATGGTCTCGAGTTTCTTTTGCATGGCGAGTTTGTTTTTCGTCTCGGCGTCAACCGAGTGCATACCCATGATGAGGCCTTTGATAAAGGTATCCTTTTTGTATGCGGTGTACTTCATCTGGTAGTAGCTGATTTCCCCGAACTCGTCGGCAACGCGGAAATTTACATAGTACGCAGAGTCTTCCATGAGTTTCTGCAAAATGAGTGCGCGGTCCGACTCGATGCGGAACTTTTCCCGGTCAGGCTCATAGACAATATTGTCCATAATCATGGAGAAGTTGTCGCTCACGTTGTCGGTCTCGCCCCAGTCGGGCATAAGTGCTTTCAGGTCCGGGCTGATTCTAAATGTCGTTAAGACATCTTTGTCCATGTCCAGGTGCATGTCGGTGTAGGTTACCAGCTCGAAGTCTTCGGTGAGTTCGGTTAAGACCGCGAGTTCTTTCATCCGTTCGTCAGCGCGTTTGCGTTCGGTGTCGATGGATTTGATGCCCATGACTATACTTTTGATTTTGCCGTCGACCACAAAGCCGCAGAATTTCAGCTGATAATAATGGACGCCGCCCTCTTCTTTTACGCGGAAGGAAACGGCGTACTCGCCCTTATCCACGAGCTTTTGCAGAATGTAGGAACGCCGTGTTTTTTCCCGCAGGCGCAGTCTGTCGCGCTCGTCGGCGATTTCGTTGATAAGGAGGTCGAGTTTTTTCGTAAACTGCATCTCGCCTGCCCAGGCGGGGCACATCGCGGAAAAGACCGGATGCAGCCGGTAATTAACGGCTTCGTCGGTCTCCGGGTTTTCAGTAAGGCTGACAAAGTTGACGCACTCGTAGCTTTCGGCAAGTTTCGAGATAACCGAGTACTGCTCGGCGACTTTTTCCGCCTGCAAAAGCTGTTTGGGTCCGTCGGTGTCGGGGATGGTGAAAAGCAGAAGACAGGTGACGGCCTCTTTCTTTTCGTTGCGCTCCAGAACATGGATAACGGCTTTACGCCAGGGGTGTACTTTGTCGGTGGTGATTTTGAACAGTTTTTCGCGGATATCCGAGTCGCGCAGGTACAAGAGCATGCTTTCGCGTCTGGTCAGCTGTTCCCAGCCGGCAAGGTAGGCGGGTTCGATAATCTGCATATATTCCCTGACACGCTCGAAGAAACTGTCAACCGGGCGGAATGCCTCCTGGGGTTTGTAGCCGGCGAAGGTTTTGACCGGTTTCATGGACTCGGTTTCCATGTTGCAGATGAAAACGCTGATGTAGCTTTCCATGATGGATTCGGCCGCATAGCGATAGGTGATTTCCCTGTCGGCATCGGCGATGCCGATGGCGACTTTGTTGACAACCGAACCGGGCGCGGTTCCGGCTTCGTCCACGCGGACAAAGTTCATCTTTGCGTAGACCGGTTCGCCGTTTTCAATGGTGCGGAAGGTGACGTAATAGGATTTCTGCTCTGCGAGTTTTGCGCGCAGATTTTCTATCGACGACGCGGCTAAAAGGCGTTCCTGGTCGGCGGGGGCGACAAATTCATGCACAAAGCACTCCATTGAAGTGGTGTAGTTTTCCGCGCCGTTAATCAGAGCGCCGGCGGTTTCCATGGAGAGTGAGTCGGTGATTTTATGGACGACTTTGTTGCGTTTGAGGTTAATTAAAAAGACCGAGTTGTACTCCGAGGCAAGAGCGGTCATTACATCATTGTCGCGCGCCGCATTGCATTCGAGTTCCTTCTGCTGTGTGATGTTGACGACGCCGATGACATAGCGCTTGTTGCCCTGCCGGTCGGTAATCTGCACTACTTTATTCTGGTACCAGCAGGTCTTGCCATTGAGAATCAGGCGGTGTTCGATGGTGACGATTTTGCCGTCTGCGAGCACGGAGGCAAGGTTTTCCGGAGTATAAAATGCTTTTACCCGGTCAATATCGTTTTCATGACAGACTTCATCGAGATTGACACAGGTGTCTTTAAAAAAGTCGTTGGTGTTGATAAATTCGTCTGAGGCAATCAAACCGAAGCCTCTTCCCGGGGTAAAGAGTTGATAGGAGCCGTTATCCGGGTTTATGTAGTAAAGAGATTCGTAGGTGTCGGACAAGGTCTGCAAAAGACTCATGGAGTCGGAGACTTCCATTTTCTGTGCGCGGACTTCTTTGTCGATGTCGCGGAAACTTGCAAGGAAACTGACCGGTTCGCCGTCTTCGCGGTGGAGGATGTTTAAGCGCAGTTCCCAGTAGTGCACGGGGCCGCCGAAGGTACTTAGGTAGGTCTCGGACAAAACGTCGTTTTGCGCAAATCCAGCAATGATATGATCCCGGTTTGCAAACCGGCGCATTTTTTCCTTGTCGGTTTCGAGAACAATGGCGTTGATGAAGACAGAACTGATAAAGTCAAGCGGCAGGGTTTTGTTAAAGTCCACGTTGCCTAAAAATTCTTCAATGCCTGCCGGGATGCGGATAGGGGTGATGGAATTTTCGCGGAGGTCGACGCGGATTACGCCGGTGTATTCCGCGGTCAGAATTTCAATCAGGTCGGTGTTTTCCTTGTTTTTGCGAATCGATTCGGTAATGTCAAGGAAGGTCATGGCGGCATGGTCTTCGTCGCCGCCGCGGGACAGGTCCATGCGGTACCATTTGAGGGTGCCGCCGGAGATGTCTCTGAAAATGTGGGAGTACTGGGGGGTGAGGGAGAGGGTTTCTTTGATGCGGCCGGGGTCAATCAGGTGTCTGAGTTCGGCGCGGTCTGATTCATGGACGTCGGTGTTGATGTAGATGTTGATGGTTTCCAGATAGTTGTTAATATCGGCGTATTTTTCGGCAAGATATTCGTTTCTGCGGTAAATCTGGAGGGTGAGGTCGGTGAGGTTGATGTAGTATGCGGATACGTAGTTTTCATTGAGGTAGTCTGCGACGGTTAATGCTCCTTTGCTGGTTGTTTCGCGTTCAACGTGGACGAGTTCAGTGATTTCGCGGTGAATGCCTTCGAGGCGGACGGGTCCGGGTGCGGGGCTTTTTGCGCCGCTGCAGCGGACGAATATTTTGCCGCGGACGGGGTGATAGTAGGGGTATTCGATTTCGGCGTGGTTTCCGGCAAGCATGTTTTCGCCGTACTGGCCGAGGCCGGCGAGGTAGGCTTTATCGGTGTGTGCGAAGAGGAAGGCGAGGTTTTCTTCCGGGGTGAGGTCACGGGGCGCGCCCATTAAGTCAAGCATGGTGTCGTCGCAGTGCATCCGGACAAGCGCGCCGTCTTCTACGTCCATTATCCAGGCACCTGTTTTGGTGTGGTTGAGGATTGTATGGAGTTCAGCCGCAGGGCCTGTCTGTTTGTCTGGTTTTGTTTGTTTCGGGGGGTTTTTATCCGGCATACAGATTTCCTTTCTATGATTTTTGAAATATATATACTATATGTGTCGGCTGAGTATATGTTAGTTTCTTTCTATGTATGCTGAAGTCTTTCTGTGTGTACAAAAAGATACTGCGGAGAAGGGTGGGAAAAACAGATAAAAAAGGCGCGGGGGGTGTTTTTTGTTTATATTCTTCTGCCGGACGCAAGCTTGTGTTTTCCGGCTGCTGCTGCTGTTGCTGCTGTTTTTGTGCCGGGGAGTTTATTGTTTTTTGCGGCGGTGCGGCGGAGGGTTTCGACGGATTTTCCTTTGCCCATGGTTTTTCCCTGGCGGAGTATTGTTTCGGGTGCGGTCATGTTATGTTATTTTTGTCCTGCGGGTATTAATGAGTTTGGAATGGAGGCAATCAATATCTTTTTATTGATGCAGGGACAATATGTAAAGGCACGAAGGTGTAAATGGGCCGGTAGATCAGGGGTAGATCGCCACATTGGCATTGTGGAGGCCGCGGGTTCAATTTCCGCTCGGTCCACTTTTCTTTTTGTTTTTTCTTTTGTTTTTTGAGATGGTTTTTCCATTCCTGCCAAACTCCGAGGCTTTATCCTGAGGCGGAACGCCCGAAGGTTTGAGCAAGCCTCTGGCTTGCGATGCAGGGGAGTGGAGCACGTTTTTTCCGTGCGACACGTGTTCACACGTGTTCACGCAGGGGCACGTTTCTGGGTTGGCCTGCAATCAATCTGTGAGGGAGGCGAAGACGGATAAGACCTGTGATTCTGCCAGATTGATATAGATAGATGTACCATTATCTACCATTATGACGTTTGACCCGAAAAAAGATGAATGCTGTTTTGACATGGGGACAATCCACGGACTGATTAATTCTCCCGGTCTTCATTTTGTTGATTACCTCTTTGTTAAGGGTGTCGCATATCAGGATTTTCTTGGCGTTAAAGATGCTGTAGAAAAGAACAGGCAGTCGGATAATCCGGTACCTGCTGCCAAACAGCTGGTCGACCTTGTTGGAGATGAGTTCAACTGGGATGACGTTGTTCAAAACGTAATTGAAAGAACTGAATACATCTTTGATTTGTGTGCATCCGGCAAGGGCGGAGATGAGTACGAGGTTAGGACAATGGATGACGGCGAGGATGAGGGTAAGTAAGCCGTACTGCTGCATGGAAATCCACTATAGCAGAGTTCTTTCCTGATGACTGCAATACCACAGGAAACATGCCGCAATACCGGATAATGATATCGGCAAATACACAACAGTATTTAAATCATATGAAAATCCAGAATCTATTACTTGTAGAATAAATGAATAACTGAAAACAGCATGAAACCGTAACCATCCGGAAATAAAGAGAAGCTCTGGAATATAACACATTGTCTCTTTTCTAAAAAAGGAAAAATGTCAGAAGTAAGTTGTGTTACCGCGCCCGCGTTAATAATCAGTAAAAACTAAACTTATATCATGCGAGGGAAGTTTATTATTCGGCGGGATTTCACCGGATGCATAAGATACAACATCTTCATCAACATCAAAACTTGCAGATGTGGCAGATACCGTTATAGTCATGGCATCAGAATCCATCGCACCTGATGCATAGCTCTCATCAACAACAACAGCGGTCTGGGTTACAACCGGAAACGGCTGCGGGCTGTCAGTACTAATCGCTCCCGATGCATTCGTGGTACATCCTGCACAAAGCACGCAGCCGGTAATTACCAGCGCGGCAATCAGGAAATAAAAGATTTTTCGCATACTACAATATTAGTCCCAAAAATATATAAAAGGTTGGGTGAAATACCCGCCTGTCCCCCCGCCTGAAAAAATAAAGACACATGCATATTTATCTACGCAAAACCAACAAATATACACAGAAATCACGATATGCCGCGGGAGTTTGCAGCACCCCGCAAAACCTCCTTATCTGAAACAACACACCATGAAAAAAATCCTGATAATTCTTCCCGTTGTCCTGCTTCTTCTCCTGATGGGTGCAGCCGTTGCTTTTACCGGCGTCACCAACCCCGGCGGATTTACCGAACTATACCCCTATGTGCTTGACATCGGCACCATAGAAAACCCGGATTTAAACCATTACCAGACAGCACTGAATATTCTGCTGCCGCTCGTGAACAAAACACCGATGTGCAGCGCGGCTGTAAAAGTAACCTCAGACAACCATGTAATTGCCGGCCGCAATCTTGACCTTTTGGCAACCAATAAACCCGTCTGTATTGCACACGTAATCTCGGACGGCTGTTATCCGGTAATGACCATTTCCTACATCCCCTGGCTGGGTTTTGATTACAACTGGCTGAAAACATTCGGCATGCCCGCATACTGGAAAGATTTCCAGCCGGCAGGGGCTGCTGACTGTATCAATTCCGAAGGATTTTACATTGAAGTAAATATGCGCTATGAAGAATCCGGCGAAGACGGCGCCGCAAAATATGCCGTAACCGGCACCAATCCCGAAGGCAGCATAACACTGTCAAAAACGCTGGTGCCGCTTTACCTTGCCCAGCACTGCAAAACGGTTGACGAGGCACTTGCCCTTCTGCCGGAAATAAATATAACTGCAGGCATTGCCCAGCCGTACGGCTGTCTTATGGCCGATGCCTCCGGGCATTACGGTCTGCTTGAAATCGCCGGAAATACCTGGTACTGGACCGACATGCAGCAGTTAAACACGAATTTCTTTATTGCAGAAGAGCCTGCAGCAATCGAGGAATATCCTCTTGGGTTCGGGCGCTATGAACTGATGGAAAAAGAAACCGGCGGGGTTGAGTCGGTTAAAGACATGATGGAAATGATGAAACGGGTGGCCTTTTTCTCCTTTTATACGCCAAATACCTGTGCATTTGCTATAACAAGCGACCTGGTTGATGTTTCTAAAGGATGGAGCTATGCTTACGTGACCGATGAAAAAAACAAGGCGGAAATGGACGAATACATAGCGTTCGAAGAGGAAAGAGCGGCTGCCATGTCACCGGAGGATATCAGAAACGACGGGGACATTTTTGCAACGATGTACCGCGAAGCAGTCGACCTTACCAGCCGGGAGATATATATCACGTTTTTTGATTTCGACGGAAATGAAGATATCCTGCAGCTGAAATTCCCCGAAAGCGGATAACAGGGTGTTCCAGCGCCTTATCTTCCGCCCCTCTCCCCCCCTCGCTTTTCATGAAATTATATTGCCCACGTTTGAAAATCCGTCGCCCGCGTCTTCAGCGCAGCCCACAAGAGAAGCGTGCGCAGCGTCTACTTTTTCCGACGCCCGCACAACCGAGCAGCAGGCAAGCGCAGGTGAGGGAACGCGTCGCCCCTCGGTTATAAAATACCGTGAATGGCGGCACAGTGTGCAGTACAGCGCTTCGCGGCGGACGCCGTCTGAGCAGATTACAAATCCGTTTTTTATTTCGCGCTCATTCATGGTCAAGACTCAAATCATACTGCACAACCGAATAGCCCGCGGCTTCCAAAACGGCCGCGGCTTTTGCAAGCGGCAGATTTTTCAGCTGCACTTCATCGTGCCAGAGGATGCGAAGCACCGTATCTTCGGTCACCAGCGTAAAGCCGTTTTTTATCCGGCCCTGTTCGCGGCCGTTTTTATATACGCGCGCAGTACAGCAGCCGTAGTCTTTGCAGATAAAAAGCCGGTACGGGTGGATGGTGCAAACGTATTTTCCGTCGGGCTTTCTCCGCACAAAAAAGCACGCAGAGCCGTGCTCCTGCTGAACGGAGGTATCGGCAAAGAGTTCGCGGTATTCGGGCGTTATTTCGACAACGTGTTCCTCGCGCACAATTTCGTTGGTCACGATATAGCGAAAGGGGCCGAGCTTCTCTTTCATGCGGACAATTTCACCGATGCCAAGACAGCAAAGCCCGCACTGCAGACAGGAAAAAGGTACAGCCATAATGGTAATATATCCGTTACCGGATGAGATAAAGATGCGGGTTGCGCCGCGGGAAACTATTAACGTTTCAGACGCCGATAAATTAGGGAGAACATGTCTGCAAATGAATCCGCCGCTTTCAGGGAATTAATGGAAAAAGATATCGATGCGCTTTCAGACGGGGAGATGCGCGCTCTTTTGGTCCGTGCGGGGCTGGTGAAGCCGTCGGAGCACCTTGGCGCAGGCGACCTGGATTCCTGGCGATGCACGCTTGGCGAGATTCAGGAGGAAAACGAGCGTGAGTTCCCGTACGATGATGCGTTTTTAGCGGGGGCGGCGATTGGGTTCTGCGGCGGGATTAATGAAAAAATGGTGTTTACGGCGGCGGCTGTAAAGGCATATAAAGATGCAAATCCCGATGCGGACGAGGATGAGTTAATCGGGTTTGGAATAGGGCTGAATGTGTGAGGGGAGTAATACAACAAAAAAATAGCAAAAAACAAAAAGCGCACCGGCCGGGATTTGAACCCGGGTCCGCAGCTCCGGAGGCTGCAAGGATATCCTGGCTACCCTACTGGTGCTTGAGGTATAGTATTGGTTTTAGTCCGTATTAAAAATATAGGTTAGCTGATAGATAAATTCACCGGGCGCGCCTCACTCCTCTTCGCCTGAAACCTCATCGAAAACCAGGTCCTCAGGTTCCCCGTCTGCCGGCGCGCCTGATTTTATCGTCTGAATCTCCCGCTCGACAGCGGCAAGCGACTCGCGCAGACTTGCAAGCATAGTCCGCTTTAATCCCAGTTCATTGGCAAGCAGCGCAACTTTTTCCGGCTCGGCGCGCTCAAGCGATTTTTCCAGCGATGCAATCTGCTTTTCCATGGATGCAATTTCCCTGCCCTGGCGCTTGCGCATCTTCTCAAAATCATCGAGCCGCGCCTCATACTCCTTTCTCTGCCGCTTCACCCGCTTTTCCGACTCCTTGTCAAGGTCTTTTCCGTCGGCGATTTTACGGATTAATTCCTGCACATCGGCATCTTTTTCAAGAAGTTTGAGCAGGTCGGCCTTGGTCAGCTGCTGCTTTTGCGAAGAGCCGTCATTGATTGCACTCAGCAGGGTTTTTCGAATCCATGACGCCGGCTTAATGCCTTCTGCCGCAGCACGCGCAGCGATTTCCTCGGCCATGCTTTTGGGTACCCGCAGTGAAAACTGCACATCGCAAAGATTCGTTTCAGACTGGGTTTCCATAAGTTACATTGGGTTTCTTTAAAATATAATGTTTCCGATACAACTGCTCATGACACAGATTTTGACCGCTGCCTCACTGAAAGCGCCGCATGACCTGCAAAAGCCGTATTCAGCAATGCAAAAT
>DALTWG010000084.1 GCA_029987245.1 Methanocorpusculum sp. | reverse complement strand
GTTTTGGGGGGTGAAAAAAGTGAGTGAGTTTTTTTGCGCGTTGATTTTGGTCGGTGAGGTATTTTTGCGGGGCTGCTGCTGCTCGCGGCGAGGGGGCTTGGTTTGCTTTGGGTAATGCGGGGGGAACGCAGAGGAGATGAATTTTCGCAAGGAATGTCGAAAGAGGAGAGGGATTCTTTAGACGGGCTCCCGCCCAAATCAAATCCCAAAACACTACCATTAACACCTCCCCCGACCAATATAATACCCATGTCAGAGATTGCCGATTTTTTCCCCTACCAGACCTGGCGGCCCAACCAGAAAGAAATGCTCGAAGCAGCAGCCGCCGCTGCAAAAAATAACGGCATCCTCTTAGTAGACGCCCCCACCGGCTGCGGCAAATCAAGCATAGCAGCAAGCCTCCTTGCCAAAGCCGACGGCAAAAAAATCCTCATCGCCGTACGCACCATCTCGCAACTTCAGATATTCATCCGTGAACTCGACCTCATCAGACAGAAAAAACAGCCTGACCTGAAATTCGCCTACCTCATCGGCAAAGGAAACATGTGCCCCCTTTCCGGCTGGGGCGACGTCTACCGCCGCTGCGAAGGCGTAAAAGCCTACAGCACCTCCCTTATGCAGCAGCGGGCCGAACGCGGCTCTTATAACCCCGCCGAGGATAAACGCATCCAGGAACAGATACGCGCGCAGGACAAAGACCACCCCGTCCTCTGCCCCTACTTCATAAACAGCCGTATCTTTGTCCACAGCGAAGAAGGCGGCAAACGCATGGTTCCATCGCCGGAACTGCGCCGCAAATCCGACGCCGTGCAGAAAAAAGTCGTGCGCCCCAATGACCTCCATGACTTTGCCGGGCGCGTATGCCCCTATGACATGATGCTCAATGCGGCGCGCGGCGCGGATGTGGTAATCTGCAACTACTACCACCTCTTTGACGACGACATCCGCGAACAATTATATGTAAGCCTCCAGGTCGAACCGGAAAACGTCATTCTCCTCCTCGACGAAGCCCACAACCTCGGCGACACGATTACCACCATTCAGAGCATCCGCCTGCGCGAGGCGGATATCGAAAACGCCGCGAACGAACTTGCAGCCGCCGCGCGCGAAAAGCTGCGCGGCGCCGAAGCCGTTCGCCACGTGCTCCCCCGGATAGCCGATTTCATGGACGGACTGCGCCGTTCAAAGGAAGTTGAGGACTGGTTTGACCCGGTGATATTTTCCAACTGTCTTATCCGCGGGTCGCTCTATAAAAAGCCGGACGACTTTATGGAAGACATTATCGCCATGAAAGAAGCCCTGCATGAGCGCAGTATTCAGCGCGGGGATTACCGAGAGACGGCGATTGAAAAACTCGCCGAGTTTTTAATCCGCCTGACGCGGTCTTCTTCGAATCCCGCGTATCTTACGGTTTACACAAAAGATTTGGAATCCGTGTCTTTAGAGGTCAGAAACATCGATCCGGCCGAGCGGCTGCAGGAGATTGTATCCCAGCATGCGGCCTGTGTGTTAATCAGCGGAACGCTTTCGCCTGTAGATGCGTACAAAAAATACTATTTCGGCGAGATGCCGGTCCAGACCCTGTCGCTTTCCAATGCGTTTCCGAAGGAAAACCGGCTTGTTATCGGCACGCGCGATATTACGAGCGCCTTTTCCAAGCGGCAGAATACTGCCAATATTGATGCAACGGTAGAATATATTATGCAGTTTGCAAAGCTTCCGGGCAACTGCGCGGTCTATTTCCCGTCGTATTATCTGCAGTCGCAGTTTGCAAACAGGTGCGCCGCCAAAATCCGCTCGAAGGTGGTGTTTATTGAGCCGCGCGAGTCTTCGGAGGCGAATGAGCAGTTAAAGGAGTTCATGGCGCTGCCTTCGCGCGGCAAGGCGGGGATTATGTTTGCGGTATGCGGCGGCAAGTGGAGTGAGGGGCTGGATTACAAGGGCGACCAGCTGACGGCGGCGATGGTGATAGGGCTTCCCTTAGCGCCGTTTACGCCGGTGAGGAAAATGGTTAACAGTTATTTCAAGCGCAAGTTCGGGGCGACGGGGGAGTTTATTGCGTATACGCTTCCGGCGGTCAACAAATCCGCGCAGGCGCTTGGAAGAGTGCTTCGCACTGAGTCTGACCGGGGTGTGCTGGTGTTGGGCGATGAGCGTTTTTTGTCCGGGGAGGTGTACGGGGGTCTTTCGCCATGGATGCAAAATGAACTGCGCGCATGTGATGTAAAGACGTTTGCCGCGCTGCTTGCCGGGTGGAAGAAATAAATGCAGTGCGGGTCGTGTAAATTCGGATTGTGGCGCGTTGCGGTGGATTTTGAGGGAAATGTGGTGCACCGGGTCAGGTTTGTGAAGGCGGCGGAAGGGGGGGCTGTTCCGGTTC
>DALTWG010000047.1 GCA_029987245.1 Methanocorpusculum sp. | reverse complement strand
GCCAACTACCAGCTTCCGTCCGACGCAACAAAGGAATTCACCATCAGTCCGAAGGAAATCACCCTCGAATGGGGTGGCACCTCCTTCACCTACAACGGTACAATCCAGGTACCGGAAGCCTCCGCTGACGGCTTATGCGAAGGCGACACCTGCAAAGTTACCGTTACCGGCGGAGAAAAAGCTGCGGGAACTCACACTGCCACTGCGACTAAGGTGAGCAATGCCAACTACCAGCTTCCGTCCGACGCAACAAAGGAATTCACCATCAGTCCGAAGGAAATCACCCTCGAATGGGGTGGCACCTCCTTCACCTACAACGGTACAATCCAGGTACCGGAAGCCTCCGCTGACGGCTTATGCGAAGGCGACACCTGCAAAGTTACCGTTACCGGCGGAGAAAAAGCTGCGGGAACCTACACTGCCACCGCGACTGCATTGGACAACGCCAACTACACACTCCCGGAGGACACGACCAAAGAATATACCATTAACCCGTGCCCGCTTACCGATAGCACCATCACCGTTGACGAAATCCCTCACCAGGGATATACCGGTGAGCCGGTAACTCCTGAACCGGTTGTCAGATTCGACGGCAATGCCCTTGTCAAAGATACCGACTTCACCGTTAGTTACACAGATAATACCAACCCGGGCACTGCAAAAGTTACCATAACCGGCACGGACAATTTCAAAGACAGTATTGACAAAACCTTCAACATTATACAAACTGTTTACACAGTCACCGTTACCAGCAGCGGACACGGAAATGCAGCCGCAACACCGGACAAAGGAGAATCCGGCACCGAAATCACCCTTACCGCCTCCGCCGATGACGGATACATCTTTGACAAATGGGAAACTGATGTAAGCATCACCGATGACAAATTCATCATGCCGGCAAAGAACGTCACCATCAATGCAGTATTCAAAAAACGCGAAGGAACCTATATCTCCGGCACCATTGAAAACGCCGGCGGAAAAACCGTCACCCTGAAACTGATGCTTGGCGCAAAGGAAATTGCCTCCATTGAAACCACTGATGCAGCCTTCCACTTTGAAAATGTTGCAAACAACGTTTATGACCTCGTTGCCAATAGTGACGGCAAAACCATAACCGTAATCGCCGACACCAGCGCGGGCAGCATCTCTGATATTGCAATACACATCCCCTCGGAAAAAATCAGTTCAGAACTTGAAATCACCGGAAAAGACACACCAGCAGTTGCGGCAGGAAACCTCGAAAAAGCGGCAGAAGACCTGAAAACTACCCGATATCAGACTGCATCCACCCTTGAATTAAAACTCATTGTTAAGATAGAAGACCCGGCAGAAACCGGTTCCGAGATGAAAAAACTCACTGAAGAAATTAAAAAGACCAATCCGGATGCAGAATTTATCGCACTTGGCATTGACGTGGAACTCTTTGTTGACGGCAAACAAAAAGAATGCACTGAACTTGACAAATTACTGGAAATCTATATCCCGTACGACACGAGCCGCGCTGACATTGCCGTATTCCGCGTACACGAAGGCACTGCGGAAAAATTGACGAAAATAGATTCCAAACCGGGAACCCGGGACGGAGAATATTATATCGGTACAAACGGTATTTATGTCTATGCAGACAAATTCTCGTATTATGCAGTTTCCTACACGCCAAAGACACCGGTGACCTCCCCCTCCGGCGGCGGCAAACCCGCGGAAATTTTCGTCAAGGCAACCGTTGACAAAGGTGTTATCGGCGACTACGGCCGCGATGCCACCAAAGACGTCTCCAACTGGCCGACTGACAAATCCAGCAGCTACAAGTTCACCGTGAGCACCGTCGACGCCGCCGGTGCCGCCGGCACGCTGCAGGTCCAGGTCGCCGGCTACCAGGCCGGACTCTGGGGCTGGGGCGACCATGACTTTAAGATGTACCAGGTCGATGCAAACGGCACCATGACGCCGCTGACGACGGTGTACTCCGGTGAGAAGAACGGCAACTGGCAGTACACAGCGTACTACACGCCGTCCGGCGGCGTGGACACATTCGTCTTCAAGCCGGAGAGCGGCGCAACGGAAGATAAGGCGGTCGCTGCTGCGACTACTGCGAAGCCGACGGCAAAGCCGACCGCCGCTGCACCTGCGGTGCAGCAGACTGCGGCGCCTGTTGTAGTCGAGCAGACCGCCGCGCCGACCGCAGCCGCGACCACGGTCGCGACAGCGGCGGCGACTGCAGCTGCAAAGAGTGCCGCGCCCTTATTCGGCGCAATCGCCGGGCTACTTGGCGCGCTTCTGGTATTCAGAAGAAAATAAACATACTTTTTTTGTAACTATTCACCCCCCCCCATTTTTCAATCATCTGATGATTTCAAAAGTTACTATTAGATAGAAATGAATTGAAGGCGCTTACGCGCGAAAAACGCATATTCCGCAGATTACACGCAGATTTTTTCGGCGGGCGAAAATCGCACGGCAGAGCCGTGCTCAACGCCTTGGTCGTTTTACTCCCGCGGCGTTACGCCCGCCGTTCTAACAAGAACAACAAACATGAATATCAATTTGAAAAGATGATGCATTTTTTTGCGGCGCCGTAATTCGGCGCCGCCTTTAATCTGCGTGTAATCTGCGAAATCTGCGTTTTGCGCGTGAGCGCTTCAGAAAAGATGATTCAAAAAATACAACCATTTAGTTGAGGGGGGTGAATAGTTACCTTTTTTTTCCGGCGGACTGCTCTCTAAAAATTTTGTACGGCTCTGAAATTTCGTTTACCTGCCGCAGAAAAACAAATCCTGAAATAATAGCCTGACTTGCCAAACAACCCGTTTTTCTTGCGATTTTTGCGTCACATAGCTATGTGACGCAGGCTGGCGCAAGCCCGCCGCACGTGCCGCAGACACAAAATAGTCACCGGGCCGCACACAAAACAAAAACCACCCGCCTCGCCCATCCGGCATCTGAAAAATCTCACTCGCCGCAAAAATACTCAAAATGCTGCACTGCTGCACTCTGCCCCGCAAAAAATAAAAATTACTCCGTTACCTTCCTATACACATCCACATTAATACTCCCAATCGGCTCATGCGTAAACATCCGCGTGAAATAATACCTCACCCACGACACCACATCATTTGCCCCCGTATCCAGCCAGTACTTAAACACCATCCGCTCACGCGAATACCCCTCAACATCCCCGTACCCCTCCGTATCATGCACAATCATAATCTCCGCATTATGCGAAAGCGCACGCTGTAAATCCGGCACAGACTCATAATACAATATACGGCTGCTCCAGTCACCCCCGTGATAATACCACCCGAACGGCCAGCACGTCTCACTCCCCAAAAGCAGCGTCTTCGTCGGCGAAGAATTCATCTCCTCCATCAGCCCCCGGATATTTTCAGAATTCTGCACCTGAATAATCGGCTCCGCAATATCACACGGCGTATAACACACATAACACGCCATGCCAAGCAGGAAAATGACCGAAAGAACAAGAAACAGCTTCCAAAAACGCGTGCAGCACAACAAACCGAACGCCGCCACAAACACCATAGGAAGAAGCTGATGCAGACTAAGCCACGGCACCTTCTCACCCACATACGCATACGTAAGACACGCCATAATCGACCAGTAAATGGCAAACCGCATGAACTCACGCTTCCTGTCAATAACCGGCGCCTCAACAGGCCGCGAAAACACCCCCTTAACCCGCGCGGCAAAAGACACAGACGCCGGCTCCGGCGCTGACGCCGGCCCTGACGCAGACGCAGACACTAACTCCGACACAGATTCCGGCGCAGACACAGACTCCGCCGCCGCGCCGCAAACTGCAGCCGCATCCGCCGGTGCCGCTGCATCCGCCGCATCCGCAGCACCGCAAACTGCAGCCGCATCCGCCGGTGCCGCTGCATCCGCCGCACCAGCCGCATCCGCAGCACCCGCAGCCCCGGACACCTTCTTCGGCCGCCACAGGAAACCGATAATCCCCACAACCGCAAAAATCAGAACCGGCAGCTCATACAAAAAGAACTGCACCAGATAATACGCCCCCCCGAGCCCCGACGAAAGCCGGTTCTGCCCATGCATCTCAAGCCAGTGCGCAATCGCCATCGGCCCCGCCGAAAGCGCCATCTCCGGATGCTGCCAGAACGAAGTATACAACGTAAACACAATCGCAAAGAAAATTGCAATACCAATCAGCACATGCTTCCACCAGCCCGCCGGAAGCACCACCTTCCTCGCCCACACCAGATACGCGATAAAGATAAGAAACGTCACAATAATAAGCGGCGCATTCTCCTTGCAGCACAGACAAAGCCCCGCAGCCGCCCCCGCAAGCGCAAACCAGTACCACTTTTTGCGCGTAAACCACGCAAGCACCGCACACACCATCAGAAGCGAGAAAAAGATAACAAACGTATCATTGCGCAAAAACCGCGCGAAATACACAATCTCCGGCGAAACAGCAATAAACAGCGACGCAAGACACGCCACCTTCCCTGAAATAAACTCCATTTTGTAAATCCAGTACACCAGCGGAATCAACGCACACCCGAACACACACGGCAGAATCCGCCCAACCAAATCCGTCGCCCCGAACAGATTAAACATCCCCGCCGTAACATAATATAAAAACGGCCCGTGATACACCGGATCATACGTATACGCGCCTGATGTGGCAAGATTATACGAAAAATACGCATGAATAGCCTCATCATGATGAAACAGCTTCAAATCAAGGAAACAGAACCGCAGAAGAACCGCAAGGACAAGAAGAGCAAGCATAACATGCTCGACACGGATTTTTGATTTCAGAAAGGCGAAAGCCGGATGCATAATTAGTAAATATGTAGGACGTCAAAGAATAGAAGATTTGCGATAGATACACAAACAAAACAACAAAATCAACAAACAAAAACAACAAACCAAAATCAACAAACCAAAATCAACAAACCAAAAACAACCAAAACTAAAAAAAGAGGGATTTAACCCCTGAAACAGTTTTAGTTTTCGAGAACAATCTCGATGCTGATATCTTTTGGAACCTGAATGCGCATCAGCTGTCTGAGAGCACGCTCATCGGCATCAAGGTCGATAAGTCTCTTGTGCACTCTCATCTGCCAGCGGTCCCAGGTTGCCGTACCTTCTCCATCCGGAGACTTCCGGATCGGGACAACAAGTCTCTTGGTCGGCAGCGGGATAGGTCCAGCCATATTTACACCGGTACGCTCTGCAATCTCACGGATACGGGTACATACCGTCTCCAATTTCTCATAATCCGTCCCCGTAAGGCGTATTCTGGCTTTCTGCATGTTTTTTCACCCAAAAAACTGTGTGTGTCAGATGATTTATCTCATCTGCTTTGCTTTGATGTCGAGAACGACACCTGCGGCAACAGTCATACCCATATCACGGACTGCGAATCTGCCGAGCTGTGCGAATTCCTTTGCTTTCTCAATGACGAGCGGCTTGGTCGGAACCATAGTGCAGATTGCTGCATCGCCTGCTTTAATGAATGCCGGGTTCTCTTCCTTAACCTGACCGGATCTCGGGTCGAGCTTTGCATTGATTTCTGCGAAAGTGCATGCAGTCTGGGAAGTGTGGCAGTGGAAGACCGGAGTGTAACCGACAGAGATAACGGACGGGTGCTGAAGGACAACAACCTGTGCCTTGAATTCCTCTGCTACAGTCGGCGGGCGCTCAATCGGACCGCAGACATCGCCGCGGCGGACATCGTTTTTGGCTACACCGCGGACGTTGAAACCGACGTTGTCTCCCGGAAGTGCTTCGGGGAACTCTTCGTGGTGCATTTCGATGGACTTAATTTCACCGGTAACGTTTGCCGGCATGAAGGAGACTTTCATACCCTTCTTCATGACACCGGTCTCAACACGGCCTACCGGGACAGTACCGACACCGGAGATGGTGTAGACGTCCTGAATCGGGAGTCTGAGGTCCTTGTCAGTCGGCATAACCGGCTGCTTGAAGTTGTCGAGTGCTGCAAGAAGAGTCGGGCCCTTGTACCACGGGGTGTTTGCAGAGTTCTCTTTGATGTTGTCGCCGACGAATGCGGAGATTGGGATGAACGGAGTCTCTGCTGCCTTGAATCCGACAGAGGAGATGAGCTTGGTCATCTTTTCTTTTGCGTCGTTGTACTTTGCTTCATCGTACTTGACTGCATCCATCTTGTTGATTGCAACGATGATCTGGTTGATACCAAGAGTCTTGGATAAGAAGACGTGTTCCTTGGTCTGCTCCATCGGGCCCTCGGTGCCGGATACAACAATGATTGCTGCATCTGCCTGGGATGCGCCGGTGATCATGTTCTTAACGAAGTCACGGTGTCCGGGGCAGTCCACAACGGTAAAATTGTATTTTGCGGTTTCGAATTTCTTGTGAGCGATATCAATAGTAATTCCGCGCTCACGCTCTTCCTTTAAAGAGTCCATTACCCAGGCGAACTCGAAAGTTCCCTTACCTTTGGATTCTGCTTC
Source organism: Methanocorpusculum sp. (assembly GCA_029987245.1). Lineage (GTDB taxonomy): Archaea > Halobacteriota > Methanomicrobia > Methanomicrobiales > Methanocorpusculaceae > Methanocorpusculum. Next base: position 7,078 of record DALTWG010000047.1, on the reverse strand, counting down.
TTTCTTGTATCCGTCAAGGACGTGCTGTGCGACTACGCCGGTCTCGAATAAGATACGACCGACAGTAGTGGACTTACCGTGGTCAATGTGACCGATAACGGCAAGGTTCATGTGGGGCTTTGCTGCTGCCATAGATAATTTTCTCCACTTTGACTCATTGACCGGTGCACTGCAAACAGGTGTCTGCATCCCGAGTCAACACGAGTGTATATTCATTTGTCTTTTATACATATAAATTCTTTCCCGCTTGCCTGATTTTGCGCCTCCGGTATGCCGGGTGCAAACCGGCAGCCTAATAGGCTTGGAGAAAGGATGTATGTGTATGAAATCACTTCCTTTTGACAGAAAGCCCAATGGAAAAATCACCGTTATGTGCGCGGGCAAAGAGGTTTCGGTGCATACTACCTGTGTTTTCTGCGCAAAGTGCGCGGGTATCAGAGTCAACCGCAGAATCTCGCCCAATCCCTACGCGCAGGCGCTGCGCGGCTCGAAAGGCGGCATGGCATATGATGAGCAGTTAATGACGGGTATGGCGATGTTTAATACGGTCTGCGAAGACAAAAATGCGACCGATATTGAGTGCGCGGACGATGAGGGGACGGGTTTTGTCTCGATTTCTCTCAGACGGTAAGCATCAGGGAAAGCACGACAAACACCATCATTTTTGTTAGTTCGCAGGTGGCGCCGGTAACATCGCCGTTTGAGCCGCCGAAGAGTCTGCGCGCGGCGGCCCACATCAGGAAAAACACGGCGATGCCGCAGACAAGCGCGGCGATGCCGTATTTTCCAAAGATAATGAGCGGGCAGGCAAGAAGGATGGTATATATCCAGTAGCGGCGTTTGGAGTTGTCATAGATAAATTTCTGGATGCCGTCGTGGAAGGGTTTGCCAAGGGCCGAGGAAAGGCCCATACTCATTTTGCCGCATATTTCGGCGCAGAGTACGGCAAGCGCGATATAAAGCGGCGGCAGCTGTGCAAGGGCTGCAAAGCTGATGAGGACAACAAATATGCCAAGCGCGAGCGCGCCTGCGCCGGTTGTCCGGTCAGTCATTGCGGCAATGCGTTTTTCGCGTCCGCCGTGGGCCATGAGGCCGTCGCCGAAGTCGAGCAGGCCGTCAAAGTGGTTTGCGCCGGTTAAAAATATGGCAAGCGCGAGGGTGACGGCTGCGGTAAGCAGGGAGTTGTCTATGCCGAAGAACCAGGCAAGAAGGCCGGGAATGGTGCAAAGCGCGCCGGTAACGTAGCCGGCTGCAGGATATATCCAGCTGTGGCGCGCGAATGCGTCGAAGTCTGCGGGTTTGCCCAAAGGAAGGATGGTGGTGAACTGAAGCAGGGCGATGAGGGGTTTCATTTGCTGTTTTCTGGTTGGTTACGACAGGTATTAAATATGCGGGTGCGGGGGCGGGGTGCGGGCAGGTAATTTAAGCATGTTTTTACCCCGCGGGCGCCAATCTTTTAGGCATGATTCAGATACGGCGCGAGGTTTGCGGCTACTGCGGCGCGTGTGTTTCGGTTTGTCCAAACGGTGCTCTGACGTTGATTGATACTTATCTTAAAATCGATGAAGCGAAATGCGCGCCCGCATGCAGACTCTGCGCGCGCCTGTGCCCGCTGGGGGCGATTGCATTCGAGGCGCCCGCGGCATCCGCGGCAAAACCGCTTTTTGTGGTGGAATAAGTCGTTTGGAAACCGGACGATAAAAAAAAAGAATTTTTTACCAGGCTTATGCCCTGGTTAAGGTTGCCGTGCTGCCGGTCAGCGTCTTTCCATCTGCGGAAAGGTCATAGTAGGCAGTCGGGAGATAGGTGGTTGCTGCACCGGAGTCGATGTGGTATCTCTTTACCTGGTCATCCCAGTACCACTTGACAGTGTTGGTGGTCGGGCCATTGACAATCTGCTTGTAATAGGTTACCGTGCCGGTACCATCGGCGTTCAGAACAACCTCGGTTGCCTGAGTGGTGTCGCGTGCCTTGGTGTTTTCACAGGTCCAGGTTCCTGCAATAGAGTTGCTGTCGCCCGAGGAGGAAGACTGAGAGCTGCCCGTGGTCGATGCTGCGGTCTGCTGACCTGCATTTCCGCTGTCGGTGGAAGTACAGCCTGCAACAGCGACTGCTGCAAAGAGTACTAATAAAATGCCTAAAACTACTACTACTTTCTTCATAGCAATAAATAATTAGGTCGTTAACCTATTTGTATGTGTCGAAAAAAAGATGGATGGCTGTTCCAGCTTACGCCTTCCTGGTGTACGTTGTACCATTGTACGTCATAGACTTGCCGTCGCTCGTGAAGGTAACCGAAATTTCCTTCGGGTCGCTGCTGCCGTAGGTAATTGCGTACTTGCCGTCAGAGACTTTCTTCCAGTTGAACGTGGTGTCTGCAGAGAAAATTGCAATCGAGCCGGTGCTGGAACCGGTACCGTCAGCGTTGAAGGTAAGAGACGAAGTGGCTAAATCCACACCGAGAACGGAAACGCCGGACTTGGATTCCCAGGTGCCGACAATCGGGTCGGAGGCGACACAGCCTGCAACCGCAACGACTGCTATAAGGGCAACGAAAATGCCTGCTGCTAATACAATCTTTTTCATGGCATAAGTTAATTAGCGCTCACTCTATTTGAGCATGTCGAAAAAAGATTGGATTTATGCGGTTTTGATTTTTGCAGCATCTTCCAGACCGAGCTCGGCAATCGAAACCTTCTGCATCTCGCCCTTCTGGATTTTGCCTGTCACCGTCATCGGGAAATCATCCACGAACTTATAGTACTTCGGAATCTTGTGCCGGGCGATTTTGCCGTCGCAGAAGTTTCTGACCTCGTCTGCGGTAAGCGTTTTGCCATCGACAACACTAATCCAGGCGCACAACTCCTCGCCGTACTTGGCATCCGGCACCCCTATTACATATACATCCTCGATATCCGGATGAATATGCAGGAACTCCTCGATTTCACGCGGATACAGGTTTTCGCCGCCGCGGATAACCATCTCTTTCAACCGGCCCACCATTCTGACATAGCCGTCTTTATCCATCGTGCCCAGGTCGCCGGTGTGCACCCAGTTGTTTTCATCAATGCACTGGCGCGTTGCGTTCGGATTGTTGTAGTAGCCTTTCATCTTCATGTAGCCGCGGGCGCAGATTTCCCCGGTCTCGCCATAGGGCACAATTTTGCCCGTCTTCGGGTCGATGATTTTAATCTCCGTGTGCGGAAACGCACGGCCCACAGTAGACACCCGCAGTTCCAGCGAGTCGGAGGTGGTCGACATCGTAACACCGGGCGCCGTTTCGGTCTGACCGTAGACAATCACAATATCTTTCATATTCATCTTCTCTGCGACCTCCCGCATCTTTTCTATAGGGCAGGGAGAACCTGCCATAATGCCGGTCCGAAGCGAGCTGAAATCATATTTATTAAAGTTCGGGTGGTCCAGCTCGGCGATGAACATTGTGGGTACCCCGTGAAGCGCGGTGCAGCGCTCGGACTCGACTGCATGCATGACCGCTTCAGGCTCAAAGGCCGCGCAGGGGATAACCATGGTTGTCCCGTGGGTAACGCAGGCCATATTGGACAAAACCATGCCGAAACAATGATAGAACGGCACCGGAATGCAGAGTTTGTCCTCCGGGGTAAAACCCATGCCGTCGCCGATAATAAGGCCGTTGTTTAAGACGGCGTGGTGCGATAAAGTAACGCCTTTGGGATATCCGGTGGTGCCCGAGGTGTACTGGATATTCAAGGCGTCATCGAATTCCACCGAATCCTCGCGCGATTCGAGTTCGTCGTCGGAGACATACTCGCCCATTTCCAGGAGTTCGCTCCATTTGTACATGCCGTTGTAGGTGATTTCGCCCATGAAGACGACATTGCGCAGGTAGGGGAACTTTTCCGAGCGGATGTTGCCCGCCCGGGACTCGAATGCCTCGGGGCAGGCTTCATAGAACATGCCGACATAGTCAGAGGTCTTGAATTTGCCCTGGAGAATCAAGGTGTCCACTTCGGACTGTTTGAGCGCGTATTCGAGTTCAAAGGTGCGGTAGGCGGGGTTGATATTCACCATTACCGCGCCGATTTTGGCGGTGGCAAACTGGACCAAAACCCATTCTGCATAGTTCATTGCCCATATTGCAACGCGGTCGCCTTTTTCGACTCCAAGCATCATGAGTCCCTTTGCAACAGCATTGACCTGCTGCAGGAACTGGCGCCAGGTGTAGCGAAGCACGCCCGCCTCGCGGGTTACACGCTGCACTTCGCGGTAGGCGTTTGGTTCGTCGGAGACGAGGCCTTCGTGCGCCGGAAGGGGGTGTTCCATCATTGCCTTGCTGTAGGGGTTCTGCTGATAAGCTACTAGGGCGTCATTGCGGGCGTATTTTCTCGCAATGCGGTTCAGTAACTGGCCGACGGTGAGTCCAAGAAGCGGTTTGTCAGACACACCATATGAGTAGCTTTCAGACATATGGCTACTATATTTGCTGTCTTAGGATAAAAGTCAAGGGGTTGGGGGCGCAAAAAAGTGCGGAGCGGGAGATAGGGTTACTCCCTTCTTATTTTTACCGATGCGGCGTGGGCCGACAAGCCTTCGGCGGTCGCGAGCGCTTCGATTGTTTCGGCGATTGTTTCAAGCCCCGCTCTGGTTACAATCTGCACCTGCGAGCGTTTCATGAAATGGTTGACATCCAATGCCGAATAGCTCTTGGCGTATCCTGCCGTCGGCAATACGTGATTGGTGCCCGAGGCATAATCGCCGCACGCAACCGGGGTGTAGGGGCCGATGAAAACCGAGCCTGCATGGCGGATACCCGAAAGAGTAGTCAGCGGGTCTTTGGTCTGAATAGACAAGTGTTCCGGCGCGATATCGTTCATCAGCTCTATTGCTTCTTCCATATCTTTTGCAATCACAAAGCCCGAGTGCGCAAGCGACTTTTCGATGATTTCTTTGCGCGGCGCTGCTGCAAACTGTGCTTCAAGTGCCTTGCCGACGGCACCGGCGAAGGCGGCATCCGGCGTTACTAAAACGCAGGCCGCATTGGGGTCGTGCTCTGCCTGCGCTAAAATATCTGCGGCGACAAAGACCGGATTTGCCGAATCATCCGCAAGGACGCCGATTTCGCTCGGGCCCGCGGGGAAATCAATTTCCGCATACTCGCGCAGCATCATTTTCGCCTGGGTTACGAACACGTTGCCGGGACCAACAATTTTCTGCACCGGGCGGATAGTCTGTGTACCCAGCGCCATGGCGGCGATTGCCTGGGCGCCGCCAATCGAATACGCCTCGGTAACACCTGCGATATCGAGTGCAACAAGCGTCAGGGGGTTCACCGGCGGAGGGGTGCAGAGCACGATTTCTTTCACGCCTGCAACCCGCGCCGCTATGGTGGTCATTAACACGGTCGAAGGATAGGCGGCGCGCCCCCCTGGGATATAGGCGCCCACGCGGTCCAGCGGGGTGGTTTTTACGCCAAGAGTAATGCCCTCTTCGGTTTCTTCGAGCCAGAGCGCTTTGGGCTTCTGGAGTTCATGAAACTGGGTAATGCGCGCCTCTGCCTCACAGAGCGCCTGCACCAGCGCGGGGTCGACTTTTTCGTAGGCTTCTTCAATCTGCCCGCGGGAGATTTTCAGCGTGGCGAGTTTTTGCCGGTCGAATTTTTCCGTGAGCGCAAAAAGCGCTGCGTCGCCGTTTTCCTTAACGTCATTAATTATTGCCGAAACGGCCTCTTTTACGTCCGCAAGAGAGCCGCGCCTGTTTTCTTTCCAGGCTTCAACTGTTACCGGCTGCCAAATCATGCGTATATATTGGCGCTGATAGGACTTAATCACTTGGAAAGTTATTCGCGCAAAAGTTCCACTTCAAACGCCAGGCGCGCAATCGCTTTTTTCGAGCGGGCCGGCAAATCCGCAATCAGCATCATGCGTTCGCACATGGTAATTTTGCGCGAGCCTTTTACCAGATTATCCGCGTGCGCCACGATTTTTGCTTCAAGCGTCAAAGGCAGCGCATCTTCGGGTTCAAGGCCGAGAAGGGAGGCTTCTTCGGCTGAAAGCCCCGCACCGGTGTGCGAGCGCACAATATGCGTGAGTCCGGCGGGCATTTCCATTTCCTCGCAAATGCGCGCCCCTTCTGCCGCGTGATGAATGGAATGCGTAACGCATCTCCCGACATCATGCATAATTGCCCCGGCATAGACCAGGGAATCGTCAACCGAGGCGCCGTGATAGCGGGAGGCTGCCTTTGCAACTTTTTTGCAGTGTTTTACCACGCCGTCGTCGCAGCCGCGTGAAAAAAGTATCCGGATATAATCCATTTATTCTCCGGACAGAGATTTCTTCATCTTTTCAACACGGCGGGAAAGCGCATTGACCAGCAGTTCCGCGTCAAAGTGGTCCAGCATTTCGCCGCACCGGGAGCAGACAAAGTCCCGCGACATTGCTTCATTAAAGGTGACCATCGCACCGCAGTTTTTGCACTGATAGAAGTCGTTGGTTTCGTCGTATTTCAGGCGGGAGGCAAGTTTTTCGGCGGCAAACTGCATTTCGGCCCTGAGAACGGATTCCATGTTGTCTATCCGCAGTTTCCAGAGGTAGGTGAGCCAGCCGGTTTCATTGTTTTTGATTCTGCGGTATTCGGCGAGGCGGTGTTCATATAAGTTGTAGAGCGAGTGGCGGACGCTGTTTAAGTTTATTCCCGTGCGTTCGGCTATGTCTTCGTCGCTTAATTCTTCTTTCGGGCAGGTGTAGACTAAAGAGATTCCTTCTTCGCCGACCAGTTTATAGAGATATTGATATACAGCCGGGTTTTTCAGGAGTTCTTCAGGGGAGAGAACGCGCGCAGGTTTTGCGGGTTTTGCCGGTTTTGCCGGTTTTGCTGCGGGCTTTTCCGGCTCTTTTTTGATTTCGGGTTCAGTGACCGGTTCCGGCTTTATTTCCTCTTCGGGGGCTTGCACCGCGGGCTTTTCCGTTTTCTTCGCGGGGGTTTTTGCCGCTTTCTTTGCCGGGGCTTTTGCTGGGGCTTTAGCCGCTTTCTTTGCGGGGGCTTTTGCAGCGGGTTCGGCCGCCTTCTTTACCGGGGCTTTAGCCGCTTTCTTTGC
>DALTWG010000046.1 GCA_029987245.1 Methanocorpusculum sp. | reverse complement strand
GATTCTTTCAGGCGGTGAATTTAGAGAACAAACTGCTGCACATTCTATTGCTCTTATGAGCATGCGGATTTTGTTATCACAGACGGTTTCCATGGCACGATTTTTTCAATGATATTTGAGAAACAGTTCCTGGTGTTTGTTGAAGACAATGATGAACGAAGCATCAGGCAAAAGGATATCCTGGACCGGCTTGGCATCAGTGACCGGCTGTATATCTGTTCGGAAACGATGCTGGATGTATTGCCGGATATTGACTATACAAAAGTCAATATAAAACTGGAAAAATATCGCGGCATGTCTATGGATTTTTTGAAGGGCATCGTTTCGCAGGACGCCGTAAAAAATACGTAAAGCACCGGCATTCTGCAAAACAACGCTTAAGATGCCGGCAGGTTATGATGCCCAAAAACGCGGTACGTGGTAAAAGCAGGCATGTAACGCGGGGTTTTCAACCCGCACATTTTGCAGCGCCGGACTAAAACGCGCCTGATTCCAGCAGTCGTTCGAGTTTTTCGAGTTCTTCGCGCGTATTCACATTGAATGCAAGCCCGGGTTCATGCAGGAGCAGGGTGAGTTCGCTTTGTTCGTCTTCGACGCGCGAGCCAAAAAATATATTGAGGGCACACGGCGCGGCGGGGATTGAGTCAATTGTTTCTATATATCGTGGTTTTGTGCCGTAGTGCTCGCAAAGTGTTACCGGAACCCAGGTAGAGCACGCTTCCTTGCCTGATGCCGCATAGGCTTCAAGCACTTTTCGTATAATGGCGCCGGTAAGACACGGTATGTCACAGGCCGCGGTAAACAGAGGTCCGTCTTCGCCGGACATGACAACCGCCTCGCGCAGGTCTTCCAGATAGCCGGCGCCCGCGGTATCTATAAAATCCACGCCGTTTGCGCGGCACCAGTTTTTGGTGAACGGTGTTTTATGCGAGGTAACGAGGACGGGGTCGATGCGCGCATCCAAAAATGCATCTACGACGCGGGCTGCCATTGCTTTTCCTGCAACCGGGACAAGCGCTTTTTCGCCGAGTTTGAGGCGCGTACCCTCGCCTCCTGCAAGAATTAAGGCAAGCATGATGCACCCCGCTTCGATTGCGCATAATAATTGCGCGCGCAAAGATTTACCGCTTTAATTTGTTTAGGGGCGCATATTTTTGCGGATTCGATGCACATACCCGCCCCCTCGAGGTGCTCAAACCGGTGGTGTGCCGCCGCGCTTTTTTGTGCGCGCACCGCGGCGGGTCTGCCCCGGGCCGGACATCTCATTTCCGCAATTTGCGCCTGCATTTGACTTGTAAGCCGCATTTTCCTACCGTATTGATTTGTGTTCATCACATAAATAGCCTCCCGGTTTTGGCGTGTCAGCGGGGGATTTTTTGATTTTATCGCGGTGTCATGACGATATGTTTAAATACCTACACGTCCAAGTATATCCTGTCCAAAACTGGATGTCCGCCTAACGTCTAACATGTGTCAGACAATTGTCAGACAAAAGGCTGACGCTTGTCATAATGGAGATATTATGGATCGCATAACAATTCGATTACCTCAGCAGCAGATTGATATGCTTGAGAAATTTGTTGAGACCGGTGAATTCCCGACAGTTTCCGAAGCCGTCCGCTATGCTGTAAGGGATTTCCTGTCTGCCAGGGGAGACAGAGTTATCCGCGAAAATGATTCTATATCAACATTCGACGTAAGAATCTAACCAGAAAAAACATTGGGGTGTTTACAAAATGCAGAGTATCATTAACGAGGCGCTCAAGAACGCCGAACTCGAAAAAGGAATGCAGAAGACTTCCATCGTTGACGACGATGATATGCTCGGACAACCGAGAATTGTCATTGTCGGCTGCGGCGGTGCCGGAAACAACACAATCAACAGACTGCACAACATGAAGGTTGCAGGCTCCGAGACGATTGCTATCAACACTGATAAGCAGCACCTTGACATGATTCAGGCTGACAAGCGTGTCTTAATCGGAAAATCCTTAACCCGCGGTCTTGGTGCCGGAGGTTTCCCGGATGTAGGTCGCAGAGCTGCTGAAATGGCCCGCCCGACGTTAGAAGAAATTCTCAAAGATGCTGACCTTGTCTTCGTTACCGCAGGTATGGGCGGTGGAACCGGTACCGGTTCTGCACCGGTTGTTGCCCAGATTGCAAAAGAGCACGGCGCAATTGTTGTTGCTATGGTTTCCTATCCGTTCCAGGTCGAAAGAGCCAGAATGCTCAAAGCTGAAGAAGGTCTTGAGGCAATGCGCCAGGCTGCAGATTCTGTTATCGTTCTCGACAACAACAGACTGAAGAACTTTGTGCCGAACCTCCCGCTCGGTCAGGCATTCTCTGTCATGGACCAGATCATTGCAGAAACCGTCAAGGGTATCTCCGAGACCATCACCGAGCCGTCCTTAATCAACATCGACTACGCAGATGTCAGAGCAATCATGAGCAAAGGCGGTCTTGCAGTTATGTTAGTCGGTGAGTCCAAGCAGCAGAACAAGGCTGAGTCTGTCATCCGCGACTGTCTTGCACACCCTCTCTTGGACATTGACTTCAGAGGCGCAACCGGCGGCCTGATTCACATTACCGGCGGCAACGACTTAACTCTGCATGATGCAGAAGAGATTGCCCAGCAGCTTACTTACGAGCTTGACCCCCACGCAGATGTTATCTGGGGCGCACGTGTAAGAAAGGACTTCGAGGGCAAGGTTTCTGTCATGGCAATTATGACGGGCATCCAGTCCCCGCAGGTCTTAGGCGGTCACTCTGTCGGCGGTGCAAAGGCAACTGTCGGCTACGAGCCGCAGGTTGAAGAGGCATTCAGCGTCAACCGCCCGAGCCATGTCGAGGTCCAGAGATCTTCTCAGTCTTCCGTATCCTCCCAGTCATCCGCTCCGTCCGCAACTGCACGCAGCGGCGGTTCGTTCGACTGGATTATGTAAGCGGGAAACAGTTCGTTCCAGTCAAGTACAAAGTAGTTCATCATCATTACACACCACGGATAAATACAATAACCCAATAGCACCAGTTTTACTGTTGAGGGAGGGAAGGGCGTTGCCATTCAATGGCATAACTCCATAGCCCTTCCCTCTACAGCAGGTTTTTCTTTCGCATCTGTTTCAATTATTTTCAACCGGGCATTTGCCGAGGATAAAAAAAGAGATTACTCCATCACCGCAGCAATCTTTTTGCGCAGCCCGGTCAGAATCCCGCCGGAGACAATCAGCCCTGCAAACGACAGGACCAGCGCGGCAGTTGAGCCGTAGCCCATCTCAACCTGAATGCCAAAGAGCAAAAGCACAGCGCTTATCACGGCGGCTGCCATACAGAAAATGCCGTAAACCATAAGCGTTTTTTCCCGCAGGGCGGATGAAAACGTAAACGGAAATGCGACGACAAGAAGAATCAGCAGTACCGAGCCCGCGCTGCAAACATACTCAGAAACCGTGAGCAGTTCATGCTGCAGCATCGTGCCGAAATAATCTGCCCACGGACCTGCAAGAAACACATGCCAGATGAGATACCAAAATGCTGCTGCGGGAATAAGAAAACCTGCCGCGCTCAAAATGTAGCACGGGAGTTTTGCAATTCTTGCATGCAGCAGTTTCCAGACAACCGCCGCGCAGTAAACGCCCACGCCTATGGCAACGATAATTACTGCTGTCTGCGCGATGATAATGAACCACTCAGGTATGGCCGGCCATATTGCAGTAGATTCGCAAAACGGACCGAAAAACGGCCAGAACCAGTTTTGCGGAATCGACCACATTTCATCGCCTAACTGATGCAAAATCACACCTATGCTCAGGCACAGGAAAAAAATCCGCCGGCGGTTCAGTTTCCAAAGCACAACTCCGAGGATGAGAAGAATCAGAAAAACAAGCAGCGTGTGGGAAAAAATTCTGCCGTCGTTAATGGAGCCAGAAAGGAAAATATGGCCAAGAGGTTTATCCACCAGATCGCAAATCACTCCGCCTATTCCGGTAAAAAGCACTGCCCATTTGTTTTTGAGCAGAACGGCGAGCAGACAGCCTATGGCAAGTCCGACAAAGAGATGAAAAAAGAACAGCATAAAAAATTATTTGTAGGTTTCCTCGAATACGAGGTCGCCGAGGTTTTTCTTTTCGGCAAGCGAGACGCCGCCGACATCGGCATTGCCCGCTGCAACAATGGAAATGAGCCTGTAGCTTTCAGGTACATTAACTAATTTGCGCACGTCATCGGCATAGGGCTTGCCGTTTCCTGCAATCCAGCAGGAACCGTAGCCGTATGCGTGGAGGGCGAGCATAAGATTTTCGGTTGCCGCGCTGCAGTCTTCGACTGCATACTCCCAGTCTGCCTCGCTGAAGACAAGAATGCCGAGCGCTGCGCCTGCGATGAATTTTCCGTTTGGTGCAAGTTCTGCAATCTTTGCTAAAGTCTCTTTGTTTTTAATGGTTACAAAAATCCACGGCTGGTGGTTTCTTGCAGTTGGCGCGCGGGACGCGCACTCAAGGGCTTTTCTTACAAACTCCGGGGGAATTTCGTCGTCGGTGAATTTACGCACAGAGTGTCTTGACTGAATAACGGTGATGCCGAAGTTGGCAATGCCCGGGTTTCTAGTATTCATACTCATGTATATTCATTCTGTCCTGTAAGACTTTAGGCTTTGTGATTGAGATGCCAAAATAACTGGGAATCTATAATAGCATGTCATGCCAATATATATCCCGCGTTCACTATGGAATATAAAAGAGTCCTTACTATCCAGGATATTTCCTGTTTCGGTCAGTGCTCGCTTACGGTTGCACTGCCGATTCTTTCTGCCTGTGGTCTTGAAACGGTCATTTTGCCCTCTGCGGTTTTATCTACGCATACGTCGGGTTTTACCGGGTTTACCTGCCGGGATTTAACGGATGATTTTCCGGCAATTATTCAGCACTGGAAGTCCGAGGGCATCAGTTTCAGCGCGGTGTATACAGGCTATTTAGGCAGCCCGCGCCAGGTCGCGCATGTCAAAACCATTTTTGAGGAAATGGTGGATGCCGGAGGGCTTCGCATCGTAGACCCGGCAATGGCTGACAACGGCGAATTGTATCCGGCCTTCGATGAGGTTTATGTAAATGCGATGAAAAATCTCATTTCAGTATCAGATATAATCATCCCCAATATTACCGAGGCGTGTCTGCTTACAGGTATTGAATACCGGGAATCCTATGATGAGGCATATGTCGATGAACTTGTCCGCGCGCTGCAGAATTCTGGTGCAAAAACAATTGTCTTAACGGGTGTCAGCTACAAAAAAGGCATGACAGGAGTGCTGGTGGTTGAAAACGGAGAAAAACAGTATTACAGTCATATCAAATATTCCATGGACTGCCATGGAACAGGCGATGTGTATGCTTCTTCGTTTGTCGGCGCGCTGATGAACGGGAAGTCAACGTTTGAGTCGGCGGTTGTTGCGGCTGATTTTACGGTGCGGTGCATTAAGGAGACGATTTTTGATGAAAAGCACTGGTACGGGGTTATTTTTGAGCCGGTGCTCGGCGAACTGATTAAAACGGTGCGCGGCTAAAGATTACAAAAATACTCCCTCTATTTTCCATCCGCATTTTCTGCAAATGCCGCCTTCGGCTATTCCCGGTGTTTTGCAGACATAGCCCGCGCGTATAGCAAGCAGTTCGCCGCAGCCGGGACAGTACGTTTTTGACCCTTCGGCGTGACTGACGTTACCGACATACGGATAATACAGCCCCGCATCTTTTGCGGCGCGAAACGCTGCATCAACCGTTGACAAAGGCGTGCGCGCGCGGTCGGTCATTTTATACATCGGAGAAAACGCCGTAAAATGATGTGGTACGGCAGGTCCCAACTTTTCCAATTCCCACGCAAGCATCGCAGCAATTTCATCCGCGGAGTCATTTAAGCCCGGAATCAGAAGGGTAACCAGTTCGGTGTGGATGCCAAGAGCTTTCGCGCGCCCGGCGGTGCTCAGCACCGGTTTCAGATGCGCGCCGCCGCAAACCGTCTGATAGAAATCATCGGAAAACGCCTTCAGGTCAATACGGATTGCATCCAGGTACGGCGCAAGTTTTTCCAGCGGAGCTGCTTCTATATATCCGTTCGTGATAAGTGCCGTTTTCATATTGTGCGCATGCGCGATTCTGCACACATCATAAACAAACTCATACGAAACCGTCGGCTCATTGTACGTAAATGAAATACTCTGCGCACCATTGTCAATAGCGGCGTGGACGGCTTCTTCAGGCTCAATCCGGGGCGCGCGCGGGGCAGAATCAATCTGCGAGAGTTCATAATTCTGGCAGTGACGGCAGGTGAAATTACAGCCGAAACTGCTTAAAGAAAACGTCTCTGTCCCGGGCAGGAAGTGATACAGCGGCTTTTTTTCCACCGGGTCAAACGCCGCAGCGGTAATTTTACCATAGGTCTTTGCGATAAGCGCCCCGCGCGCATTCTCGCGCACACGGCAAAACCCCCGCGCGCCGGACGGGATATGACAATGACGCGCGCATAACATGCAAATTTCTTTTTCCGCATCAAAGAAATCCGCGAGCATGATAAGAAAAAAAGAATATAGTTATTCAGTCTTTTCTTCTGCAGGTGCAGCTTGTGCCTCTTCCTGTGCCTTCGGGCGCGGGAAAGACTCACAGAACTTTACCGTCTTTACATCCGGGAAGATTTCAAATGCCTCCTGGTTGATCATATACTGAGTCATGAACCAGTTCTGGTTGTACATGGCAATCATTGCCGGGACCTCGATGGTAACAGCGGTCTTGGTTGCTGCAACCTTCATTTCGCGGCCGGTGAAGAGCTTGATGGTGCCTGCGAGTTTTTCGCAGCCGTCCTCGACAACGCCCTCAATTGTATATGTGTACTCAACAGTCTGACCTGCGAGCGGGTGGTTGAAATCAACGAGGTAACGGTTTCCAATCTTGTTGACAACCATACCCTTCCTGCCGTCAAGAGTGACTTCATCTAAAACCTCCGGCTTGTTCTGGAACGCCTTCTTGTCAACTGCCTTGACTTCTTCAGACTTGTGCGGACCGAATGCCTTCTCCGGCGGGAGAGTAAGCTTGTATTCCTTGCCGATTTCCTTTCCTGCGAGGTCGTCATCGACACCCGGAAGAACATGACCTGCGCCGACTTTGACAATTGCCGGGCCGTAAGCGGTCTGCTCACGGAAAATGTTTGCCTTCTTTGCGGTTTCTGCATCGGTGGTGTCAAAAGCAACGCCGTTGACTGCGCCGGTGTAGTTGAGCTTAATATATGTACCTTTTTCAATAGCCATACGAATTCCCTATTATATGGTACCTCATCCCTTATCAGTGTTGGGTATTGACGCGGGAGAAATGAGGTGCGCAGACACCCGCCGGCATCCGCGAACAGGAAGTGTCCAATACTCCGGAATCCTTGAAAAATCCTCTTCCGGACCGCAAAACAAGGACAAGTATTATAACCTCAGACTGCATATAATATACCGCACTCAGATTAGTGGAGCAGTATTTATGATACTGCGAGTGTCAAACCTCTGAGAAATCAGAGGACGATGCGGAGTTAATTTAGCAGATGTAGCCAAGCCTGGTATGGCGCAGGTTTGCTAAACCTGTGTCCCAAAAGGACTCGAGGGTTCAAATCCCTCCGTCTGCGCTAAATTTTCGCAAAACCAAACCGCTTCACGTTTTCCTCCCTATGAAAACGCGGGCACACAACTCTCAAATGAGAGGCAGAAAAACATGGCAGAAGAGTCAGAATTAAAATATTTTGTGCGGATCATTAACACTGATCTGGACGGTACCCAGCCGGTACAGTTAGCACTTACCGGTATCAAGGGCATTGGCCTCCACGCCGCACTCGTCATCTCCCGCCGCGCAGGTGTCGACACCCACGCAACTATGGGTCTCTTAGATGACGCACAGGTAGCAGCACTCGAAAAGGAAGTTGTTGCATACCCGTCCACCGTGCCAAAATGGATGGTAAACCGCCCGGTAGATGTGTACTCTGGAGAACAGAAACACCTCTACGGCAGCGACCTCTCCCTTGCGAAAGAAGACGACCTTAACCTCCTCAAGAAGATGCGCTGTTACAGAGGCATCCGCCACGAAAACGGCCTTAAGGTTCGCGGACAGTGTACGAAATCCACCGGCAGATTCGGTAAGATTGTCGGTGTTTCCAAAAGGAAGGCAGACCACTAAGGTGATGTAAATGGGATATCCGGGAAAGAACACCAAAACGTATTCCTCACCGCAGCGCCGGTTCGAGAAATCGAGAATTGAAACCGAACGTGTTATCGCAATCACCTACGGTCTGAGAAACAAACGTGAAATCTGGAAAGCAACCGAAGTTCTGAAAAAGCACCGGTCTGGAGCAAGAGAAGTTCTTGCAATGATTTCCGCAGTCGGTGAAACCGAAAAGACCGTCGCACGCCGCGACGAACTTTTAGGCACCCTTCAGCGCTTTGGCCTTATCGGAGCAAACGCAGCAATGGATGATGTCTTATCCTTAAAAGTTGAAGACATTCTCGAGCGCCGCCTGCAGACTGTTGTCTACAGAAAAGGCCTTGCACGCAGCCCGAAACAGGCACGCCAGTTAATCACTCACGGCCACATTGCAATTGCAGGTCAGCGTGTCAGCGTTCCAAGCTACATGGTCACCGTTGCAGATGAAGCCAAGATTACCTACTACGCAACCTCCTCCTTTGCAGATGAAGCAAACGGCGAGCGCAAGCGTATCATGAACCAGAGGTCCTAAACATGGCAGAAGCAGCAGAAAAGTGGGGAATTGCCCACATTTACGCAACCTTCAACAACACCATTATCACCGTCACTGATTTATCCGGTGCAGAGACCATTTGCAAGTCCACTGGTGGAATGGTTGTCAAGCAGGCAAGAAACGAATCCTCCCCGTACGCAGCAATGCAGATGGCAATCAACATTGCAACTGCAGCAAAAGACAAGGGAATTACCGGCCTCCATATCAGAGTCAAGGGCCCCGGAAACGCACGCCAGCGGAACCCGGGACCGGGAGCACAGGCAGCAATCCGCGCCTTATCCCGTGCCGGTATCAAAATCGGAAGAATTGAAGATGTAACCCCCGTTCCGCACGATTCTATCAGAATGAAAGGCGGAAGGAGAGGCAGGAGAGTCTGAATGGATCTGGTATTCAGCAGGCTTGATGACTCTGTAGCACGTTTTACCATTCACGGAGCCACAACTGCTTTCGCAAACGCACTTCGCCGGTCGATGATTGGTGAAGTCCCGACCCTCGCAATAGAGGATGTCAAAATCTACGACAACACAAGCGTTATCTTTGATGAAATGCTTGCACACAGACTTGGTCTTATACCTCTTAAGACTGATTTGTCCACCTACAAGCCCAGATCAGAATGTGACTGCGGCGGTGCAGGATGTCCTGCATGCCAGGTTACATTCACGTTAAGTGTTGAAGGTCCGAAGATGGTTACCTCCGGTGACCTTGTATCAATGGACGAGAAAGCAGTACCGGTTCAAAGCAACATCCCGATTATTAAACTCTGGGAAGGCCAGAAGATTGTTCTCGAGGCAACCGCAGAGGTTAACTACGGAAAAGAACACGCCAAATGGCAGCCGACTTTAGCATGCGGATATTCTGAATATCCGGTCATCACCATCGCAGAATCCTGCGACGGATGCGGCAAATGCATTGACGAATGTCCGAGAGATGTTCTTGAGATTGCAAACGGCAAAGTGGCTGTCCGCAATGTAAACGGGGAAAGCAAGGAAAAAGACTGTTCCATGTGTAGAATCTGCATGAATGCATGCATTAACACCGGAAATGAAGAGCCCGCAATCACTATCGGCTCCGATACTTCAAAGTTCATCTTTGTTGTGGAATCCGACGGATCTCTTCCAGTCAAGGAAATCATCGAAAGAGCTCTGCTGCATATTAAATCAGTATCCGCAGACATGATTGAAGCATTACAGGAGGGACTGTAAATGAATAAAACTAATCCGCGCCTCGAATCCTTAATTATGATGCTGAAAAAAGCATCCAGAGAAAACGAGGCAAACATCTGGAAGGAGATTGCAGGAAGACTTGAGACTTCCAGCAAGAACCACGCAGAAGTGAACGTCGGTAAAATCAACCGCTACGCAAAAGAGAACGAGATTGTCATTATCCCGGGCAAAGTCCTGGCAGCAGGCACCATCGGTACCGCAGTCAAGGTCGCAGCCTTAAACTTCTCTGATGCAGCGCGCGAAAAGATTACTGAAGCAAAAGGAACCTGCATGTCCATTGAAGAACTGGTAGCAGCAAATCCGAAAGGAAGCAAGGTAAGAATTCTGAGGTGAAGAGATATGGTAACAGTTATTAACGCAGAAAATCTTCTCCTTGGAAGATTATCCAGTATTGTTGCAACCCGTGTTCAGGCAGGCGAGGAGATTGCCATTATCAACGCTGAGAAGGCAATTGTTTCCGGTCACCGCGGCATGGTTATCGGTGAATTCCGTACCCGCCGTGTAAGAGGATCTGTTGAAGGGGGTCCGTTCTATCCGAGACGCCCGGACCAGATTGTCAAACGCACAATCCGCGGCATGCTTCCGTACAAAACCCGGCCGGGAGCAGCAGCTTTCCGCCGTGTAAAAGCATATGTAGGCGTTCCGTACGAACTGAAAGATGCAGAGGCAGAAGTCCTTGAGGCAGCACACCGCGACCGGTTATCTTCCGCGCGCTACGTTACTCTTGAAGACATCAGCACAACTCTTGGAGCAAAATTCTAAGGTGAGTTAAAATGAATGTTGTAAACACCAGTGGAAAGAGAAAGACCGCAATCGCAAGAGCAACCTTCAAAGAAGGCAAGGGACGTGTCAGAATCAACTCTGTCCCGTTAGAGGTCTACTCCAACGAAATCATCAGAATGAAGATTTCCGAGGCAATTGCACTCGCTCCGGGAGCAATCGACAACGCTGACATCGAAATTTCCGTCCAGGGCGGCGGTGTCATGGGTCAGGCAGAGGCAATCCGCACCGCAATCGGCCGCGGCATCCTTGCATGGACCAACGACCCGAAGATTAAGGAAGTGTACCTGTCCTACGACAGAACTCTGTTAATCAACGATTCCCGTCAGAAGGAAATGAAGAAGCCGCACTGCCACGGTGCACGCGGGCGCTTCCAGAAATCCTACCGTTAAGAACAGCAGTACGAATACGTGCGCAACGTGTTGTGTCCGATATCGGACACAACCATTCGCAACCTTTATAAACTTAGAGAGACAACTAATGATACCAGTTCGATGCTTCACATGCGGGAAAGTGATCTCCCCGTACTTTGAGGAATTCCAACAGCGTAAAGCTGCAGGTGAGGATCCGAAAGAAATTCTGGATTCAATGGGATTAGACCGTTACTGCTGCAGAAGAATGCTTCTGAGCCACAAAGTGGTCGTAGATGAATTGTACCCATACACGTGAGGCATGAGAATCTAGAGGGGATGTAGGGTAGCCTGGACCATCCTATTACGTTCGGGACGTAGTGACCTGAGTTCGAATCTCAGCATCCCCATTTTTTCTCTGTTATTTACGGAAGTGATTTCTTTGACTAACTATACCAGATATGAACGCGCCAGAATTGTCGGCGCACGTGCTTTGCAGGTTTCGATGGGAGCTCCGGTTCTCGTCAAAACTGCAAAAATCGACCCTCTTGAGATTGCTTTAGAGGAATTTGCTGCAGACCGTGTTCCAATTACGGTAAAACGCGTCTTCAGCAACAAAGTTGAGGTACTGTAACATGACTGAAATTTCCAATATCTATTTACGCAGAATTCTTGATTCGCGCGGCAACGAAACCGTTGAAGCGGAAATTACCACCGCTTCCGGCGGATTCGGCCGCGCGTGTGCACCAAGCGGTGCTTCTACCGGTATCTATGAGGCAAAGGTGCGCCCGTGCGAGGATGCAATCGCAGACGCGCAGGTAAATCTCATCCCGAAATTAATCGAGCTTGACTCCTGCGACCAGATGGGCTTTGATGAGACCATCCGTGAAATCGACGGCACCAAAAACTTATCCAAAGTTGGCGCAAACGTTGCGGTTGCGCTTTCTCTTGCAAATGCTAAAGCAGCCGCGTCCGCGCTTGACCTCGAACTCTTCGAGTATCTCGGCGGCAACGGCATTTTCCAGCATAAAGAAACGCCGTACCCGCTTGGAAACGTTATCGGCGGCGGCGCGCACGCTGTGGATGCAACCGATATCCAGGAATTCCTGATTGTTCCTGTCGGTTCCAGCGACGCGCGCGAGGCCATCTTTACCAACGCAGCGGTCCACAAGGAAATCAAGAAAATTCTTGTCGCGCGCGGCAAGGGCTGCGGCAAGGGCGACGAGGGTGCATGGGCCCCGCACATCTCCGACTTAGAGGCATTCGATGTTGTCAATGAAGCTGTGACCAAGGTCATGGATGAGACAGGCGTTGAGGTCCGGATGGGTCTTGATGTCGCAGCGTCCGAGATGTGGAATGCCGAAAAGCAGAAGTACATCTACAAGGATGCAGAGCGCAGCACGGAAGATCAGATAGCCTATATCGCAGATTTAATCGACAAGTACAACCTGATTTATGTCGAGGACCCGATTCAGGAGGAAGATTTCGATGCATTTGCAGATATGACCGAGGATGTTTCAGCACGTGACACCTTAATCTGCGGCGATGATCTTTTCGTTACCAACGTAGAGCGTCTGGAAATGGGTATTGAAGCAGGTGCAGGAAACTGTATCTTAATCAAGCCGAACCAGATTGGCACCCTGACCGACACTGCAGCCACCATTTCCCTTGCACATGACTACGGATATGAGGCTGTTATGAGTCACCGCTCAGGTGAGACAACCGACAACACTATTGCTCATTTAGGCACGGCTTTCAACTGCTGTTTCTTAAAGAGCGGTGTTGTGGGCGGCGAGCGTATCGCCAAATTAAATGAACTTATAAGAATTGAGGAGCATTTCTAAAATGGCCGACAATGAACTTGGAATTGAATTAAATGAACCATTAGTATCTGTAGAAGAATATCTTGCAGCAGGTGTCCACATCGGTACCCAGCAGAAAGACAACGACATGAAGGACTTCATCTACCGTGTCCGTTCTGACGGTCTGTATATCATTGATATCAGAAAGACTGACGAGCGCATCAAGCAGGTTGCAAAGTTCCTTGCACGCTATGAGGCCCCGAAGATTTTCGTTGTTACCTCCCGTCAGTACGGTCAGTACCCTGCACAGAAGTTCGCAGACACTATCGGTGCACTCTCTCACGTTGGCAGATTTATCCCGGGTACTTTAACCAACCCGAAGCTTCCGAAGTATGTTGAGCCGGAAGTCGTTATTGTCACCGACCCGATTGGAGATTCCCAGGTCATTACCGAGGCTGTTCAGTGCGGCATTCCGGTAATTGCACTGTGTGATATCAACAACCAGACCAACAATGTTGATCTTGTTATTCCGACCAACAACAAGGGTCGCAAGGCTCTGTCTATGGTTTACTTCCTGTTAACCAAGGAACTTTTAAAGCAGAAGGGCATTGTTTCTTCTCTTACCTTCGAAGATTTCGAAGCTGAGATTTAAGTTCCTTTACGGGAATTATTTTTTTTCAGGTATTATTCAGGTAGTTTTTGTTTTGCGGTATTTCTGCTGCGGGTGGGTG
>DALTWG010000083.1 GCA_029987245.1 Methanocorpusculum sp. | reverse complement strand
AGTGTTGGATACTGCTTTAATATACTATATCTTGTGGCTCGGATCAAAGAAATTGACTTTTGATGTGAGCGTCAATGATGATTATAAAACTTGTGCGGGAGACAACAAAAAATGTTATTTTATCCCCAAGGGATAAAAAATAGAAGGAGGAAATCTCAATGAAGAAAGTTTTAGCTCTGGTTCTGATGCTCATCATGCTGCTCTCCTGCGGCGCAATGGCAGAAGAAAAGCCCCTCGAAGGCAAGTTCATCCCGGTTCTCCCCCTGGGCGTAGCGCACCAGTTCTGGCAGGCCGTTAAGATGGGTGCCGAGCAGGCAGCCGAAGAGTATGGCGTAACCATCGTTTTCGATGGTCCCCAGGATGAGACCATGGTTGACAAGCAGGTGGACATCCTGCGTGCAAACATCACCGACGAGAACCTGATCGCTGTCTGCATGGCAGCCATCGATCCCCAGGCTGTTGCCGCAGACCTGACCTCCGTCAAGGAAAAGGGCATGCCCGTTGTCGGTTTCGACGCAGGCTGCGCTGAGCTGGCAGATGCACAGTGCTCCACTTCCAACTACGCCGCAGGCGAACTGGCAGCCGAGAACGCCATCCGTCTGATGGGCACCGAGGGCAAGGTTGCCATCGTCGGCCACTCCCAGACCGTTGTTGACGCAGTGGCCCGCGTCGAAGGCTTCAAGGATTACATCGAAGCCAACTCCAACATCGAGATCGTTGACATCCAGTACGGCAACGGCGACCATCTGAAGTCTGCAGATATCGCAAAGTCCATGCTGATCGCCAACCCCGACATCAACCTGATCTACGCCTCCAACGAGGGTGCTTGCGTTGGTGCCTACAATGGCCTGAAGGAAATCAACATGGTGGGCAAGGTCATGCTGATCGGCTTCGACTCCTCCGCAGCTCTGAAGGCCGGCGTTCGCTCCGGTGAAATCGCAGGTGCCATCACTCAGGATCCGGTGGGCATGGGCTATGCCGCAGTGGCAACCGCCTGCAAGCTGGTTCTGGGCGAGGACATCGGCGCAACCGATACCGATGACTACGGCGTTCCCTTCGTCGATACCGGCTGCTACTGGTACGATGCAAGCAACATGGACGAGGATTACATCGCTCCCCTGCTCTACGACTAAGTTATCGATAAGCAACATTCAAGCCCTGCGGGAAACGGATTCCCGCAGGGCTGTTTTTATAGGAAGGAGAAAGTTCAGCCGGGTTTCGGAGGGATGCGTCTTTTATCCATGTACAGGATGCTGCGATTTTTTTCGCACATTTCTTGCTATCTGTTGACAAATACGATTTTATCGTATATAATAGCGGCGGCGGAAGGGTTATTTATTTGGATGTTTTTGCGAAAGAAAGGCTATACCTTCTTTTTGCATATCCTAAAAATGTACAGGAAAATCTGACCGCGGATCAGAAAAAAGCAATTGCAGCGATGATCGCCCGGATAAAGGAGGAGTGATCCATGGAAAATGTAAAATTCACTGCGACGCTCAGCGATGAAGAAATTGCGAGGAATTTTGAAAACGTCGATTTCTTTTCCGGCATTATGGCGGGGCTGGAGGAAGCCCTTGCCTATGAAAAAGGCGACGCCAAGGCGGCGACCCTCGCACGAAAAAGCAGCCTGCCGGATGTCAATCCTGCACGGCTGCGCAAATCCCTGAATATGACCCAAAGGCAGTTTGCCCGTGTGATCGGCGTGTCCCCCCGCACGGTTGAGTCCTGGGAAATCGGACGTTCAACCCCATCTCCCACCGCAAAAAATCTGCTCTTCCTGATTTATAAGAACCCTGCGCTTGTCGCAGAGCTCATTTAAGGAGAGACGCTGCATGAATAAAATCCGGGCTTGACCAAGGTTATTCATGCCCTGCGGGAAACGTTTCCCGCAGGGCTGTTTTGATAGGTTTATCCTATTTTCAGCTTTTTTCCGAATCCGGTAAATCGATCTCACGAATGATTTTTTCCATATTCGCCGGTATCAAGAAGTAGGGATTGATATGGCTTTTTTGATATTGATACGGGGTATTGTTACTCACGCCGATCAGATAATCCGCAAAGAATTGCTCCCAGTTCATGAATTTACTGCTGTCAATGTAAGTGCTTGGCTGTGAAAGCACAGCCTCAAGCCGGTCTGCATGCACCAGACCCGATTTCAGAATCAGCCATTCGAAGGACTCGGGCAGACACAGTATGATATTTCCCGGAGCATGTCGAATCAGTTCGAAAATGCGGTTCATTTCGGCGCCGAAGGCCGCACCGTCCGCAATAACAAAGGTCGAGCTCGTTTTATGATTTGTCAGATAAGGGAAGATTGCCGTATTCGATCCGGCAGATACGCAAACCGCCGCTTTACCTCCCATATATCTTCGGTAAAACTGAAACCCGGCTTTTGAATCCTCCACCAGCAGGGTGGCAAAACCGTCGTCGCTTTTGCCGGCGTATATATGTTTTTTGCCTGCATACTTGACGCTCACATCAAAAGTCAATTCCTTTGATTTGAGCCACAAGATATAGTATTCTTAAGCGGTATCTAACACTATATCTTGTGGCGG
>DALTWG010000005.1 GCA_029987245.1 Methanocorpusculum sp. | reverse complement strand
TAAGCTGTTTTTCATTAGCAGCATTAGCAGCATTTCAAAAAAACATTAGCAGCATTTCGCAGAAAACAAAACCGCCTGGAAAAAATAAAAAACAGGAGAACCTTACGTTCCCTTGTTGCCAATCTCTTTCACATACTCGTCAAAGACATCAGTGACCTCTTTTGCCGGAGGCGTGGTGAGTTTTGTAACAATAAAGATACAAAGGAGCGAAACAATTACACCCGGCACCATCTCATACAGCGGATTGCCAAACATCTGCTCGGCGATAAAGTACCAAAGACACGTAGTAATACCGCCGCCCAAAACACCGGCGAGAGCACCCTGCCAGTTCATCCGCTTCCAGAAGAGCCCCACTAAAATAATCGAACCAAAGGAAGCACCAAAACCCGCCCAGGCAAACGACACAATACCAAAGACCGAACTGTTCGGATCAAGCGCAATCGTGAACGCAGCCGCAGCCACAACCAGAACTGAAATCTTGGACACAAGAAGCACAGCCCTGTCCGTTGCATCCTTCTTGAAAATCGCCTTGAATAAATCCTGCGAAATCGAAGACGACGCAGCAAGCATCTGAGACGATGCCGTACTCATAATTGCGCCTAAGATACCGCAGTACACAATACCTGCAATAAACGGTATAATGCCAAGCGTGTTTGTTGTCATATCAATAAACACCGTCTCACTGTCCGCTAAAGTAGGCATAATGCCGTTTGGACCGAAGAAGACCTGACCGACAAGACCGATGAAGATTGCTGCTGCCATCGAGATAACAACCCAGACCATAGCAATTCTGCGGGCTCTGGGAATCTCCTCAGGGTTTTCAATACCCATGAATCTCGGTAAAATATGCGGCTGACCGAAGTAACCGAACGCCCAGGCTAAACCTGAAACAATCGTGAAGACAGAAACGAACTCAAAGACCTGCGACTCGGCGTTGTACTCCATGAACAGGTTGAACATGCCCGGGTCGATGGAAGAAAGCCCCGCGCCCTCTCCGCCTAAAAGAACCAGTGCGACAATAGGCACCAGGATTAAGGCAAAGAACATCAGACACGCCTGAATCGTATCTGTCAGGCACACTGCTCTGAAACCGCCGACAAACGTGTAGATAACCACAATTGCCGCGCCGATTAACATTGCAACGGTATAGTCAATACCGAAGATGGAATGGAACAGTTTGCCGCCTGCGGCAAACTGGGATGCCGTATAGACAACAAAGAAGACGATAATAAAAATCGAGGAAATTGCAGAGGTAATACCTTTTTTGTCGCCGAACCGGTTTCTGAAGAACTCCGGAATGGTAATGGAATCCTTTGCCTTGTGCGTGTAAACACGAAGACGTTTTGCAACAAGCTTCCAGTTCAGATACGTACCGATGGCAAGACCGATTGCTGTCCACCCGGCGGATGAAAGACCGGTTAAATATGCCACACCGGGCAGTCCCAAAAGAAGCCATCCGCTCATATCGGAAGCTTCTGCTGACATAGCTGACACGAAATAGTGCAGCTTGCGGCCGCCAAGCATATATTCGCTTGCGGTCTTGTTTTTGTTCATGAAGAAAAAGCCGACAGCAAGCATAGCTATGAAATAGACAATAAATGCCGCGATAATCCCCATGAGGGTCGTTGGATCTGAGATATCCATGTGTACTTTCTCCCTAACCGGAGAGCGGCTCGCTACAAGCCGCCTCGCAGTTGTTAATTAAATAGTTTCTCCTCAATCCGTAATATTTATTTTGACTTACAACCGACACTGTTATATGTTAGAGCCGATGACAGAAGAGCGGGCGTACGAAATTTTAGGTGTGGCGCCGGGCACGGATTTTTCCACAATTTCAAAACGGTTTGCCGAGCTGCGCAAAAAGTATCACCCGGATGTGAATCCATACAAAAGAAAGGAGTATACCGAGGTCCTCGCCGCGTTTGAACTGCTGTCCTTTAATGCTTCGGGGAAGTAAGTGGTATAGATACTGTCTGCATAAAAATGTGATGCGCATCACAAAATTATACATAAAAATGTGATTTTTCTCACATAATTATTGATGAATAAAAGAGGGTTTGTGGATGCATCTCTATTATTCTTCCTTTTTTCCTTCAGATTCAGAGGAATTTGCGTCAGATTTTTCTCCTTCGTCAACCTTTTCCCCAGCCTCCTGCTCTTTCTCTTTTTCCGCATCTGTCCCCTCTTCCTTTTCAGCCTCCGCCTCAGTTTCCGCTTCTGCTTCCGGCTCTTCCTCTTCTTCAATTTTATCAATTACCGGCGGATACGCTCTGAAATAGAGTTTCTCCCCAAGCTCCGCAAAAATGCCTGCGCGCTCAAGGTCCGGCAGCAGATTTTCCGGCAAAGCGCGCGGGCCGTAAAGCATTCCGCAAACGGCGCCGCAAATCATGGCAATAGTTCCGCAGTTGCCGCCGATGGAGGCCGCGACTGCCAACAGTTCGGAAGGCCGCTTTATCATGCGTTTGCATAAGAAAACTGCCATCGGCAGTGTGTGATAGACCGAAGACGTAGTCCCGATGATATTGATTGCATATTCAACCGGCGTTGTGCGGCGCTCTTCTAAAATCGCCTCATCGATTTTTGCGGCGAGATTCGGCTCCATGTGCTGTGCGGCAAGGCGCATGTCGCTGATACCTTCATCAAAGCTGCCGGTCTCGGCTATTTTTTTCAGACAGAGCGCGAGGCCGAGGGTTCCGGCGTGTGCTGCGGGGTGTGTCTGGGTCAGGATACAGGCGGATACCAGTTCCTGCGCCATTTCCTTTTTGTCGGCATAGCCGAGCGCAAACGGAACGGCAAGCGAAAGACACCCGGCCGAATCGGAAAACACGCCGCAGTCGGCGGTTTTTTTGGCGGTCTCCATTTTCTTGCATGCAGAAAGCGTTGCCCCGTCCGGGTATCTGAATTTATTGAGGTTATACGTGCGCAGAAGTTCTTTTACATAATTTTCGCGGCTGAATTTTCCTTCGACAAGGTTGCGGGCGGCGATTAAAATTATCTGTCCGTCGTCGGTGTATTGGCCGGCAAATAAATCCTGGTTCGGATGTCCTTTGTAGGCTTTGCTGAAAACGGGGGTGCGTGAAATCCGGCAGGGTGCGGATTCGTTCGGCATGGCAAGTGCATCGCCAAGCACAGCTCCAAGGATACAGCCCTGGTATTTAGTAAGCATATGTTATTATTTGGTGTTTGTATGTTAATTCTTTGCCGGTGCAAAACATAATATCCCTGGAAAACAAAATGAAATATACTCATGTGCAGTGAAGAAGAATTACAGACAATCCTTCGGCGAATCCGTGAAAAGTCAGTGGAACTTTTCGGCGATTTGCTTGATGCGGTGATTCTGTACGGTTCTTATGCACGTAAAACGCAGGACAGCGAGTCTGATATTGATGTAATGATTCGTGTCCGGCTTTCCAAAGCGGAACTTGAAGCATATCAGTCTGAAATATCGGTTTTGGCAAGCAGACTGGGGCTGGAATACGATGTATTTGTCTCCCCTCATCTCCAGGACTGTGAAACATTTGAGGCATGGAAAAATGTCCTGCCGTTTTTCAAAAATGTAGCGCGGGAGGGAATTGAGGTCTGATGACTGCACATACCAGCCTGGAATTATCACGATACAGACTGAATACGGCAGCAGAATGTTTGTCGTCAGCAGAAATGCTGATAAATAATGATGACTGCAAATTTGCAGCAAACCGCGCATATTATGCAGTGTATCATTCTATGAGAGCTGTACTTGCGCTCGATGAATTTGATTCAAGCAGGCATTCCGGAATTATTGCTGAATTTCGCAAAAGATATGTGAAGACCGGTATTTTCCCGGTTGCAATGTCAGATACAATATCGAAATTGTTTGATGTGAGAAATAAAAGTGATTATGAGGATTTCTATGTTGCTTCACCGGAAACAGTTTCAGAACTCATCGAAGAGGCACGGGACTTTGTCAATCATGTGCAAATGTATCTGAATTCTTCACGATAAAAAGTGAAATAGATATTCTCAGACGCCAAATACATACTCATGAACTGGTACGGCGAGCCAAACTCCGTCTCAATACAATACGAAGACGCAAAAAAGCGCATAACCGACGCAAAAATGCCGGTCCGTCTCTGTGACTGGCATGAGGTAAAAAAGGCAGGTCTTGTTTCCGACCGCATGGAATATTTGCAGGCGCTGCGGGCGGTCACCATGAAAATGGCCGAGGAAGGCATTGCAGAATCCTTATCCGCCAAAGACAATGCTTTGCTTCAGATGGTTCGCATGCTTGATGAAATAGACAATGTAATTAACCTCCTCACCGAACGAATCACCGAATGGTACTCGGCCACTACGCCGTCTTATTCGCGCAAATACACCCGTTCCAACCCCGCGCGGCTTTTGCAGACGCTTGCCAAATCCGATAATCCGTCTATGAAGCGAACCGCCCGGGAAATCCAGGGCTTAAACGAAACTCGGCTTGCCCTGATGAAGGAGGTTTCCCGCGAGGCGGACGCCGTTTTGCCTAATATGTCCGCGCTGGTGGGCGGACTTGTTGCAGCGCGGATTGTGTCGCGGGCGGGCGGACTGGAAGAGCTTTCGCGCAAGGCGGGCTCTTCTATTCAGGTGCTCGGCGCTGAGTCTGCACTCTTTTCGCATATCAGAACCGGCTCCACCTCGCCGAAGCACGGCATCATTTTCCAGCACAGAAGAGTGCACAATGCGCCAAAAGATGCGCGCGGCAAAACAGCCCGCCTGCTTGCATCCAAACTTGCGATTGCCGCCCGCCTGGATTTGTACCGCGGCGAGGCTGACCCCGCCTTTATTGCGGATGCGAATGTAAAAATAGACGCCGTCTGCGGCGGAGGCGCAAAATGATTGATGTAAACGGTACTCTGGTCTCGCCCGGAAAGGGGGGCGTTTACGGCGAAAAAATGCTAGGCGAATACCGCGTCTGGGACCCGTACAGAAGCAAACTTGCGGCCCTGTGGTATCTTGACCGCGCGTCTGCAGAACTTGCCAAAACCGATAAGGTCCTGTATCTCGGGGCCGCAAACGGCACCACGGTTTCGCATGTCGCGGATTACGCGGACTGTGTCTATGCGGTGGAATTCGCCCCCCGGCCGATGCAGGATTTGCTGGCAGTTTCCGTCCGGCGCAAAAATATTATTCCCATTTACGGCGATGCAACACAGCCGCTGCAGTATGCAGCGGTGCTCGAAGAATGCGACCTGCTCTATCAGGACGTTGCCCAGCCCGCGCAGGCAAAAATCGCCTGCAAGCACATCCCGTTCCTGAAAAAAGGCGGCCGGCTTCTTCTGATGCTCAAAACCCGGTCGGTGGACATCCGCAAATCACCGGAAGAGGTGTTTGCCGATTCCTGCGCGGAACTTGAAGCGGGCGGTTTTTCCGTGGAAAAATCCGTGTGGCTCAATCCCTATCACCTGGACCATGCCTGCATCATTGCGGTGAAAAAATAAAAATAGATTTTTTCAGTTGTTCGCCGTTTGCTTATGCTTCGGCAGGCACTTTTGCATCATCTGCTTCTGCAAGCGTAGATGCATTTTTAGCCGACTCAACAGCCCGTGCGATATCTTCTGCATCCGGCAGCGTTCCAAGAATCGATTCATCCAGTTCGACATCTGACTCAAGTTTTTCACCCGCCGCAGCTGCAGCAACATCTTCGCCGAGGAACTTTGCCCCCTGTTTAATGAGATTCGAAACCTCGAACGGGAAGATAATCTTGGTTGCCTGCCCGTCCGACATTTTTTCAAGAGCATTTAAGGAAAGCACCGCAATAGAGCGGTTGTCAAGCGCGCGCGAGCCAAGCGCCATAATGCGCAACCCTTGAGCTTCTCCCTGACGCTGCAGAATCTGACTCTGGCGTTCACCCTCGGCGCGCAAAATCTTACTCTGCCGCTCGCCTTCCGCCTCTAAAATCATACTCTGCCGGCTTCCCTCCGCTTTTAAGATTGCGGCCCGCTTTTCACCGTCCGCGCGTAAAATTGCCGCGCGCCGTTCTCGTTCTGCTGCAGTCTGCTCGGTCATTGCCTGTTTCACGGCACCTATTGGATTTACCTCCTTGATTTCAACGCGCTCGATTTTTACGCCCCACTGGTCGGTTTCTTTGTCCAGAATATCGCGCAGGCGGCGGTTAATCATGTCACGGTTGTATAAGACCTCGTCTAATTCCATGTCGCCGATAATGCCGCGAAGACTGGTCTGGGCTAAGGCTACGGTTGCCTGGCGGTAGTTGGACACCTCGAAATAGGCGCGTTCCGGGTCCATAACACGGACGTAAATAATTGCGTCAACGTCGGTAGGCGAGTTGTCTTTGGTAATAACCTCCTGTGAGGGGACGTCAATAACCTGGGTACGCAGGTCGAGTTTTACCACGGTGGTAATAAACGGGACAACCCATTTGAATCCCGGGTTTAACTGACCGGTGTAGGTTCCCAGGCGGATTGCAAGACCTTTCTGATACGGCTGAACGATAACAACTCCTTTTGCAAACAGGAAAAGGATTAAGACAACTAATACGATGCCAAGAATGGTGGTTATTTCCATGTTATTTTACCTCGCTTACGATAATGTGTACACCGTCAGAGGATTCCACGGTGACTTTTTTTCCGACGGAAATGCTGCCGCCGGTACTTTTTGCACTCCAGACGGCGCCGGCGATTTCCACTTTGCCGGAGATGGAGTTTTCATCCACTTCCGCGGTTACGATGCCGCATTTTCCGGCAATAGTGTCTTTGGAAAGCGTGTTTGGTTTTCTGTCCGGAGAAATTTTCCGATACACAAGAACGGTGCCTATTGCAGCAACCAAAGCTGCCACTGCTGCGACGGTAATGCCGATCGGGGACAAAAAGAGGTCGTATGCAAAGAAGGCAAACAGTCCCAGAACTACCAGTGCTGTTCCCGGAATTGCCAGGAAAAAGCCGGGGGAGGCTGCTTCTATAATCAGAAAGACAATGCCGACGGCTATCAGTATCCAGGGCAGAACTGCGGGGGAGAGTAGTGTTTCAAGCATGTGTACTGTAATATTGGTGTGTGAGAATAAATAAGTAAGGTTTTTAGCGCCGGTGCTGTGAGATGTTTATTTCTCTTTTTTCTCTGTCGAAAATGATTTCCGCAATGCATAAAACTGCTCGTATAGTTTCGGAACATACTTTAACTGCGTGTTCCAGAACATTTGCAAATCTACCTTAAAGTAGCCATGTTCAAAGAGATTTTGCATATAATTCAGTTTGCCCCAGTCAATTTCCGGATGCGCTTCCTTGACCTCTTTGTCTATTCGTTTGGCGGCTTCTCCAATTATCGTAATGGAATTTTTACATGTTCCCTGGAGAATTCTACTATCTTCAAAATCCTCCCATTCAATATGTTCCAATAAACATAGGAGAAATATCGTTTCTTCAAGTATGTGGTCAATATACATCTGATTATTTTTCATGGTATCTCTGCTGATGATTTGTCAAATACTATTGCATCTTCTTTCACAAAATCTGCAATATATGGATCAATATAATCCATTGAAACCAGTTCCACCTCGCGGCCGAAAAGTGACTGAAGATATTGTGCGAGGTGATATACCGTATCTATATCAACCGTCTCGGGATGACTGAACCTATACAATATGTCAATATCTGATGCCGGTGTATCTTCGCCTCTTGAAACAGAACCGAACAATCCGAGACTTTCAATACCGAACCGCTCGCGTATTTCAGGCATACTGGCAGAGAGGCCGGTAAGAACAGCGGGTTTAATGCTCTGATATTCTGTCATAGATATATGGTATTTGTTTTCAGATGATATAACTTTTATCTGCCGGCATTCTGCCAGCCGCACCGGTATCGTTATCTATTTCATCTTATACAAGGAATATAGATAGTAACATACCATGGCGATACCTCTGCTCTCCTACCGCGACAACACCTGTGACCCGAAAAAATGCACCATGAAAAAACTGGAACGCTTCGGCATGATGAAAATTGCGGGAAAACTTTCGCAGATACCCAAAAACACCCTTCTTTTAGACCCTCGTGCCTCAGTGATTTCACCGGCTGACAAATCCCGGGTCACCTCGATAACTGCCCTTGACTGCTCATGGGAGTTTTTGGATGCGCTCAATGTTGACCGGTGGCAGGGGCGGCGCGCACTGCCCTTTCTCGTTGCAGCAAACCCGGTGAATTTCGGCAAACCCTTTACCCTGACCTCGGTTGAAGCAATAGCCGCGGCCCTGGTTATTTTAGGCGAAGCAGAGCAGGCGCAAAAAATTCTTGCCAAATTCAACTGGGGACTGCATTTTCTGGAACTCAATGCCGAACCCCTTGCAGAATATGCCGCGGCAAAAGACAGCGCTGAAGTGCTGCAAATCCAGAGCGAATATCTGGATGGGTAACTATATCTGTTTGTATAACACATTATAGACCATGAGAGTTTTTCCTGTCCTGTGTACAGTACTGATAGTATGTGTATGTATTTTGTCTGCAGGCTGTACCAATACCGGTACGACTGCTGAAACCGACCCGCTCATCGGCACCTTCCATTATTCCGAGAATGTGCAGTTCCTCGGCGACCAGGGAAGCGACCGCTATTCTCTCTATTATGTATTTGAAAAGGGCGGCACCGGAAGCCAGGTATGGATTCCGGTTAATGCGGAAGGCACCGTCAAACTGCCTCTGACCTGGAAAAATACCGGAAACGGCCATTATCTGATTACTGTTACCGACCCGGACGGCACACTCTTTGAAGAAGAACTTGTTCTGGAAAACGACAGAATCAGCTCGGTTACCGATACTGCAAATGACGGGGATTTCGGCGGCGAGCGTTCGCCGGTCGGGATTCTCGGATAACAACTTTTTCCCTATAGCAATACGCAAACTATTTTTATAATCGACCACCAATATTATATACTATAGATTTTCATCAGGAGAAAAAATTACATGAATGACATGACTATTCAGCAGCGTCTTCAGGCACTTGGCCTGAAAGGCGTCATGAAATATCTGGAATCAAACCCTGAAGAGAACATTCCGAAAATTGTCAACTGGGTTGACAAACTTGACAAGGACAACACTCTTGAAGGTCCGATGCCGACATTAAAGCGCCTGTTAACCGACAAAAACAGTGTCTGGTACAAATACTTCTGCGACCTCTACACCGATATCGATGAACATGTGCGCAAGAAAATCTTTGAAAACTTTATCGTACACTCGGTTGTTATCGGCCGTGAAAAGAAGATTAAGATGCGGGAAGAGGAAGGCTGCAACATCCCGTGGGCAATTTTAATGGACCCGACGTCTGCCTGCAACTTAAAGTGCATCGGCTGCTGGGCGGCCGAATACGGAAGCAAGATGTCGCTTTCCCTTGCTGAATGGGATTCGATTATCTCCCAGGCAAAGGAGATGGGTACCTATTTCTTCCTCTACTCCGGCGGGGAGCCGATGGTAAGAAAGCATGATATTATTAAGATGTGCGAAAGACACTCCGACTGCATCTTCCTTGCATTTACCAACGGCACCTTAATCAATGAAGAATTCGCTGATGAAATGCTTCGCGTGGGCAACTTCATTCCGGCATTCAGTATTGAAGGAACCGAGGAGTCCACCGATGCCCGCAGAGGAAAGGGTGTTTATCAGAAAGTCATCAAGGCAATGAAAATCCTGCAGGACAGAAAGCTGCCCTTTGGTATCTCCTGCTGCTACACCTCGGCAAACACGGAGTTTATCGGCTCGGATGAATTTATCGACGATATGATTGCACGCGGCGCCAAGTTTGCCTGGTTCTTCACCTATATGCCGGTCGGCTGCGATGCAGTACCCGACCTTCTTGCATCTCCAGAGCAAAGAGAGCACATGTACCGGCAGATTCGCCACATCAGATCAACCAGACCTATCTTTGCGCTTGACTTCTGGAACGACGGCGAATTTGTCAACGGATGTGTTGCAGGCGGCAGATTCTATCTGCACATCAATGCAAACGGCGATATCGAGCCGTGCGCTTTCATCCACTACTCGGATTCCAACATCAGGACCAAGACGCTTCTTGAGGCATACAAGTCTCCGCTGTTCATGTCGTACCGCAAAAACCAGCCGTTTAACTGCAACCACCTGCGTCCGTGTCCATGCCTGGACAACCCTGAAAAACTTATCGAGATGGTGCATGAGTCCAATGCAAAGTCAACTGATTTCGTCAGCCCCGAAGATGTCTGCGACTTATGCGCCAAGACCAAAGACATCTCCGAGAAATGGGCCGAGCGTGCCGAGCCGCTCTGGGTTGAAAACCGTGCGGCAAAAGAGGCGGCAAAAGATGCTGCCGGACCGGAAGACGAAAAAGGCAACTGAAGATATTAACCTCTTTTTTCTCCTGTTTTTTACCATTAATGTCTCAATCCGGGTTGTTCGACAAACCTGATGCATGAACCGGCAGATGGCAGGAAAGTAAATAAATGCCAACAACATTTAATACTTATAAACCACAAGTTGTTTGTGAACTATCCTCATATCCGGCAGCATGATTCAAATGACTGTGCGGTAGCCTGTGTCGCAAGTATCTGTGCATATTATGGAAAAGAAGTCACTATTGTAAAACTGCGTGAACTTCTCGGAACTGATATTTTAGGAACTTCAATCAAAGGCATAGCGGATGCTTTGGGTAAACTCGGGTTTGAAAACCGCGCAGTTCGCATTGACCGTGAGGGGTTTGAAAGTGATTTCACTCTGCCGGCAATTGCCCATATTATCAGAAGCGACGGAACATCGCATTTTGTGGTGATGTACCGCATCAGCGGCGGAAAGAAAAAGCAGACGGTAACTCTGATGGACCCTGCAGAAGAGAAAATCACGAAAAAATCCGTTGACGAATTTTACAGGGATTTTGACGGAATTATTGTAATGATGATTCCAAACAGTGAGTTCCATCCGTCAAAAAACAAATCGACCTCGATATATGCCAATTTCATTAATCTTATCAAGCCGCATAAGAAGATATTCATCTTGTCTATTGCCGCGTCGGTAATTTTAACCATCTTTGGTATTGTTCTGTCGATATTCAACAAGATTCTGATTGATGAAATTATTCCCTATCATGAATCACACCAGCTGCTTTTGTTTGCAATAGGGCTGGTGCTTGTTGTCATAACGAAGGCAGTCCTTGAATATGTGCGGCAGCTTGTGTTAATCCACTTATCGATTAAAATCGATATCCCGATGATGCTTGGCTATTTCAAGCACATTTTTCATCTGCCGATGAATTTTTTTGCATCGCGCAAAACAGGCGACATGATTACCCGGTTCCAGGACGCGGGCGTAGTCAAGAATATCTTTACCGAAGTTGCACTTTCGGCAATTATTGATGTGGGTCTTGTCATAATTTCGGGTGTCATTCTCTTCTTCATGGACTGGCATCTTTTCCTGATCATCGTTGCGCTGTCAATATTAAGTGCGGTTCTTATCTTTACATTCAAGGCTCCGTATAAAAAACTCAACAAGGAGGCCATGGAACAGGGCGCACGGCTTGGCGGACATCTGGTTGAAAATATCAGCGGTGTGGAAACAGTCAAAGTCAATGCATCTGAAGATTATGTGATGGATAAAATCGAGGCGGAGTATATCAAGAGTGCGAAAATCGGATTCAAAAGTGCAAAACTTTCCACGGTGCAGAATTCCTTATCCTCTGTCTTATACGGGCTTGGCAATCTTGCACTGCTGATTACCGGAGGATTTCTTGCAATCAACGGCGAGATTACTTTAGGTACTCTGATTGCCTTCATCTCTCTGGCTGATTTCTTCATCTCGCCGATCAACCGGCTTGTCGGACTGCAGCTTCGGATTCAGGAGGCAGGTATTTCTCTTACCCGTCTGGGCGAAATCTATGATGTTGAAGAGGAGGAGGAAACGGAAAAAGATTCCGACTCAGCGGTAATTTCCGGGGGAATTACTACTGTATCGGTTGAAAATGTTTCTTTCAGATACGGTTCACGACCGCTGACACTGAAAAATATTTCCCTGGATATCCCGCAGGGGCATAAAATTGCCATGGTCGGCCGCTCCGGCTGCGGAAAAACAACGCTTTCCAAACTTCTTCTGAAGTTTTATCTTGCAGAGGAGGGAATCATCAAAATCAATGGAAAGGATATCAAAGACATTGATGCATTTGCGCTGCGCGAGCAGATAGGATGCATCCCTCAGTCGATTCAGATGTTCAGCGGTTCCATCCGCGAAAACATTGTTATCGGCAATCCCCACGCAAGTATCGGCGACCTGGAATCGGCCTGCCGGCTTGCCGGCTGCGATGAATTTGTCCGCCGGCTTCCCAAAAATTATGACACGTTCCTGGATGAAAACGGAGGCGGTCTTTCCGGCGGAGAAAAGCAGCGGATAGCAATCGCCCGGGTTCTGGTGAAAAAACCGAGTTTCATTATTTTCGATGAGGCTACGTCAAGTATGGATTTTCTTACCGAGCAGCATATCTTAGATACCATCTACAATAAACTCAGCAGGACATCCATGATGATAATCGCACACCGGCTTAGCACCATCAGGAAATGTGACCGGATTTATGTGATGGAAAACGGTTCTATTGTCGAGCAGGGAACACACGCCGAACTTTTGAGCATGGGCGGAATTTATGCACGTATGTGGAATGAACAGATGTGCCTGACTGATTTGGACGCTGCACCTTCCGCAGAACAAAACCGTGAACCGGTGAGTCCCGGTTCACCTGTATCGTTTACAAACAACCAGGTATCAGGTGATGACATTGAGTACAACTAATGAAATACAGATTACCGAAGGAAAAACACTGAAATTACACAATGTGCTGGCACGTCCGGTTGCATCGGGTGAAATGGATGAAATAGAAAAAATTGCCCGGATGTTTGAGTCCTACACAAAGGTTAAGAGACTTACTATGTACGGCCCCGGAATTCTTCATTCCAGAACCGAGCTGAACGGCGATTCGGTTCAGCAGAAAATAGAGTTTATGAGTCAGGTGCGTGAGATCCCGGAAAAACTGGTTTCCCCGTACACGTTTCAGGAACTTCTGCGTGCAGAAAACTGTCTGCTTGCCCAATTCCACGGCGATGCGGAGAAAATTTCCCTTGCATACAACAAACTGCAGATCTACAGTTTTGAACATGACCTGAATCTGAGCGGGGAAATGTTTACGGTAATTCTTGACAAGCAGAATTCGGTTATCACTGCAGATATTTTTGCAGGGGTTGCGCAATGAGAAAGTTCGGCGAATATGATTTTACAAAGATGAGCGACAGCAGGCTGATGTTTATGCAGAAGCCGCCGAAGTTTACGTTCATATTCGTCCTGATTGTAATTGGCATTCTGCTTGCTTTGTTTATCTGGAGCAATGCCGCGGTAAAAGCCGAAACAGTTGAAACCACCGGTGTTATTGTTTCCGTTGACAAGACGCTTTTTACCGTTGAAACCGACGGCAAGGTTTCTGCTGTCAACGTAAAAGAAGGAGAATATGCCAAAAAGGGTGATATCCTCTTCTCTCTGGATAAAACGCAGATGGAAAATGAAAAGGCGAAATACGAGTATCTGCGCGACAATTATGAAGAACGCCTGGAGTATATTGATTTGTTCCTGCAGGAACTGGATAATGAATATGCGCGTCTTCCCGATTACGTCATTGCCAATCCGTTTTACAACGAGGGGCGCGAGACGGAATTTTACAATCTCTTTGAAGACTATAAACGACAGCTGGAGGCAGCAGGAGAGGAAAAGTATCCGGAAGTGATTGAAAAGCAGATGAATACGATTCTGTCTGAGAAAAATTCCTGCGAAACCGAACTGGAAGCAAATCAGAATTCGATTAATCAGTATGACCTCGTCCTGAAAAAATATGATGTACGCGCGCCGAATTCAGGCAATGTCCATTATGATGTAAAAGTACAGGAGGGGTCTGTTGTCAGTTCGGGCACGGTAATCGGCAGTGTCAGTTCGTATTTCGGCAAAAAGAAGGTTGAGATGTATGTTTCTGCAGCCGACCGGGCAAAACTTCATGCAGGAGATCGGTGTTATTTCACGGTTGGAGGGCTTGCACAGACTGAATTCGGCTCGGTTGACGGCGTTGTGGAAAGTATTTCAAGCGATTCCATTTTGTCTGATGATAAAATTCTGTTCAAAATCTATGTCGCGTTTGATGAAGAGAAACTTACCAGCAAGCGCGGTGTTCCGGTTGAAATTGTAAACGGCATGAGCGCAAATGTCTGGGTAGTGTTTGAGGAAATGAGTTACTGGAATTATTTGATGGACCAGCTGGGATTGTATTCGCTGGGGATTTAGAGGTGATGCCGATGCATAAAAAACAACTTATATTCTGTCTGGCGGTGACAGCAGTTTTATCACTTGGTATTGTCATGTCCGGCTGTGTCGCATCTGAAAATACGGTACATGCAGCAGCAGCGCCTACAGAAACCCCGCCGGCATCAGATATTTTGGATACCGGTACCGATGCGGGTTCCAATACACAAAAAGTACTGCCGTTTTCTGTAGATTCCGACAGTGATGCACTTGCACGCGGCGAATACTATTGGTATCAGGATGCCAGCCGCTCTAACGACATTAAAGTAACGGTGCGTAAAAATTCCGGGAAATTTACCAATTCCTTTTCCTATGTGGACAGTTCAACCGAGCGTGAACGAAAATTCACGCCGGATGAAGGAAAGACGTATTTCTATGTCTTTGTTGTGTACAAGCACGATGGGCATCGAAGGGACACAGATATAACTGAAATCACCACTCCGGCGGTCGCAGCCCACCGGCTTATTGACAAAGACAATAATTTTTACCGTCCGATTTATGTAAGCATGTGGAATTCAGTGGATTCCATCAGCGGCGGAAAATATTATCAGCCGACAACTTTAGGGCGGCTCGAAGACATGCTCGGGTATCTGATTTATGAAGTGCCAAAGGATTTTACCCCGGAAGGGGCGTATTTATCCATTAAACTTGGGAAATGGGGCACGCCGAAATGGAGGCTCTGGGATTAAGACATCCCCTCTCTCCTTTTTTCTCATCAATTCATCTTTCGTTCGAACCGCTTTTCCGCGACTGGTGCAGTTATCAGGATTTGCAAACAAATCTCATCTTCAGCAGAGGAGGGTTCCGGAATGAAAAAAAATTACGCATACCCTACCGGGTCTTCGTCTTTTTTCTGTGAATCAGCGCCCCCGTAGAATTTTTTATAGAACTTGTCATTATTCTCGCGGCATTTTTTCACCAGTTCCTCATCAATAAATTCCGCCGGAATATTTTCCCCGATCTCTTCGGCGAGAATCGCAATCAGCTGAAATGCGGAATCCGGCGTCATTTTTATCTCGCAGACATTTCCGTTGTACTGCGTGAGATTGAGTGAAATCTGATAAAACGACTGCTCGCCCTCGCGCTTGAAGGTGTTTACATCGATGGTGTGCCAGTCTTCATCCATGGTGCCTGACGAAAGCGAATACGCCTGCTGAACGCGGTTTCCGTAAATTGCGGTAAGGTGCTGCAAAATCCAGACCGCATTGCGCGCCTTTTCATCGTCTTTGGTTACCTCTAAAACATCCTCGAAAAAGGCAGGATTGTTGACGTGCGTTGCTGTCATTACCACCATCGTCGCCTGCGAGCCGAGAATCATGGACATGGCGTTTACAATCTTCGGGAAGGTTTTGCGGTCAAGCGGGTCGACCAGGTGATATTCAAAGACCTCGCGAATCTGCTCAAGAATCGGCGGATTTGCCGTCAGTGCTTCGGCAAATGCTTTGAGGTCTGCAACAAACTGTTCCGGAACCGGTTTGTGAAGATGCGGCTCGTCGGTTTCGCCTTCGGGTTTTTTCGCCTCTTCTTTTTTTATCTCCTCTTTTGCCGCTGTGCGAGGTTGGGCAGCCGAGGATTTAGCCTTTGGTTTTGCCCGGGCTTTTGCAGCGGTTTTTGCTTCCGTTGCCGGTTTTTCAGCAGGGAGAGCTGCATCTGCTGCTTTTTTTACCGTCCGCTTTTTCTTTTTTGTCTCCGTATCCGATTCAGTCATACCTCATACGTTTGTCCTACTATGAGAAATAATAATTGTCTTGAACACCAACCTGCTAAGCAGCGTATGGAAGATATCAGAAAAGAACTTGCGGATGCCATGTGGGATTTTATCTGCGGATTTGCCAAAGATAATCCCTTCGAATATCCGATAGTAAAATTTGCCGATGCACATGACGCAGAGTTTGCAAATCTGAAAACAATTGCTGTCGCTGACCATTATCTGCCTTCAGATATTCTCTCCGGTGCAAAATCCGTCATGTCTTTTGCGCTTCCAATAGAGCGCGAGGTCGCACTCCGAAATAAAAATCCGGGGCTTGCATCAAAAGAATGGGCAGATGTGTATCTTCTTGCAGGAACTATTTCCGAAGCCCTGTATCCTCATATCGCGGAGTTTTTTAGAGCGCGCGGATTTTGCGCCGTGCCGCCTCAAAATGCCGGAATGATTGCAGAACGTGCAGTAAGCCGCTGGTCCCAGCGACATGTCGCCTGGATTGCAGGGCACGGCACTTTCGGCTTAAACAATATGCTTATTTCAGACGTTGGCTCTGTTGTGCGGTATTATTCCATGATAACCGATATGCCAATAGACCCGGACAGGCGCCCGAATGAGGAACGCTGCCTGTACAAACAAAACAGGTCGTGTGGTCTGTGCGTAAAACGCTGCACAGCGGGGGCGCTTACAAAAGAAGGATTCGACCGGTTCAAATGTCTTGCAGCCTGTCTTGCAAATCAGGATGTGTTTGGCGCCGACGTATGCGGGAAATGCATTGTTGATGTTCCCTGTTCGTTTGCCGGCCGGGCCAAATCTCATATCAGATAGATTACATATCTATTACTGCATATGGTAAGGGCATTTATTGCAGTTGAACTGCCTTCAGAAATTCGCGAAAACATTGCCGTCGCAGGCAGCTCGCTTCAAGGAGCGGGTAAAATTATGCCGGTAGCCCCGCATAACATGCATATTACGCTGAAATTCCTCGGCGAAATTACACCGGCTCAGATTGAGGTCATTAAAACAGAACTTGCTAAAGTTCAGGGCGAGCCTTTTTTGCTGAAAGCGGCTAAAGTAAGCGCGTTCGGCCGCCCGCCCCGGGTGGTAAAAGCAGAAATAAGCGACGGCGCAAAATGCGCCGCACTCGCATCGCAGATTGAAAATCTGCTTGCGGCAAAAGGATTTTCCCGCGAGGAAAAGAAATTTTCCCCGCATATAACCATAGCACGGGTGAAAGCATTTTCCCCTGCGCTTGTGCCGAAAATCGCATCCCTCAAGGAAACGGAGTTCGGAGAATGCACCATTGACAAAATCGTGCTCAAACAAAGCACCCTGACACCGTCAGGTCCGATATACAAAACACTTTTTGAGGCTGCATTATGAGAACGGAAATAGAACAGCAGGTCCTGGACAAATACATGCCGGACGAAAAAGAGCGCGCTGAAGTTGCTGAAATCGGCGCACGCATTATCGAATATATAAAACGGATTGCAGGAATCGAGGTTTTGATGACCGGTTCCGCATCCCGCGGAACCTTTGTTAAAGGAGACAAGGATATTGATATTTTCATGCAGTTCCCGCCGGAAATGTCGCTTGAGGAACTCAAAACCCGCGGACTTGATACTGCTTACGCAGTAGTCCGCGAATTCGGCGGCACCGCGGTGGAAAAATACGCAGAACATCCGTATCTGAATGCAATCATCGAAGGATTCGACGTGGATCTGGTTCCCTGCTATCATGTTGCAAGCACCGCGGAAATGAAATGTGCCGTCGACCGGACCCCGTTTCACGCACGCTACCTCATTCCAAAAATCGGCGATTTGAAAGAGGATGTCATTTTACTCAAGCAGTTCTGCAAAGGCGGCGGCGTTTACGGTTCTGATTTGATGACCGGAGGCTTTTCCGGCTATCTTTGCGAACTGTTAATCCTGGCGTTCGGCGGATTTGAAAACTTTATGCAGGCAGCCTCGAAATTCCGCTACGGCGAGGTTGTTGACCTGGAACACTATTATCAGGACAAAAAAGAGGCGCGCAAACTGTTCTCCGAACCGCTGATTGTAATTGACCCTACCGACAAAGACCGAAATGTTGCAGCAGCTCTGACGCGGACGCGGTTTTCCGAGTTCATGGAGCTTGCGCGCGACTACTGTGCAAAACCGGATGCCCATTATTTCATCCCGGATGCGCCGACAACCATCAGTGAAGAGGAATTTGCAAAGACTCTTCAGAGCCGCGGCACTGCGATGCTTGCAATATCTCTTCGCACTCCCGGAGTTGTTGAGGATACTATCGTTCCGCAGCTGCGCAAAACCATGGAATCCATTAAATCGCAGCTTATTGCCGAGGAATTTTTAGTGCACCGGTCCGAGGTTGCAATGAAAAAAGAGCATTGTCTGATTGTCTTTGAACTGCTTGTCGACAGGCTTCCGGCAATTATTGTGCGCCAGGGTCCGCCGGTCTGGAATCATGCCAATGCGGACAAATTCGTGGATAAATACATCAATCAGGGGGAATTTGCCGGGCCCTGGATTGTCGAGGACCGCTATTTCACTGAGGTACGGCGCAAATATTTAACCGCACAGTCGCTTCTTGAGGACCGGACCAGGATTTTTTCCGGTTCGCTTGGAAAACAGGTCAAAGTAAGCATGGAAGAGCATTATGATGTCTTAGCCGGCGAGGAAATCTGGTCAGAAGAGTTTGCGGATTTCCTTTCTGCCTATTTCCTGCGTTCATCCCACGCTGTGCGCAAACTGCGGAGAATTGCGGATGGAACATAAGATTTGCGGCGCTGGGCCGGCTCTGATTGCGTTATCCGGCGGGGTGGACTCATCAGTGCTGCTTGCTCTTGCAGCAAAAGAGGGTGCTGCCAAAGCCGCGGCAACCATAATTTCAGAATTTACCGCAGAATCCGAAGTAATCCGGGCGGAAAAGACCGCGGCGCAGTTCGGCGTTCCCTGGCATCCGGTTCGCATCTCGCTTCTTTCGGACCTGGCGTCCAATCCGGAAAACCGATGTTATCTCTGCAAAAAGCGGATGGCAGAAGAATTAACCGCACTTGCTTCGCAATTAGGCTGCACGGAAATTTATGACGGAAGCCATATTGGCGATAAGCCCGAAGAGCGCCCCGGATTTGCGGCGTTTCAGGAGGCGTGCATTAAAAGCCCGCTCCGGGACGCAGGGTTTGCGAAAGCCGATATTTTGCGCCTTGCAGATGAATTCGGCATCAAAAAAGTGCCGCCTTCTGGATGTCTTGCAACCAGGATAACCGGTGAAATCACGGCTGAAAATTTGAAACGTGTTGAATCCGCGGAAAAAATACTGCGGGATGCCGGCATTTCCGGCATCCTGCGTGTGCGTATTTCGGCAAACAACGCCGGTATCGAGGTTGCAAAGCATGAACTAAAGCTTGCTTCGGCACGCAAAAATCTGCTCGAACCGCTTGGATTTGACACCATTTCCGTCTCCCTCTACGGGCGCCACAGTCTGGGAAACCGGGCGGTTATGGTTCGCATCGGCGAACTCTGGCTGAAATCCGAGCCGGTGAAAAAGCAGTTTATGGCCGCACTCACGCGCAATATCAAAGCAGCCCTTGACGCCCGCAGTATTTCATATGAAATCGAAGAGTTTCGCGGGCGTCTTCTGATTTTCGGCCCTTCTGAAGAGATTGCGGCAGAAGTCTCGCGCATATTCGGCGTCGTTGATGTAAGTATCTGCGAGACAACGGAAAACACGCCCGAAGCGATTGGCAAAGCCGCGGCCAAACTTGCCGCAGGCAAATTAAAGCCCGGAATGCGCTTTGCGGTTCGCGCAAAACGCCAACAGGTCAAAGGATTTACCAGTCAGCAGCTTGCAGCATACGTCGCCGATGTAATCTGGCAGCAGATTCCCGGATTTATTGTGGATTTGGACAATCCGGAGTATGAAATCTTTGTCGAAGCCCGCGAATTCGGCGGTCTTGTCTATGATTCGCGAATTGCAGGCGTAGGCGGGCTTCCTTTGGGAACTGCTGGCCGGGCAGCCGTTTTGCTTTCAGCAGGTATAGATTCGCCGGTTGCCGCCTGGCTCATGATGAAACGCGGCGTTTCGGTTACCGGCGTCTTTGCGGATGCCGGAAAATGGGCGGGCCCGGCAACCAAAGACCTTGCGCTCGATAACGCCCGCATTTTATCCACCTGGTGCCCCGGGCGGGCGTTTTCTGTATGGGTTGTGCCGGTGGAGCAATTCCTTTCGGCGGTCTATGCAAAAGCAGAGACGCATTATACCTGTCTTTACTGCAAGCGTTTTATGATTCGGGCGGCCGAAAAAATCGCCCTTGCAAACAGAATGGACGCCGTAGTCACCGGCGAAAACTTAGGCCAGGTGGCGTCCCAGACGCTGCAGAACATGAAAATCATTACGGCCGCCGTAAAAACACCGGTGCTTCGCCCGCTCCTTACCTATGACAAGGAAGAAGCCGTGGCGTTAGCCCGCAAAATCGGCACTTATCATGAATCACCGGGCGACACTACGTGTCATGCTGTACCGAAAAAGCCCGCCACCCGCTCGCCTGAAGAGCGGATATGCGCCGAGGAGGCAAAACTGAATCTCGAAGAGATTTTAGATGAAGCCGTGCGCAGCGCGGAACTCTGGGTTGCAAAAGACGGTGTTTTGTACAAAAAAGAGGATGCTCATGCAGTACCGGACCAATCCTAAAAACGGAGATAAAATCTCCATTCTCGGCTACGGCTGCATGCGATTTTCCCGCACAGCCGGTGTTGCGGTAAATCAGAAAAAAACCGAGGAGGAAATGACCGCAGCGCTTGAGGCCGGCGTAAATTATTTTGACACGGCATACATTTACCCCGGCTCTGAGGCGGCACTCGGCAGATTTCTTGCAAAAGGATACCGCGACCGGGTTTTTCTTGCAACAAAGCTGCCTCACTACCAGTGCCGCTCTTTTGCAGATTTTGACCGG
Organism: Methanocorpusculum sp.; assembly: GCA_029987245.1. Classification (GTDB taxonomy): domain Archaea; phylum Halobacteriota; class Methanomicrobia; order Methanomicrobiales; family Methanocorpusculaceae; genus Methanocorpusculum. The sequence goes on along the minus strand of DALTWG010000005.1, from coordinate 29,770 downwards.
CTGTTTTCAGAGCAGCTTTCGCGTCTGCAGACTGATTACATCGATTATTATCTGATTCACATGCTTTCAGACACTGATTCCTGGAAGCGTTTGCAGCAGCTTGGCATTGAAAAGTGGATTGCAGAAAAAAAGGCGTCCGGGGCGATTCGAAATATCGGCTTTTCCTATCACGGGGGAACCACGGAGTTTAAAGCGGTTGCAGACTGCTATTCCTGGGATTTCTGTCAGATTCAGCTCAATTACATGGATGAATCCACCCAGGCGGGAGTTTCCGGCCTTTTGTATGCAGCCGAAAAAGGTCTGCCTGTAATTATCATGGAACCCCTGCGGGGCGGCCGGCTTGCAAATCTGCCCAAAACTGCGGCACGCTATCTTCCAAAAGATGCAAATGCAGCCGACCTGGCTTTTCGCTGGCTGTGGAACTTCCCTGAGGTAACCTGTGTTTTATCAGGCATGAATGATATCAGGCAGGTGGAGGAAAATGTCGCGTCTGCGTGCCGCGGCGGCGGATTAAGCGATGAAGAAGCGGCCGCCCTTGAGTCAATTAAAGCGGAACTGGAAGCAGACATCCAGGTCCCCTGCACCGGCTGCGGCTATTGCATGCCGTGTCCGAAAGGGGTTATGATTCCAAGCTGCTTTGCCGCCTATAATCAGGCGTTTTGCGACGGGCGGATTCATGCACTGATAACGTACATTATGACAACCTCCCTCGGGGAGCGCCCCGGATTTGCATCGCAGTGTGTTAAATGCGGCAAATGCGAAACACACTGCCCCCAGCATATTCTGATACGCGACGAACTGGAAAATGCGGCGGCGGTACTGGAAGGGCCGCTTTTTAAGATGGGAAAACGCGGGGCGCGGTTTGTTTTGAAGATGCGAAAATAATATTGGAAAAAAAATAAAAATTTAGTCGGTTGCCATTGCCTCAACCGGGTTGAGATTGGCAGCATGCATTGCCGGATACAGACCCGCAATAACACACACACCGACACCGATAAGAATACCGCCCGGAATATACATAAACACCGTCGGGTCAAGCAGCGCATTCAGATTATCCATTAACGCAATCAGAATCGGCGGAACCACGAACGCTGAAAGGATAATACCAATCAGTGACCCGATTAACCCGATAATACCCGCTTCATACAGGAACATCTGCAGAATCTGAATCCGCTTCGTGCCGATACTGCGTAAAATACCAATCTCGCGCGTACGCTCCTTAACCGACATCAGCATCACATTTACAATAGCAACCGCCGCGACAACCAGCGAAACACTGCTGATAGCCCACCGGAAGATTGCAGTCATGTTTAAGACATCGTTTAAGCTTTCCACATTATCGTAACTGTTGGTAATCTTTACCTTGTCATCGGAATCCTTATACGACTTGCCGTTCATCTCACGCACGATTGCATCCTCCATCGGCGTCAAAAGCAGCGGGTCCTTGACTTTTACAATCGCATACGTGTACAGATCATCATTGCTTCCAAGCAGATTGTGATACATATCAAGCGTTCCAAAGAGCATGCACACATCACTGGACTGCGCAAGCATCTTCGTCATCGTCGTTGATTCCATAATACCGGTGACACGAAGCGTAATATCCTCGCCGTTCACCCCGGTCGCGGAAAGACGGCTGTTTACATGGAGGTCATGCTTTTCTGCATATTCTTCCAGAATAATGACGCCTCCCGGTCCTTTCGGTATCGACCCGTCTTTCAGATTTCCTTCCATATAGGATTTCAGACCGTCCGGGTCTTCACCCATAACCATGGCATACGAAGTATCACTGCCCACCCGAATCATTTTCGTACCCATCAGGGCTTTGATAACCTGATACTCGGAACTTACCGGCTTAACCGCGCTTTCAATATCATTAATATCCTTTTCCGACAGACCTTTTACAATTCTGCCGTCAATGCTCTTTTCCTCGATGGATGAAATGGTAAGCGTATTTGCCTGGTCTGCTACCATATTGTTGATTTCGACCGTGAAAGCGGCCCCGACCATGCCAAGACCGCAGATGGCAAACACACCGATGACAATACCAATCATCGAAAGAGCCGTTCTGAATTTATTCAGCTTCAGGTTGCGCAGCGCAAGCGACAAAACCATCGGCGAATAAATCTTGGACCAGAGAGTCTGATGCTCGTCAGCTGCCCCCATTAAGACGACTCCTTTACATGCCCCAGCCCGTCATCAACGATTTCACCGTCGCGGATAATAATAGTCCGGTCGGCGTAAACCGCTGTCTCCGGGTTGTGGGTAACCATCAGAACGGTTCTGCCCTGCTTGTGCAGACCGCTGATAATTTCCATAATCTGCGTACTCATCTTTGAATCAAGGTTTCCTGTCGGCTCATCGCACAACAGAAATGTCGGGTCGTTGGCTAAGGCCCGCGCAATCGAGACACGCTGCTGCTGACCGCCGGAAAGTTCAAACGGCGTATGCTGCATCCGGTCTTCGGTAAAGCCGACCATTGTCAGGAGTTTGGTAATGCGCTCTTTATAGTCGCCTTTGCCGTAGCGCAGAAGCATCGGATACTCGACATTTTCGTATGCAGTTAAAAGACTGATAAGGTTGAATTTCTGGAAAATGAAACCTACCGTATCACGACGGTGAATCGTCAGTTCATCGTCAGTCATATCGGTGGTCGAAACACCGTTGATTCTGATAATGCCCGATGTCGGCACATCAAGGCATCCTATCATGTTCATCAGTGTCGATTTTCCCGAACCCGACGGTCCCATAATTGCTACGAACTCGCCTTTTTTTACAGAGAAGTTTACGTGGTTTAATGCATGGACATCTCCGGCGGCCATGTGATAGACCTTGGAGACGTCTTCCAGCTCCACTACAGGAATATCTCCCATAATTTACCTCCGGTTAGTTTTTCTTACCTTTCTTATTCTTTCTGATAACAACAACTGCGACAATTGCTGCGATAATGACTACTAATACAATCAGGACGATAACCGGTGTGTTGTCGACCTTTTCTTTCTGGATATGGTTTGCTACATTGATTTTGTAATATTCAGTGACCGGCTCGCCGCTGACGTTTTTGTAGGTGATGACAAGCGTGAGTTCACTGGTAATGCTCTTGTCAAAGGTGATTTCAAATCCTGCAAGGTCGTCTGCATCGAGGTTTCCAATTGGATACGTCGGATAGGTTCCGATATCGGAGCCTTCAAGAGTCGTGATTCTGACAGAGTTTGCGGTGGTGAAACCCATGTTGTTGATATCTGCTTTTAAGGTGTTGTAGGTCTCGCCTTCAGTGACTCTGATGTTTGCAAAGACCAGTTCCGGAAGACTGGAGGACTTGGTAGTCTGTGCTCCTGCCGGAATAATGATAGTCTGGGAGTGTTTGTTGTCGCCGTTGCTGTAGGAGACAGTTAATTTAACCTCGTTTGCGTTGTCGGTTTTGATGGTAAGCGTTGCCGGTGCGGATGCTCCTGCTGCGATTGTTCCGACAAAGACGCTTCCTTCTTTGCAGGAGACACCGTTTCCTTCTGCAGTGACAGATACAGACGTGAGGTCGGTGTTCATTCTGTTTGCAAGAGTAAGCTTAATGGTTTCAGAACCGGTTGCCGGGAGCTGGTCGGGGACATCGGTTTTGACAATGTCAAGACCTGCGTTGTCAATCGTGACTGCAATCGGCTGCTTTAAATAGGTCATGCCTCTGTTAAAGTCGACATAGAATACCGGATAGAAGGTACCGGTCTGGGAACCTGCCTTAATCGGCATAACAATGGTAATAGTATTTCCCGGTGCAATGCCGCCGAAATCATTATAATAATCGGTCATCGTGGCTTCGATGCCGTCGGAATCATGAATGAGTGCCTTGTTAATGGATGCAACCGAATCGCCGCTGTTTTTGAGTGTTACGGCAATTGTTCCGGAGTCACCGGGCATTAACACCGACGGAGTGCATTTGTAATCCGTTACTACCATGGCTGCAGGATTGTCTGCAACCGATGCAAGTGTTGCGGCCGAGGCCGGACAAATCACGCAGACCAGAAGGACTGCACATACGGCAAGTGCACACAAGACACCTGCTTTTCTTGACTGAGTGTTCGTTATCATATGAACTGCCTTATATATTTTTCATGAGATAATAAATAGGTGCTGTTACGAATCCGGGTACTCTGAATAACAGGTAAAATCCTTTTTTACCGGTGCAAATCCGCACAAAGCATTTATATGAACAAAAAGTACGCTGCCTCCTGTAAATCCCTTGGGTGAATAAACGCCTTATTCAGGCAGCCGGGCGGTATTTTAAGGGAAAAATAAATACTTTTGAAAGTACCAGTTATATGCATGGATGAGATTGAGGAATTTACATCCCAGGTCATGCAGCTGGACCTCACGGAAAACGAGGCCAAGGTTTTTTATACGGTGTTTCAGCTGAAATCAGCCGCAATCCGCGACATTTATGAAATCAGCAAAGTACCGCGCAATAAAATCTACGGCGACCTTGAATCCCTGGCAAAAAAAGGGTTTGTGAAAAAGACCGGTGACAAACCGCTGCGCTATGCAGCAGCAGACCTTGACAAAACATTTGCTTCCATCCGGAAAGCGGAGATGGAAAAAATCGCGCGGGTGGAGCAGTATCTTGACGGATTTGAAAAGCGCAAACACCAGGGCACAGGCCCTATGGCGTATGAACTGCAAAGCGCATGGGCGGTGGAAAACCATCTGCAAAATATTTTGCGCCGGGCAAAATCGGAACTGGTTTTAGTTGTCAGCGATGCGGATTTTTTCACCGCAAAATTTACCGAGACGCAGCTCAAGCGGTATGCCAAAAAACTTGACCTCTATGTTGTAGCGCTGTCTTTGGAAACGGAGGAAAAGCTGCATGTTCCCTGTTACCGGTTTACGAAAAAATTTATGAAACTGTTTGAAGAGGAACCGGTGCCAAGAGAATTTGAGAAGGCGGCGCTGCATATTATTGCCGACCGCAGAGCGGTTTTAACCGTCAGCCGCCATGATGACAAACTTATCGGGGCGGTAATGTATCTGGAAGGGGAAATGAAATTTATGCAGATTGTCTTCGAGGCGTTTTTAAACTATCTGGAAAAAGCAGAATAAGGCTTGCGTTTCAAATCACAAAACTATCTTATGAGAACGTACATACATATAGGATAACTATGCAGCCCCAGCAATATCAGATGGGCGGATATGACCGTGCAATCACGATGTTTTCGCCCGACGGACGCTTGTATCAGGTTGAATACGCTCGCGAAGCAGTAAAACGCGGCACAACCGCAGTCGGCATAAAATGCAAAAACGGCGTTGTTCTCCTTGTGGACAAACGTGTATCCTCCAGACTTCTGGAACCCTCGTCCATTGAAAAAATATTCAAAATCGATGACCACATAGGTGTTGCCTCATCAGGCCTTGTCGGCGATGCGCGTGCCCTTGTCGACCGCGCGAGAATCGAGGCGCAGATTAACCGTGTCTCCTACGGCGAGCCGATTGATGTGGAAACACTCGCCAAAAAACTCTGCGACCACATGCAGACCTATACGCTCTTTGGCGGTGCGCGCCCCTATGGCACGGCGCTTTTAATCGCCGGCGTTGAAACAACCCCGGAAGGCGCCCGCTATCATTTATTTGAGACCGACCCCTCGGGCACCCTTCTTGAATACTATGCAACCGGTATCGGCATCGGGCGCCAGGCGGTTATGAAACTCTTTGAAAAGGAGTACAAAGAGGGCTGCTCTGCAGATGAAGCAATCCAGCTCGGCTTAAAAGCCCTCTACACAGCAACCGAAGGCAAATTTGATATGAACACGGTTGAAATCGGCATTGCAGGCGACTATTCGAAAAAGAAGGCGCCGACGCGCAGAACCGAGTCACCCGCAGGCGGCAAAGGCATGTCAATTATCTCCTTTAGAAAACTCAATGCCGATGAAGTCAAGGCGGCTGTTGCAAAGTTCAGCAAGTCTGCCGAGCAGGATAAGAAAAAAGAGGCGAAATAAATGATTTCTCTTGATGATGCAGTCATTGCACGGCTGGAAACTCATGGTCTGAAATTCGAGATTTTAGTCGACCCGGAACTCGCTGACAAGATGCGCCACGGCGCAGAGGATATTGAACTCGAAGACGCCGTTGCGGCGCTCAATGTCTATGAAAACGCCTCCCGCGGTGATAAATCGGCTGACGATGATTTGCAGAAAGTTTTCAAGACCACGAAATTCGAGGATATTGCAAAAGAAATCATTCTCAAAGGCGAAATCCACCTAACCACCGAACAGCGCCGGCATTTAACCGAGGAAAAGCGCCGCAAGGTAATCAATTATATCGCAAGAAACGCCGTCAATCCGCAGACAGGCCTTCCCCATCCGGTTATGAGAATTGAGCTTGCACTCGAGCAGGTCAGGGTAAACTTCGACCCGTTCCGCTCAGTCGATGATTTAGTAAAGGAAACCGTCAAAGCGCTTCGCCCGATTTTGCCCATCCGCTTCGAGGAACGCAAAATCGCCGCCAAATTCCCGCTTGATTTCGCTGCAAAAGCATATGGCGCGGTTTCCGGCGCGGTCTATGTCAAGATGGACAAAAACGAGTGGCAGAATGACGGTTCCTGGATTTGTGTGGTGACGATTCCGGCAGGCATGCAGGAAGAATTCTTCAATCTGTGCAACGGGGTTGCCAAAGGCGACGCACAGCTGAAGATTCTGGATTAATTCTTTTTTCCCGGACCCCGGTTGCCCCAATCTATACCATTAATATCTTCCGCGCCGATTGAATAATATGGACACCGTAACCATCGACCTCGGTCAAAACGGCATTACGCCCTCAAGCACCGCCACAGGCGGCAACATCTCGCCGCTTATTCAGATACACGGCGTTGACCCGTCATACGAATATGCCTGCATTATTGTGTACAACAAATCAGGCCATGAAAAAGACAAATGCATCTGGTCAATCTGGAACATTCCATCCGTCGGCTACATCCCGCCCGGATATGACGCCGGACCGGCGCCCCAGTTTCCCTTCCCCGCCGTCCAGGGCGTAAACGACTTCGGCGAAAACGCCTGGCACGGCCCGAGCCCCGGCCTTGGCGTGCGTGACCGGCTGCTTTTCCAGGTATTTATCCGCAATGAGCCGCTGAAAATCCCTTACACCTCGAAAGCGGACGCCGTTGTCGAAGCTTTGCGCGACGGAAAGACGCTTGCTTTCGGAAGTCTTGAAACGTTCTGGCAGGGGTAACAGCAGTCCTCTCCGTAAACCCCCTGTTTTTTTATAACCAAAGCAGTTTCAGCAGTTTTTATATCATACCGCCAGCAAATATATATTAATGTCTTTTTCCTTCAGCATGAAAAATCCCTACATATTTGCAGTAATCTGCGCTCTTACTGCAACCTTGTTTCTCGGAGCAAAAACACCGGTAAACAAACTGTTTCTCTCCGGAACCGACCCGATAATGACCGCTGTTTTAACTAACATCGGCGCAGCAGTTGGTATGTTTCTTGTCATGCTCCTGGGAAAAAATACCGGTCTGGTCGATAAAAACCGCCATGCCGGCAAATCTGACATCCCCAATATCATCGGCATGATTTTAACCAGTGTCGGCGGCTCACTGCTGTTCTTCTTCGGGTTGGCAGTATCAACCGCATCAAATGCCTCGTTAATGAACAATTTTTGTGCTGTTGCAACAGCGATAGTGGCATTTTTTATCTTCAGGGAAAAAATACCGAAACGTCTCTGCATCGGCATTGTATTTACCGTTCTCGGATGCATTGCCCTTTCCGTCACCGATCTTAGCTCACTGGAATTCAGCACCGGCTCTCTTTTAATCCTGGCATCATGTGTCTGTTATGCTTTCAATAACAACTTCATGAAACGGCTTTCTCACAAAAACCCTACTGAAATAGTAGCTATTCGCGCGGCCGGAGTTGCCTGCTGCTGCGTCGCTGCTGCAGTTATTTATGGCTCAAGCCTTCCCTCGCTTGCAGTAATCGGCGGACTGCTGATATCCGGTTTTGTTTTTGCCGGCGGAATAAATCTTTTTCTCATGTATGCCCAGCGGCAACTCGGAGCCGCAAAGGCAAGTGCAATCACCAGCGTATCTCCGCTGGTAGCCGTTTTGATATCTTTTATCTTCCTTGGCGAGCCGCTGTCCATTCTCTTTGCAGGAGCACTTGTGCTTGTGCTGCCCGGGATGTATTTCACCCTGACACGCAACAAAGAAGCAATACCGGAAGAAGAACCGGCGGACAGCCCCGAGTCACCGCTTTTAACCGACATGAGCGATGCTGCCAAAAACGAAGCGCGCAATTACGTCATGGCATTCGGATTCATTGCCCTTGCCGTTTGCGCAATAGTTACTCTCTTTGAGATGATGCTGGACAGCCCTGAAATTTATTACTCGTTCCTGTCCGATGATAACGGGAGATTCATAGTATCTGTAGCCATCGGCCTGCTTCTGATATTCTGCGCCATTGCGCTGTTGGTTCTGCGCAGACGTGTTCTCCCCGCAATTACCTTCCTCTACTTCGGCGCGCTTTATATTGTATACTGGGTAAGCGGAGGCTGTCTGCCGGTAGTTACCGCAGTCACCGTGTTTTCCCTTCTTTTTGCGCTGATTCTTTTAACCGCGGGCGACAAACAGAAATATGTCTATTCTCTCATCGTCATTTTAAACAGCCTGATCTTTGTCTCCATCAGTTTCACGCAAAACGAACTGTTTAACACTATATTCCGGGTGATTCTTGTGTTAAGCGTACTGGCACTGCTTTACCTTGCCCTTGCAAGCGCCTCCCAGAAAGTGGCATTTCCGCTGCAAAAGTATCTTACCGCAAACAGTACGGTTTCATTCAACAAATGCGGCGCAATTCTCGGCTTTTTGTTTTTCGGAGCATATCTCCTGATATGGATTATCGATGAATTTTCCGAACAGCTCATTTCTACCGATGTTGAAGTCAAAACAACGATAGTCTTTTCCTTAATGCTGCTGCTTGTCGGCATTCTGCTGTTTGTCATCGCAAAACGGAGTTTTAACAGTCTGATTTTTATCTCGATCGGCTTTGTTACCCTGCTTGAATGTTTGTACAGTTCCTCTTCGATGATTATGCTGTATTCGCTTCTTTTCCTGATTGTCGGTGTTTTCGCTGTATTCAGAAGCAGTTCAGCGCTCCTTTTTGCTCTCCTGATGATAGGGCAGGCGTTTTCGGAAGTTCTTAGATCCATGCTCGATGTGTTTCCCGAACTGTTTAATACCGCTATTCTTCTGGATGTATTCTGCATACTGGTCTGCATATACCTGGCATTCGCTGTTTTCTCCGAAAAACCGAAACTGCCGGTGTTTTAATTTTTTTGCCGGACGTATCAGCGATAAAAAAAGTATATTACTGCAGAATCTTCAGTTCACGAAGATCTGCACATATTTGTTCGACCGCGCGCCCCGCATCCTCGCCCTTTTTGCCGCCCGTGATAATAACCTTTCCCGAACCGAATAACAGAACCACAACCTTCGGGTCAGCGAGACGATAGACAAGTCCCGGAAACTGCTCAGGCTCATACTCGATTTTATCTAAAGTAAGCCCCATCGCAATCTTGTTCAAATTAATGCGCGAGCCCAAATCCGCCGACGTAACAATGTTTTGGACACTGCATTTGGGTTTTCCCTCAATTGCAATACCGTACTTTTTCAACAGTTTCAACAGATATTTCAAACCGGTTTCAAGACTATCCAGACTTTTAGCCCCGGTTAAAACAACCTTTCCCGAACCAAACACAAGAGCTGCGATTTTCGGCTCGTCAATACGGATGACCACGCCCGGAAACCGCTTTTTGTCATAATCTGCGCCCGGAAGCTGCGCTGCAAGCGCAACCAGGTCAATTTCATCGTTAATCTTTGCAGACGCAACAACATTTTCAATCTTGAGCGTCTGCTGCGGGTCAATATTCATTACTATTTAATGTAGTTTATAAACTATTTAAATACTTGTATGGATACCCGACCCGCGCCAAACCTCACCGGCGCACAACTATAATTCCCTTCTCCTTTCTGCCGCGCGCAATATCCGAAAAAAGATTAACAAAAAATATTGTCAACTGAAAAATCCTAACTCCGGCATTTTACCCGCAAAATTCGGCCACTCAAAATAATCAAAAACCGCCCTCGAGGAGACACTATTAAATACTCTCGAAACAGACAAGTAAGTAATCCGAGGTTTATCCATGGAAATTAAGTATGTAACTACAACCTGCCCGTACTGTGGCGCCGGATGTTCTTTCAACTTAGTCGTCAAAGACGGAAAGATCATCGACTCCGCACCGAGCCAGAGAGCACCGGTTAACCAGGGCAAACTCTGCCCGAAGGGAATCTTCGGTTTCGAGTTCATTAACTCCCCTGACCGCTTAACCACTCCGCTTATCAAAGACCCGAAGACCGGCGAGCAGAAACCGGCAACCTGGGAAGAAGCCCTCAAAGTCGTCGCTGAGAACTTTGCAAAGTATCAGCCCGACGAGTTTGCAGTCATTTCCTCCGCACGCTGCTGCAACGAAGACAACTACGCAATGCAGAAGTTCGCACGTATCTGCTTAAAGACCCCGAACATCGACCACTGCGCAAGACTTTGTCACGCACCGACTGTTGCAGGACTTGCAAAAGTCTTCGGCTCCGGCGCATCCACCAACTCCTTCGACGACCTTGCAATCGCCGACCTTGTTTTCATCATCGGTTCCAACAACCTTGAAGCACACCCGCTTGCAGGCCGCAGAATCATGGAAGCAAAGAAGAAGGGAGCACACATTATTGTCTGCGACCCGCGTGTTACCCCGACTGCAAAGCAGGCGGAAATGCACATGCAGCACTACCCGGGAACTGATATCCAGCTCTTAAACTGCTTAATGAAATACATCATCGAGAACGACTGGATTGACCACGAGTTCGTCGAAAAGAGATGCAACGGCTACGAAGAGATGAAGAAGTGCGTACTCCAGGACAAATACAACTGGGAGAACACCTCCAAGATCACCGGCGTACCGGTAGAACAGCTCCAGACTGCACTCAAATGGCTCCACGAATGCCAGCACAAGACCGCATTCGTCCACTGCCTTGGCATTACCCAGCACACCGTTGGTGTCGACAACGTCAGATCCATCGCACAGATTCAGTCCATCCTCGGCAACATCGGAAAGCCGGGCTGCGGTGTCAACGCACTCCGCGGACAGAACAATGTTCAGGGCTCCTGCGACATGGGCGCACTCCCGAACGTATATCCGGGCTACCAGTCTGTCATGAACCCGGACCTCGCAAAGAAAGTTGCCGACTACTGGGGCGTTGACTCTGTCCCGCAGGGCAAACTCGGTCTGCACATCCCCGAGATGCTTGACACCTTATATGAGCACCCGGACAAAGTAAAATGCATGTACCTGATGGGTGAAAACCCGGTTATCTCCGACCCGAACTCCAAGATGGTCGAAAAGGCAATGGAGAACTGTGAATTCTTAGTTGTCCAGGATATCTTCAACACCGAGACCTCCAAGTACGCAGACGTCGTCTTACCGGGCTCCTGCTATGCAGAAGAAGACGGTACCCAGACCAACGCGGAACGCCGTGTCCAGAGATTCCGGAAAGCCCAGGACGCACCCGGAGAGGCAAAACTCGACTGGGAAATCATGAAAATGATTGCAGAAAAGATGGGCTACGGCAAATACTTCCAGTGGAACACCACTGAAGACGTCTTCAACGAAATGCGCGGCATCACCCCGCAGTATGCAGGTATCACCTATGCAAAACTCGACGGTGACGGCATCCAGTGGCCGTGCCCGACCGAAGACCACCCGGGAACCCCGATTCTCCACATCACCCAGTTCAACGGCATGCCCGAAGGCAAAGCCTGCCTTGAAGCAATCGAACACCGTGACCCGGCCGAGGTTATCGACGGCGACTATCCGTTCTGGCTCACCACCGGTGCAACCATCTGGCACTGGCCGAGCGGCTCCATGACCCGCCGCTGCACCCAGCTTGACCGCGACTGCCCGACCGCATGGCTTGAAATGAACAAGATTGACGCAGAGAAACTCGGCGTTAAAGACGGCGAACCGGTCATTCTCTACTCCCGCCGCGGAGAAGTTGAAGTCTGCACCCGTGTCTTTGACTACATCAAGCCGGGAGTATTCTTCATGCCGTTCCACTTCATTGAAGCACGTGCAAACCTCGTTACCAACACTGCATACGACCCGGTATCCAGAACTCCGGAATACAAAGTGTGTGCGGTAAACATTAGAAAGAAGGAGGCCTAAAAATGTCAGCAAAAGGCGATGTCTTCTACGCATGGACAAAAGACGCAAACATTAAGGGCGAATGCGGCGGAGCAGTGTCAACCATGCTCAAGTACTTACTTGAGAACAAGATTGTTGACATGGTCTTAACCGTCAGAAAGGGTGTCGACCTTTACGACCCGCAGCCGGCTTTCATCACCGACCCGGCAGAAATCGACAAATGTGCAGGTTCTCTCCACTGTGGTACTCTGCTTCTCCCGAAGCTCATTAAGAAGTACTTAAACGGTGCAAAGGACATGAAAATCGCAATCACCTGCAAAGGATGCGATGCAAAAGCACTCTATGAACTTGCAAAACGCAACCAGATCAACATGGACAATGTTATCTCCATTGGTCTGAACTGCGGCGGTTCCATCTCTCCGCAGATGGCACGCAAGATGATCCGCGAAGAGTACGGTGTCAACCCGGACAAGGTCATCAAAGAGGAAATCGACAAGGGACAGTTTATCATTGAATACATCGATGATGACGGCAAGGAACAGACCAAAGGCATCAAGGTCGACGACCTTGAGGCAAAGGGCATGGGCCGCCGCTTAAACTGCCAGCGCTGCGAAACCAAGATTCCGCGCCAGTGCGATCTCGCATGCGGAAACTGGGGTGTCATCGGCCCGAAGGCAGGCAAGGCAACCTTTGTTGAGGTCTGCTCCGAGAAGGGTGCATTCGTTCTTGACGGCGCTGTTTCCGCAGGCAAGATTGAGACCTGTGCTCCGGAAGCAAAGGGTCTTGAGATTCGCGGCAAAGTCGAGAATGTCATGATTAAGATGGGTAAGAAAGGCCAGGCAGCCCAGTTCGCCACTCTCGGCGAGGGAACCGAGCGCTTACAGAAGATCATGGCTGAAGCTTCCCGCTGTATCAAATGCTACGGCTGTATCGAGAACTGTCCGATCTGTTACTGTGTTGAGTGTTCCACCAAGAAGGCTCACCTGGTTCGCCCGGGTATCATCCCGCCGGACTTCATGTTCCAGATGATCAGATTCGCACACATTGCCGACTCCTGTGTCAACTGCGGTCAGTGTCAGGAACTTTGTCCGATGGATATCCCGAACGCACTTTACATGCATGCACAGCAGGTCGAACTCGAAAAGATGTTCGGTCACAAGCCGGGTTACGACATGGAGCTTCCGGTCCTCGCATTCGCAGAGGAAGCCGACGAGCGCGCACGTCTGAATGCAACCGGTTCCGACATGATTTACGAAAACGTCTTCGGCGAGCAGCAGTAAATCCACGGATTAACCTCATAAGGGGTGAGGGATCACTCCTTTCCATTGTCCTTTTTTGTCTTCGCCTGCACTTTTTCAGCATCTTCCCCCGAACGATATCTATTTAATGTCATCCGTTTAAGATATCTGGTATCAGAAACAGAGGTGAATAATGGATAGCAAACTTCCTGACCGGGCGGATAAATCGCCCGATACTGATTCAATGGCGCATTTCAGTGAGGGTGCGGCACCGGAACGTGTCTATTCTTCGGTGCGCGAGTCAGTGCTTTGCGCGCGCAAAGCGGTGGTAAAGTCGGTGAACAATGCGATTGTTCTTGCATACTGGGATGTAGGCAGGCAGATTTTTGAGGCGGTCGGCAGTCAGGCTGAATATGGCAAAGCGCTGCTGAAATTTCTGTCGGTGCGGCTGACAAAAGAGTTCGGCAGCGGCTTTTCTGTGCCGAATCTGCGCAAAATGAGGCAGTTTTATCTGATGTATCAAAAACGCTCGACACTGTCGAGCGAATTGAGCTGGTCGCATTATTGTCTTTTAATGCGGCTGTCCGGGGAGAAGGAACGGGAGTTTTACACCGTTCAGGCGGTGAAAGAGGGCTGGAGCGTAAGGCAGCTCGAGCATTATATTGACATTAATCTCTTTGGTCTGCGCCAGGGCAGGATTGTCTCGAATTTTGCGTCGGTGTTTGCAGAAGAAGATGAGGCTGAGGCGGTTTCTTCGGTTTTCAAGGAACCGTATGTGTTTGATTTTCTCTCTTTGGGAAAAGTGTTTGATGAGCGCAAACTTGAGGATGCTTTGGTTGATGATATTATTAAAACGCTGATGGAGTTTGGCAACGGGTTTGCATTTGTCGGGCGCCAGGTCAGGCTTGTTGTCGGCGGCGATGAGTTTTTTATCGACCTGCTCTTTTATCATCTCCAGCTGCACCGCTATGTTGTGGTGGAGCTGAAGTCGGGGAAGTTTCTGCCGGAGTATGCGGGAAAGATGAATTTCTATCTGTCGGCGGTGGATGATTTGATTAAGACTCCTCTGGACAGTCCTTCCATCGGGTTGATTCTGTGTCAGGAGAAGCGGGGGATTGTGGCTGAATACGCTCTCAGGGATCTTCACAAGCCGGTGGGGGTTGCAAAGTATGTTCTTGCAAGCGAGCTGCCGGAGGAGTTGAAGAGGATTTTGCCTGGCGGCGATATTTTCGGCGACGGGGTGGTCCGGGAGATGGAGGTTGTCTACCGGAGGAAAAAGGAGGCAGGTGGTTCATGAGTTTACCGGACCTTACGAACCTTACGAACCTTTTTTCCACTTACTCTTATACTATATACATAATTTCTTTCGCTCTCGCGCAAGAAAATAAAAAAAGGTTCGTAAGGTTCGTAAGGTCATACGACCAGACTCCCGTTCACCGTTTCTTTTTTTGCCCAGGGAGTATCAGGTTTCCAGGATAATCCTCTGTAGCACATCACTCTGTTCTTTCCGCTGCCGGTTTCTCCGACAGAGTAACCTGCCCTCGTCATCGCCTGGCTTAATGCCATCTTGCTTGCCGGAATTCTTGCCAGCGCATCCGCATCATCCTTGTAATGTGCATGCAGCGCTTCAAAAAGTTCATCCTTTGCGATAAACCCTTTTGCATCGCCTTGTGTAAACTGTGCAAGGAACTCCAGTTCCGGTGACGCCTCGTTTTCCCAGAGGCATCTTGTCTCATCAAGGTCCTGCGTAAACAAAAGCTCGCCCCCTCTGTCCAGAATTTTTCCGGCAAACTCAACCGCAAGAACGCCCAGGCCCTCCAGGAACTCCGGCGTCACGGTCTTTTGGAACCAGCCCGCCTGCTTGGCAAAGGAATTGCCAAAGACCAGGTAAATCCACCGGTCCCAGAATGCATCATCAATCGAAACCGATTTGGAAAGCGCCGGCGGCCGGTTGCAGGTGAAGACAAAGCATGCCGTGATTCTTGCATTGAACCGCGGTTTGCCCTTCGGCTCCACCGTGTGGGACTTTGAGCCGGTGAGCGACTTGAACACGCCGCAGTCTTTAAGTTTGATGGACTGTAAATCATCACCCGTGTTCATAAATTTGCCGACAAGAGCGGCGGTGTTAAATCGCTCGTCAAGAATCTGCAGTTCCAGGTGCGAGACGTTTCCTTCACCGAAGAATGCTTCGGCGAGTTTTAAGAAGGTGGTCTTGCCGGAGTTTCTCTCGCCGTTGAGCATGTAGGCTTTCTTGCACGGCTGCATGTCTGGAAGCGCCTGTATCATTACCTGGGCAAAAAGCTGGATGAGATAGTCCACGTTTTTCTCACCGGCCCAGGCGGCAAAAAGGGCCCGTACAGGCCCGGTGTCTGCGTCCGGATTCCAGCCGACGGCAAATCTTCTGGTAAAACGCATCTCCGGGCTGTATTTTTCCAGCTGCCAGACTCCGTCGGCATTCCGGTGCAGGACGCCGTTTGCAAAAGGAATCCCCGGGTGGCGGTCAAAGGGGCTTTCATCGCCGCCGATGACTTCCATTGCGGCTGCCTGTTTGTAAATTTCATCGGCAGCGGAGCTGAGTTTGGTTGTTTCCGGGAGAACGACCGCCCATTCCGGTGCAAGGCTTGCGCCGGCAAATAATCGAAGCATTTCCATTGCAAGCCCGCGTACGTCTCCTTTGTCTTCGCGGTAGAGGCCGTCGGCATAGACGTAGAGGGTGTTGTTGAAAAGGACGGGCCTGAGTCTGCTCCAGATGAAGTCGGCAAAGCCGGTGTATTTCGCCCGGTAGATTACGCCTTCTTTGGTTTCGACGGTTTCAAAGAACCGGTCAATGAAGCCGTCTCTTTCCTCGGGGGTATCCAGGTCGCAGCCTTTTTTGACTCTGTCATAGGCTTCTTTGATGTTCAGATTAATCACAGGCCGCCTCCCTTTCTTTTGCCTTTCTGGTCATGTATCCCAGGCGGACAAGTTCACTGTTCGTAAGTTGGTACGGGCAGTTGTAGATGTGTTTTGCAGGGCAGTTGTACTTCCTGCAAAAGCCGTCTTTTAACTGCTGTGCACAGTCACCGCAGAGCGGTTCCTGTTTTTGTGAAATTTTAATTAATTTCATACTATTATATTTGTCGTACATACATATAATTCTTGTCATACGTGTAATACCTGTAATACAAGTATTGCACCAACAACATTTATTGCGTTGTACGCCCAATGAATAGGTATGAAAAATGATGCAAGTACGATAAGTCTGCGTTTGCCTGAGAAGACGAAAGCGCGCTGGAGCAGGGAGGCAAAAGAGAAAAAAAAGTCGCTGAGCGAATGGATTATTGAGATGGTTGACGGGGGTTTTTCCAGTCAGAAATATGAGTGGGACGGGCTTCTCAGAGACTGCATTGAGAACTGGTATTATGATGAATTTGTGCTGGCAAAGCGCGAGTCAGAGATGGAAATGCCAGGTCTGGAGGAGTTTATTATCTCTGCGTGCGATGACAAACTGTATACTCTTCGCTGTCCGCACTGTGGAAAAATGGTGCCGGGAAACCGGAAGTTCTGCTGCGACTGCGGGGAAAAACTGAAAGAGTGGGAGTCGCCTGAAGATGCGGCGGCGCTCTGGTTTTATCAACGATTTACTAAAGGAAGGAAACCGAAATACTCGGATGGGAAAAATATGCAGTTTCAACTTATCTCAGTTACGAATAAGATGCGGAGCGGGACATATCAAATTGTAGAGCTGGCGGGGCCAAACGGCATATATCAGCCGCTCCATACTATAACGCGGGAGGAACTGAATGAGGCGAAAAAAATGATGCGGGAGGAGGAGGAGTAATTCGCCCCGCCCCTGCATTACACAACAAGTTTTTCCGGATTCTCTGCCTGCCCCGCATGCGTAGCCGCAATCTCTCCCGCCAGCTGCCCGAGAATACTTTGCGCGCGCTTCTGCGCAAACGCCCTGAGCTCCGCAAGCCCGGCTTTATATTCGTCGTATGAGAAATACCCCGTCGGGTCGGTCTTTACATACTCGCCGATTAATACGTCGAGCCGGTCGATTTCCTGCCCCATTTTCTCCTGCAAAAATTCCTCTGCCGCCTCTTTCAGATACCGGTGATAGGATTTTTTATACTCCTCATTCGAGAGAACAAGTTTGAGAAGCGGCAGTTCATCGACCTGATATCTGTCGGTCATAACAGGCGAGTCTATCGGGAAATGAATATTGCTGACGCCATGCGATTTCGGACGGTGCAGCCCGAACGACCGGTCGAAATCCCAGGGAAGAATGCGGATTTTGCCGCCTGCTTCATACACAATGTAATTGTTTCCCTTCATATAACTGTCGGTATTGACCATGGCAGTGTTTGCTGCAAGATAGCGGATTATTTCATCTGCATCAATACAGGCATCGGGACTGCTGTCCGTGTTTATCCGGTGAATAATCTCTATCAGCCGTTTTTTATCCTCGTTTGAGACATCTTTTGAGACGGCGCTTTCAAAAATGTCTTCATAGGAAGAGATTTCATCATCAGTATAGGCAAGGACAAACTGTGCCTCTTTGCCGGCCTTGTATAATTTGCCGGCGTCTGTGTTATAGGTTCGTTTGATGAAACTTTCATTGACTGACTCCACCATCAGGTAGAGTCCGAAATATTCGCCGTTCAGATACACGGCTGCATAGGCATACAAAGGCGACGGGACGCCAAGGCAGTTGAGCAGCTCGTAGGAGAGATACTCGCGCATATACGTGGGGTCTTCGATTTCATTGCGGATGACAAACTCATCGAGCCCGGCAAAGCTCTGGCCGCTCACGTATTTATCGGCTTTGAATTTAAAGCTGAAGCGGGTGCTGTCTGTTTCTGCAACGGAGGTCAACGTCATGCCACCTTGAGTCCGGATGCCGGTTTCTTTGTATTCATCGCCGTTTAAGGTGAGCGTGCAGGTGTGCCATTCCTGGTCTTCGGCATTTTTTATCATCTCCTCCCAGTCTTCGGGGCTGATGGTGATATCAAGCCGGGTAACGGTGTCGGGATTGAAATAGCGTGTTTCGTAGGTGGAGTCGCCCGGATTGATTTGCAGTGCGGGGATATTCAGGGCGAAAAATATGCCTGCGCAAAGCAGAATGAGGAAAGCGATAGCGATGAGGATAACCGGTTTTTTATGCATGTATGCATAACGTATTCATTCTGTATGGAGATAAACATTCTGCTGTCGCAAAACAACCCAAAAAAGCCCCCGCAAAAAAAACAGAAGAGACGAGGGGAATATCCCTTCTGTGGAAATAAAATTACTCGAGATAGTCCTTCGGAGTGGGGATTTCTTCCTTAAGACCCTTTCTTCTTCTGATACCCTTAACGATTTCAGCAAGCATGCCCTGGGGGACCGGGGAGAAACCTGCGAACTCGGTGGACCACATTGCGCGGCCCTCGGTAGCAGAGCGGATGTCGCCTGCGAAACCGAAGAGCTCTGCAACCGGTGCTTCACCGTTGACCACAATCTGGTCGCCTTCAGCGTCAGTGGTAGTCAGCATTCCGCGGCGGCCCTGAATCTGGGAAATGGCTGCGCCCATCTGGTCCTGCGGAACGGAAATCTGAATCTTCTGAATCGGCTCGAGAAGGGTGTCGCCTGCCATAAGCAGAGCTGCCTTGATACCGCCGCGCACTGCCGGAATGACCTGTCCCGGACCACGGTGGATTGCATCTTCATGGAGCTTGACATCGTGCAGTTTGATTAAGACATTCTGCACTTCCTCGTCTGCGAGCGGACCGCCTGCAAGAGCCTCATGGATACCGTCGATAATAAGTTCCATGGTTTCGTTAAGGTACTGAATACCCTTGGTGCAGTCGATGAACATGTTGGTGCCCTGGATATCTTTGACACCCTTTGCCTCTTCCTTGTCGATGCCAAGACCGACAAGCACATCACGGCGGGCGATGTTGTCCATGTTCATGGTAACCTCATTGTTCTGGATTGCCTTGACAATTGCCTCCGGCATCGGCTCAACCGTCATGAAGAATCTGTTGTGTCTGTTCGGGGACTTGCCTTCGACCGGAGTGGTAAGGGCCTGGGCAACGGTCTCGCGGTAAACAACAATCGGCGGGGAGGTAACAATGTCAACACCCTTGTCACGGGTAATACGGCCGGTAACGACCTCAAGGTGCAGTTCACCCATACCTGCGATTAAGTGTTCACCGGTCTCCTGGTTGATGTTGACTCTGACAGTCGGGTCTTCCTTTGCAACCTGGTGAAGTGCTTCAATGAGCTTGGGCAAGTCTTTGGTGTTCTTTGCTTCGACTGCCACAGTCATGACCGGCTCGGAGTAGTGCTTTAAGGACTCGAACGGGGTCATTTCCTTTAAGGAAGTAACAGTGGAACCGACGATTGCATCGTTTAAACCGGTGACAGCTGCGATGTTTCCTGCAACAATTTTTTCTACATCAACACGGGTTGGACCCATGAAGATACCGACACCCTGCAGTCTGTTCGGCTTGCCTGCGGTACCGGAAACAAACAGTTCCTGTCCGCGGGTTAAGGTACCGGAGAATAAACGGCCGGTTGCGACTTCTCCTGCGTGCTTGTCAAAGGAGATATCGGTAACCATCATAGCTACAGGACCGTTTTCATCGCAGGCATACATTGCCTTGCCCACAGTGGACTCAACATCGCCGTGCCAGATAATGTGGCATCTCTTGCCCTGGGCCTGAATCGGGCTCGGGAGGAAGGTAACGACCATATCGAGAAGGACTTCGTGAAGCGGGGAGTTCTTCTTTAAGAATTCTTTGTCGCCTTCATTGCATTTGTCAATGATGGTCTGAAGGGTAACGCCGGACTTTTTCATGTAGGGAATCGAGATTGCCCAGTTGTACAGAGCAGAACCGAATGCGACGTTGCCTTTCATTGCGTCGAGTTTCCAGCCGCCGTGGTTGTAGAGCTCTTCGTTCATGCCTTTGATAAGTTTGTTCACCTTGTCAATGACGTGACCGAGTCTGATCATCATATCCTGCGGGGTAACTTTCAGCTCGTTAATCAGTCTGTCAACTTTGTTGATGAACAGAACCGGGTGCACACCTTCTTTAAGTGCCTGGCGCAGAACTGTTTCGGTCTGCGGCATCGGGCCTTCGACTGCATCAACGACGACAACAGCGCCGTCGACTGCTCTCATCGCACGGGTGACATCGCCACCGAAGTCGACGTGACCCGGGGTATCAATCATGTTGATTAAGTATTCCTGGCCGTTGACTTCGTGAACCATGGAGACGTTGGATGCATCAATAGTGATTCCGCGTGCCTGTTCTTCTTCATCAGAGTCGGTCCAGCATGCCTTGCCTGCAAGTTCTTCGGAAAGCATTCCGGCACCTGCAAGAAGGTTGTCGGAAAGGGTGGTCTTTCCGTGGTCAATGTGCGCTACAATACCGATATTTCTGATGTGGGACTTGTCGTTCATCAGGACAGAAATCCGGTCTACCATTTTCTTTCCGCGTGACATTTTACACCTTGTAAGTTAGCTTATGTGAATTCGATTAGCGGGCGGATTTTGCAATACGCTCGACTTCTTCTTTCTTGCCGACAGAGAAGCATTTTGCATCGCCTTTTGCTGCCATGATTAATTCGTTGGCAAGGACAATGTGTGCCGGCTTCTTGGTCTTGTGGGAACCCTTCCAGGTTGCAAGGGCGATGTATCTGAGGGCAGTGTTGACTCTGCGAATAGGTGCAGAGTCAACGGACTTGGGGACGTTGATACCGCCGTACTTCAGTCTGACGGTTTCCTCGCGCGGTCCTGCGTTGGCGACTGCGTCGACTAAGACCTGGAGCGGGTTCTGCTTGGTCTTTTTGTTGATTTCGTCGAATGCGTCCATTACCATCTTGGTGCACATCATCTTTTTGCCGGTGTTGTGCTCGGTCTGCATTAAGCGGTTGATGAGTCTTTCAACAATTGCCATCTCGGATTTGGTGAACTGCTGCTGGGTAAGTCTGCCGCAGGAGCTCGGGACCTCGGTGGAGGTGACGGTGATGTAGCGGACAAGTCCCTGGTCTTTGACAACGATTTCGGAGGTGTCCCACTTGTTGAAGAGAAGGATTTTTGCGGTTGCGGTTTCTTCTGCCATGGTATTTATCTCCGTGCTTTCTCCTTGCGTCCGATGACTAATTCATTTAAGGTAACGCCGTTGACGCCGATGACAACGAAACGAACGCCCGGAATATCGCCTTTTGAACGGCCTGCACGTCCGCCGATACCGCAGATGGTAACTTCGTCGTGTTCGTCAATGAAGTTGATTGCGCCGTCGCCGACTGCAAAGGCAGTGACCTGGCGGCCGTTTTTAATTAACTGAACTCTGACGCACTTTCTGATTGCGGAGTTCGGCTGTTTTGCTTCGACACCGACCTTTTCAAGGACGATTGCGCGTCCGATTGGTGCTCCCTCAAGCGGGTCTGCCTTCAGTTTGAGCTGAAGGGCGCGTCTTGAGTAGACTGAGTCACTCCACCGGAATTTTTTGGCGGATTTGACCATTTTTCTTGCTGCGAATTTTCCATTTGCCATGTAGTTTCCTCGTGTTGGAATCTGGTTGGTTTATTTATGCGAATCACTGTCAGCCCTGCTAGCCGGGTTGTGACATATTCTCTTACATGTTGATTCTGTGAGGTTATAAGGTTATTGTGCGCCCTTTCAGAGGGATTGGAGGGTGTTTTCAGGGGCTTTTGAAAATTTATGCGGTTTTTGTCCGGCAGGTTTAAATAGGGGTTTTCAGATTTGTCCGGCGCGGTGGCGGGATTTTGTGAGGTCAGGGGGAATTTTTATGCGCGGCGGGTTCAAAGACAAAAAGGGCGGGGCGCGCAAAGTGCGGCGCGGGCCCAAACTAAAAGATTGATGTAATCCAAGCACATACATAATACGTACTGATGCCGGACAAACAATCGCTTATCAACTGGTCACGGGGCTGTCTGATTTCTGCCATGCTCTGTGTCTTTATCGGGCTGCTTGGCAAACTTTATCCGTTTTATGCGATAGCAGTCGTGCTCCTGATTCTCTCATTTGTCCTGTTCGGATTCGCCCGCAAGAAGGAGGATACGTGAATACATGAAAAAAATCACCTTCTCCCGCAATGTATTTCTGCCTCTCACCAATGTATGTGCAAACGCCTGCGGCTACTGTTCATTTAAGGAGCAGGTCAAGCCGGGCTGTGTTATGCCTGCGGCAGAGGTCAAAGCGACGCTGGAACGCGGGGCTGCCTTTGGCTGCACCGAGGCGTTGTTTACATTCGGCGAGCGGCCGGAACGCGAGCGCGGATTTACGCCGTACATCCGTGAGGCAGGCTTCGAGACGATACTGGATTACTGTTATGCGATGTGCGAATATGCCCTGTCGCTTGGGATGCTTCCGCACACCAATGCAGGGATAATGACGTATGAAGAACTCGAGCGGTTCCGCCGCGTCAACGCAAGCATGGGTTTGATGCTTGAGACCACGGCCGAAATTCCGGCACATGAGCACAGTCCGGGCAAGCGCCCCGAAGTCCGCATCGAAATGCTCGAAAACGCCGGCAGGCTTAAGATTCCGTTTACCACCGGCATCCTGCTTGGCATCGGCGAAAGCCGGGACGACCGGATTGCATCGCTGAAAGTAATAGCTGACATTGCCAAAAAATACGGGCACATTCAGGAGGTTATTATTCAGAATTTCTGTCCGAAGGAGGGAACGGAAATGGCGTGCGTTCCGGGTGCATCTGTAGAAATTCTCGCAGACACGCTCAAGATTGCAGCAGAGATTCTGCCTGATTGCGTCGCCGTCCAGATTCCGCCCAATCTCGCCGATGCCGGGGCGCTTCTGCCTTTGGGCGTTGACGACCTCGGGGGCGTTTCGCCGGTTACTATTGACTACATCAATCCGGAACACCCCTGGCCCGGTCTCGATGCCCTGCGTGAGATTACAAAGGGCTTTGCCCTCTCGGAGCGCCTCTGTATTTATGAACACTACTGCACGGGAGAATGGGTGGACAAATCCATTCTGCCTCTGGTGCAGAAATTAGCCCAAAAGGTATACTCATGACACTCATCTTTGAAAACCCGCGTCTGAAAATCGAAACAAAACCCGTTCACCTGCCCAACGGCAATGACCGCGAATATCTGTTTGTCCAGCCGGTGGAAGCCGTCTGTATTCTGCCCACCGATGATCTCTATGTCTATTTGGTGCGCCAGTACCGCGCCGTAATTGACAGCTATATTCTGGAAGTGCCTGCAGGAGGCATGGACCATCCGGGTGAAAGCCCGTTTGAGTGCGCAAAGCGTGAACTCGCCGAGGAGGCGCGGTTTTCGGCAGGAAAATTAATTCCGCGCGGCTATATTTATTCATCGCCCGGTTTTTGCACGGAAAAGCTCTGGCTTTTTGAGGCGCAGGGGCTTACCCCTTGCGAAGACCTCCCGCGCGATGCGGATGAAATTATGGATGTGGTCCGGATTCCAAAGGAAAAAATCCCCCAGATGGTTTCCCGCGGTCAGATTAATGATGCTAAAACGATTGCGGTGTTAATGCGCAGCTTAAATCCGGTTCATTTCTGAATTCATGTCCAGTCCGCGCGAAAAAATAGAAAAACTGCTGCGGCTTGCAAGTTCGGACAAAGCAGGGGAGTCAGCCGCCGCCCTTACTAAAGCGTATGCGCTGATGGAAAAATACGGTTTTTCCGAGGCGGATTTTGCAATTGAGGCAACACATATCAACGCGGGTTTTGAGGCGGAGGTGTTTCGGGTTCTTACACGCTTTATTCCGGAAAAAGAGGCGCGGATTTTTGTCCGGTCGCATGCGTTTGTCAATCCGGACTCTGAATACAAGGCCGGAGTCCTGGACGGGCTGCGCGAGGCGTGTTCGGTGATTCAGTCTGAGTCTGACCTTTTTTCACATGAGCGGGCGGCGGACTCGCTTTTTGTCAGTGAAGATGATTTGTTTGAGGGGGACACGGGCGTCACGCGGGCGGAGACGCCTGAGTGGGACAATCTGTTTGAGGAACATACGGCGGCGGATTCGCTTTTCGAGGGGGCGGAGCAGAACCCCGCGCTGTGGAAAAAAGGATATGATGAAGCGTATAATGCGCTGTATCTGTATCTGAAACGGTGAGCCGGTTATTTCGTCGTAACCAGCGCGCCGTCTTCGGTTACAATCATCGTATGCTCAAACTGCGCGACAAAACTGCCCGGAATATCGCAGAGGCAGTGATAGCAGTATAAATCGCCCTGGCGAATCAGTGTCGGCAGAGCAAGCTCCGCCTTGGGTACCCCGAGCCAGCGGCGCGCAAAAGGCAATCCATGCATTTCCGCCGCCTTTTTCATAATCTTGCGGCCCGCGGGCGAACGCACCGGCGCATCGCCTGTTACCTGATAAATCTCCCCGCGCGGCGATTCGTGGACATAGCCGCTGCCTGTGGTTGCAAACGGCTCTATGGCAATGACATTGTCCAGGCGCAGAACAGAAGAGCCGTAGGCGCCCGTGTTTGGAATCGAAAGACCGTGATGCAGCGAATAGCGCGCCAGCGCGTGACCCGTTAGATTTACAATCGGCAGGCAGTTATAGGATTTTATCGTATCTTCCACCACCTGACCGATTTCAGATACAACAACCTCCGGTTTTACCACGCCGATTGCCGCTTCCAGCGCTTTTTGCGACGCCTCGCACAGCACCGCATGGTCGCCTAAATCAACGGTGACCGCCGTATCGGCGATATAGCCGTCAATTTCAGTGCCGATATCCAGTTTAACCAGGTCGCCTTCTGCAAACGTGCGCTCATCATCCGGTGATGCGGTGTCATGGGCCGCGCAGTCGTTTAACGAGATATTCGGCGGAAAAGAAAGCCCCGCGCCGGCAGAGGTAATTTCCTCAATTACCCTGTCAAAAATGGAAGCAAGCGCAACACCGGGCTTTATTTCGGCAGCGCATTTGTGCAGTACTGCGTGGGCAATTTTTCCCGCTTCAAGATAATTATCAAGTTCAGTATCGTTCATTCTATAATTAATTCCTCTTCATAGTTTGTAAATATTTCAAAACCGTCGTCGGTCACCACACCCATGTCTTCGAGACGCACGCCGCCTGTTCCCGGGTAATAGAGGCCCGGTTCTACCGTTACGACGTCGCCCGGCTTTAAAACGCCGCCGGACGGCGACAAATTCGGCGCCTCATGTATTTCCAGCCCGACACCGTGGCCCAGGCTGTGGATAAATCCGGAGTTGCCGGCTGTTTCAAAGCCCTTTTCCGTAAAAAAGTCCGCAACTGCGTTGTGGACCTCAGCCCCGGTAATCCCGGGGCGAATCATGCTTTCGCCAAGCCGTTTTGCTTCGCGCACGGCCTCATACATCCGGATGATTTCGTCACGGGGCGCGCCGCGTGAAACAGTGCGCGTCATGTCCGCAAAATAGCCGCTTTTCATATCGCGCGGAAACAAATCCATCACAATCGGCTCACCGGCGCAGAGCTGCTT
Source organism: Methanocorpusculum sp. (assembly GCA_029987245.1). Classification (GTDB taxonomy): domain Archaea; phylum Halobacteriota; class Methanomicrobia; order Methanomicrobiales; family Methanocorpusculaceae; genus Methanocorpusculum. The sequence continues at coordinate 3,855 of DALTWG010000005.1, read as the reverse complement.
TTCGCCCGCGGCGTGGGGCATAGCGGTCTCTTCTGCGCAGGAGACGATAGTATCCATATCCAGGCATCCGCCTTTATGCATCTCAAAATGAATGATGTCGCGCACCAGATCAGACGTGAGAGGCGCGCCTTCTAAAAACAGCAGCCCGTCGCGCACATCCGCGCGCCGTATTGCAGAAACCGCCGCGCCAAGCGCGCGCTCATTGACTTTTTGCACCGCGCGGATTTTTTCGAGTTCTGCGGGGCTTTTTTCCATCCGGATTTTTTCAATCGTGCTGTTTTCATCAACAATTACCAAATCCGCCTCCGCCATGAGCTTTTGCGCAAAGCCGATTTCCATGGTGCGCGGGATTAAAAGACGCGCGCCTGCAAACTGCACAATCATGCGCGCGGTTGCGCGCTCAATATCGCCCGTCTCTTTCAGGAGCGCGGGCAGATTCAGCGCGCTTCGTGTTACCACGTTACATGCTGACTCTTTGCGCGCTCTCAACTCCTCCATGACGGAAACGATGATGGTTGCACTGCCGTCCGGCTTATAAACAAATATGAACGGGTCCCCTGCTGAAAACCCGCTAACGTAGCGCATATCCGCATTTGACGCCGAATTATAGATTACATACGCATCACAGGAATGCTTACAAATTTCGTCTGCAAGACGCTTCATGATTATCACTAATGTATAGGTGTTAAGAGATGTAGTTTTTATCTATAAACCACAGATGTATTATAAATGGATGAAGAAGAAAGAGCGCAGTTCAAGGTAATGTTTCGCACATGCATCCTGCTGCTGAATGCTTTCAGCATAACCTGCGCAATCGGGCTTTGTTTTGTTATTATCCCCCCGGTAATGGGCAAAGCAGCCGTCTGGACCTGGGCAGTTGCAGCAGTCGCGTTTGTTTTGTTTGCCGTCTCCCTGTATTTTTTTATCCGCAGATACAAGGCAACCAAGGCATGGCTGGATATTCACGGAACCACCAAAGAAGAGCGCAAGGCAAAGGAAAAAGCCGATCTCGAAACCCAGCGTTTGGAAATCCGGCGTGAAATGTATCAGGAGGCAGCTGACGACCTGAAAAAAGAAATCGGAGAGCTTACGGCAAAATCAGCCGAAGCCGGAGGCGAAGAGGAGCGCTTAGCGATTCAGACGCAAATCACGGAAAAGATTGCCGAATTAAAGCTGTATCAGGAAAAACTGCAGGAACTGGAGGAAAAAGATGCTTGAAAAAATCAGCAGCGAAGTGGATTTGTTAGAGCGGCACCTGGCGGTTATGCGCGTGGTTGCAAATCAGGGTCCCATCGGCATTATGAAACTCACCGACGAACTGAATCAGTCCCAGCACCGCATCCGCTATTCGCTGCGTGTTTTAGAACAGATGCAGTACATTCAGGCAACGCAGGCGGGGGCTGTTGCAACGCCGAAAGCGTTTGAAATGCTGAAAAACTTCGATTCTGACCTGGACGCGCTCCTGAAAAAACTCAGCCGTCTGCGCCCCGGGGATGCAGACCGTAAATAAAAACCTTTAATACCTATAACCACCAATTTATTTAGGCAATACAGTTGTGCCGCCATAACTCAGTTGGTAGAGTGTTTGGCTGTTAACCAAAATGTCACAGGTTCGAGTCCTGTTGGCGGCGCTTGTCTTTTCTGGTTCGATTCCCTTACAAACTATTAATCCGTTAAACCGCCTATATACTACCTCACATGAAACCCGAGGAAGAAGTCGACTGGACACTGTTTCACCTGGTGCCGGAAACAAACCCCGTTACCATATCCGAACTGATGGAAAAAACCGGATATGCGCGAAGCGTCGTAGAAGAATCCCTTATGCGCCTGGAAAACTCCTGTCTTCTCACCGTTATCGGCGAAGAAGTCCATGCCATGTCAATTCAGGACTTTCTCTTTGCAAATGAAATCAAAAACAGCATGGAAAACGACCCCTTCCTCGAAATAGAAAACGGCGTAATCAAGGTAAAAAAATGAAACTCAGACCAGAATCCTATATTTTGCGCATCGGACACCGGCCCGAGCGCGACCCGCGCGTAACCACCCATGTGGGCCTTTCCTCACGCGCGCTGGGCGCCTCAGGCATGTATCTTTGCGCAGACGATGAAAAAGTAGCACAGAGCATTGAAGATGTTTCTCACAGGTTTGGCGGCAGCTACTTCTGCAAAAACGACGTAAAATGGAAATCCTGCGTCAGACAGTTCCAGAAGGAGGGCGGAAAAGTGGTGCACCTCACTATGTACGGTCTGCGTCTGCAGGATGTAATCGCCGACATCCGTAAAGAGGAAAAAATCCTCATTGCTGTAGGCTCGGAGAAAGTCCCCGGGGATATGTACGCCATGGCAGATTATAATGTAGCTGTTGCAAACCAGCCGCATTCGGAAATCTCCGCGCTTGCGCTCTTTCTTGACCATCTCTATGAAGGAAAGGAGCTGGAACTCTCCTTTGACAACCCGGAAATAGAAGTAATTCCGACCGCGGTTGGAAAAACCACGAAGCGCCACGATTTGGCGGAAAACAATGAGTAAGGGTGCCGTTTTAGTCGCGGGATACACCACGCGCCATGTGGCGCGCTCTGCTGCGCGCGCGGGATATGCGGTATATGCCGTCGACCACTTCTGCGACGAGGATTTACTTCCCTTCTGCGCCGGCCATATGGTGTTTGATGAACTCGAAGAATTACCGTTTGCAATCGAATCCATGCTGGAAAAGCACGCCATTGACTACGTCGTGACCACTTCCGGCGCCGAGCTCCTTGCAGTCCCCCGCCGGCTTGGAACGGCGCCGGAGGCCGCCGCGCCTTATATGAACAAGGGCGCCACTCAGGCGTTTTTCGAGCGCATCGGCGTGCCGGTTCCCGAACTGCTTGCCCCGGGTATTTACCCTGCCATGCTGAAAACAACCGCCGGCAGCGGCGGATGGCGCAATGCGCTGGTGCATAACGCCGAGGAGGAAGCGGCCTGGTGCGAATTTGTGGAGGGAGCGCCTTATCTGCGCCAGCGGTTTGTGACCGGTCAGCCGGCAAGTGTCTGCTGTCTTGGCACCCCGGACGGGCGCGCTATTGTTCTTTCCACGAATGAGCAGATTTTGCGCGGCGGGGACGCATGTCAGTATGCTTTTTCCGGCTCGGTAACGCCGTGTTCGCACCCGTTGGCGGCCCGCATGAAAGAGGTTGCTGCAAAAATCGCGGCCGCCTGCGGATGTGTCGGCACATTCGGCATCGATTTCGTCTTAACAGACGATGAGGCCTATGCCATTGAAATCAATCCGCGGTTTCAGGGAACCGTGGAAACCGTTGAGAAGTCGCTTGGCATCAATATGTTTGCCCTGCACAAAGATGCGTGCGAGGGCTGCCTCCCCAAAGAAGTGCCGGTGCCGAAGCAGTATGCCGTGCGCAAAATTCTTGCTGCGCCGCGTGATTTAACGATGAAAGCGGACCTTTCAGTTCTTGCGGATTTTATCACCGATATTCCGGCGCCCGGCACCTTTTTCGAGGAGGGAGAGGTTATGTTTTCGGTAACTGCGTGCGGAGAGAGTCGTGAGGCGGCGCTGGAACAGTTGCATAAAAATATTAGTGTTGCCGTCCAACATATAACTAAATGACCGCTAAGAAAAAAGCCGATACAATAGATGTTTCGAAACCGGTAAAAAAAGTGGTGAAAAAACCGGTGAAAACTGAAGCAAAATCTGCGGCAAAAGCCCCTGCAAAGAAAGCGGAAAAGCCCGCGGTAAAGGCCCCTGCCAAAAAGGAGGCAAAACCGGTCGCAAAAACTCCTGCAAAGAAAGCGGCCGAACCCGCTGCAAAAGCCCCTGCAAAGAAAGCGGCCGAACCTGCGGCAAAAGCCCCTGCAAAGA
>DALTWG010000045.1 GCA_029987245.1 Methanocorpusculum sp. | reverse complement strand
CGAGTGCACAAAACCCAAAACCCCGCACAAAAAATAACCCCGGCCAGAGGACACTATCCATGAAATTAACCGCATTCCTGAAAAAGTACAAAATCGTCATCGCCGTCTCCCTCACCGTTGCTCTCCTCTTCGCCGCAGTCACCGGCTCATACATCGCCGGCATCAACAACTTCGTCTACAGCACCACCGAAACCTCACTCGAAGAAATCGCCATCCAGGAAGAAGGCTTAATCGACCGCTATCTCGAAAGCAATCTTGAAACACTCGAAATGATAAGCGTCTACTTCACCGACGCAAAACGCATCCCCGAAACAATCGCCGACGCCCAGGAAATTCTAAACCGCCAGGTCGCCGCCCAGAGCACCTTCAGCAGCATCTGTCTTGTTGATGAAGACGGCAAAATGTACACCAGCAGCTACCTGATTAAATCCGAGCCGGAACTCTACCGCGTCTACCTCAAAAACGCAAGCCAGGGCCCCTTCCACACCAGACTCGACCACCAGGAAGGAAGCTGGGTCGAAACACGCATGCTTGAATACATCTACTGCGTGCCCTTCAAAACCGAAATAGACGGCATCAGGATAACAGGCATTATCGGCAAATCCCAGCTCTCCGACCTCGAAGGCAAACTCGACATAGCCAACTTCAACAACGAAGGTCACACCAGCCTTGTCGACAGCGACGGCATGTACCTGATTAACGAAAACCGCCTGATGTACTCAATGAGTGACCGCGTCAACCTCTATGAACTGCTTGCAACCGACGTAACCAACCTGAACAGACCGGTCTATGAAATCTATCAGAAAATCCGCGACCGCGAGACATTTACCATCGAATATACCTTAAACGGCGTCGACAAAATCTCTTTGCTGTATCCAATGGACACTAACGGCTGGTACCTGATTGTCACCATCCCTGAAGAGCTGTTCCTCTCCAAAGTGCATACATTTACTCTGACGAGCCTTGCCGTTCTTGCCGGCATCGGCATCTTATTCATTTTGTTTGCCGTCTTCATGGCCCGCTATGCTGCAAAAGCGGCAGAAGCCCGCACTGATGCAAAGAACAAATCCGGATTCCTGGCAAGCATGAGTCATGAAATCAGAACGCCGCTCAACGGCATCATCGGTCTTGGCCACATGATGGAGTCTCATATCACCGAGCCGGAGAAATTAAAGGATTATCTTGCAAAACTCGAATCCACCTCGCACTACCTGCTCAATCTCATTAACGACATCCTGGACGTCTCCAAACTGCAGTCAGGCAAGGCGGAGATAACCGTGGAGCCGTGCGCTCTGGAACTGGTCTGCGACGCGGCGTATTCGATGAATGCATCCCGGATTTTGGAGAAAAAGATTGCATTTTCCGTCAGCCGCACTCTTTTGCATCAGGTTGTTCTCACCGACACCACCCGCCTGCAGCAGGTAATCAACAATATTATCTCCAATGCGTACAAGTTCACGCCGGAAGGCGGGAAGATTACCATGGAGGTAACCCAGGAGGAAGGGGAAAACAATACGGTGACCACGTATATGAAAATCTCCGACACCGGCTGCGGCATGAGTCCGGAGTTCATAGACAAAATCTTTGAAGAGTTCACGCAGGACAGAAACGCCAACCGCGAGAGTATGAAAGGAACCGGTCTTGGCATGCCGATTTCACGCCAGACTATGCAGCTTTTGGGCGGCGATCTGCTCGTCTCGTCCGAGCTTGGCGTTGGGTCCACATTTACTATTGTGCTTCCGGCGCTGATTGCATCAGATGACGAGATAAAAGCTGCGGTCCGCCCTGCGGAGTATTTTGCACCCGAAGACCACCCGCTCAAGATTTTAGTCGCCGAAGACAACGAACTGAATGCGGAGATTTTATGCGAGGTGCTCGACGAGGAGGGTATTTCCAATGACCTGGCGGAAAACGGCGAGGAAGCCCTCAACATGTTTAAAGCATCACAGCCCGGCGAATATGACATCATCTTAATGGATATGCAGATGCCTGTACTGGACGGGCTTGAAGCAGCCAAAGCAATCAGAGCCCTGCCGCGGTCTGATGCAAAGACGGTGCGCATATTTGCCTGTACGGCAAACACCTTCGCCGAAGACCGCGAGGCTGCCCGCGCTGCCGGAATGGATGATTTCATTCCCAAGCCGATTGATGTAAAGATGCTTACTGCAAAAATCCATTACAGGAAAGAAAAATCCCAGGAGACGAAATGAATCGCAAATTTACCCGTATTGCAGCGGTTGCTGTATTGATTTGTCTGGTGCTTGCCGTCTGTGTTTGCGCCGGCTGTGTGCAGGAAAAAGAAAAGGTCCATGTTGTCATCAAAGACCCGGAACTGACGATGACGTCCATCACCGATCCGGATGCAACGTCGGTTAACATCTTCATCAACAAGGCGTGGAACGCTTTTGCCGCCCAGTATGACAAATATGATGTCTCGGCTACTATTATTGAGTTCCCGCAGACAGAGTATGATAAATATATCCAGGATGCCTACGGCACCGATCTGGCGGCTGACCTTCTTTACGGGCCCTATTTCACGATTGCGTCGTTTATTCACGAAGGTTATGCGGTCCCGCTGGATGACATGATTACGCAGGAAATCCGGGATGACTATGACCAGGGCTACTGGGATGCAAGTACATCGTCTGAAAACGGCAAGACCTATCTGCTTCCGAACACCAATCTGCAGAATACGTTCGTCTTTAATGAAGACCTGTTCCGCAAGGCGGGCCTGGACAAATACTGCGGCAAGGATGAAATCCAGAGCTGGACGTTAGAGGAGTGGGACACGATTCTTGCAACGCTTAAAGAGAAGCTGCCGGCAAACACCTATGTCTTCCCGATGTATGCGAAAAACAATCAGGGCGACACGCATATTATGATTCTCTTGCGCAGTCAGGGAAGCAGTTTCTTTGATGAAAAGGGCCGGTTCAATCTTGAGACCAAAGAAGGCATTGCCGCGCTGCAGAAGTTTAAAGACATGTATGATATGGGCTATTTCCCGCCGCACGCGGAAGACCTGGAGATTATGGACTGCACCACGTTCTTCCAGAACAACCAGATGGCATTCGCCGTCGGCAACGCGGCTTTAACTGCCGGATTCAAGGGGGCGGGGCTTTCTGTCGGTTACGTAAACTTCCCGAGTGCTGACGGCAATGGCATGGCAAGTTCGTTTGTCAGCGGTTTCATGGCGTTTGACACGGGCGATGCAAAGAAACTTGAGGTGGTAAAAGACTTCCTTACCTATATCTACACGAATGAAGAGTGGCTTGCCTATTCTGCGGGAGATATTCCCTGCAGCAGGCAGATTTCAGCCAAATACATAGATGAAATCCCGGGCGGCAAAATGTTTATCGCAAACAATGACAAAGTCGTAGACTACACGGCGAACAATCCAAACTGGGTCGGCGTGCGGGCCGCGTTCTGGCCGAATATTCACGCTCTGCTTAGCGGGGAGATGACGGCGGAGGAGACCGCGAAGGCGATTGATGCAAGCTGCAATGCGGCGATTGAAGAAGGATATCAGAAGAGTAAGCTCCATGAGTAAGGAAAAGAAAAGAGGCGAGAAAAAAGTGAAATTGATTCCAGTAATTGCGGGACTGCTTGTAATCTGTGCGGTCTTGTCAGCGGGCTGTGTGAGCAGTTCTGATGATTCCGAGTGGAAAACGCTCAGTTCCGGGCTGAGCGTAAAAGCGGCAGCGGGGGCTGCTGCGATGGCGGAAAAACTTGCACAGGCGAAGAGCGCCTGTGAGGGTGTTTGCGCCGACGCGGCTTTAATGGAAAATTCTGTGGATGCGCATGCGTTTGCGAAAGAGGAGCATGACAAATACGGGCTCGATGCAAACACGCTGGTGATTTTGGTGGATTCAACAGGCACGGGCCACTGTTCGAACGGCGAGCACATTTATTATTCGGAGTCGGGCAGGCTCATTAATGGTGCGTTGAAAGAGCAGGTGTTTGTTTCGTATTCGTCGCCGGCGGATTCGCTTGAGATGACGGATTATGTCTGTGTGCTCAAAAAACTTGCGTCGTCCAAGGATGCGAAGGCAGGCGGGGAGGATGCGGTTATTACGCATGTTTCGATATATGTTCCGGCCGAGGAGTTTGTGCATCTGTATACAGATGCAATCAATTCTGAGTCCAACGGGTTTATTCTGGATGAGGACGGGGAGATGCAGTACCGCTATCTCCCGCTGGGGCTGTTAATCAACGGCAATAATTTCTTTACGAAGATGTATCAGGTAAAGCATTTGCATAATGTTGATGCGGTAAGTGAAATCGGGCAGGTGAAACACGGTGTGACGGTTGTGTGCGAGATTATAATCGACGGGAAGAATTATATTTATACGCTGTCGCCGTTAGCGGGGAGTGAGTGGGTCGGGGCGTCTATTACGCCGGCTGAGCTGGTGAGAGGGTAAGAAATTTATATCTTTATAGAAAACAAATTATAAAGTATGCAGACAATCGTTATCTCTGATGCGGCATATCGCCGGATTATGTCTTTGAGAATCGGCAGCGAAGCTGTTTCAACAGTTATCCTGCGTGAACTCCCTCAAGGCGGCCGAACAAAGACTGCTTTACTTGACGAGGACTTTGAGAAGGCATTGAATGAATCGGGTGAACTTCGTTCGCACGAAGAGGTTTTTAAAGGTGTATGAGATTTTTTACTCCGCCGACGCTGAAAAATTTCTCTCAAAACTGCCGTTAAAACACAGGGCGCATGTTAAAGATAAAGTTGAAGAATGTTTGACCAATCGCCCTAAATGTTATTCAAAACATTGCAATATTAAAGAGATTGCGGGGTCAAAACCGCAAAAATACCGGTTTCATATTTCAATGACATATACATTGATTTATCGTGTAGATGATTTGGAGAACCGTGTTATTGTGGGTATGGCAATGGGGATTAATCAGGCTCACAGTAAATACGGGATTGTTTAATCTTTTTCCGCCCGTTCCAGACGGATAACTTCCTCCATCAGTTTTAATCCTTTTTCGGTGAAAACAGGATTTTTGCAGTACTCTTCAAATCTTAAGGCATCTTCGCCTTCAAGAACCAGTCCGTATGTTATTGGTTTTGCCATGATATGTACTTCCGTTATGTATTGAATTAGTACATATTACTTTGTTCTGAAACTATATCTTTCTTTTGCGCAGGTTCAAAGCCTGCAGTGAAAAAATACAGAACAAACACCCTCTCCGAATCCTATTGCAAAAAAGTGCATCTGTATGCAAAAATTTTCAACAGGATTTTCCTGAGATAGTATTATATTCAATAGGGACGAATATTATTCTATTGAAAAAAAGTGCATCTGTATGCAAAAATTTTCAATAGGAAATACCGATGGACATCCAAAGAACACGCACCTTACATAAACTCATCCGCAAAAAACACAATGGTCTCATAAAAGTAATCACCGGTCTGAGGCGGGTTGGCAAATCCTATCTCCTCAACACCCTTTTCTATGACCACCTCAGAGCAAGCGGCGTTGATGAAAACCATATCATAAAAATCGCTCTTGACACTTCGGAAGGCGAAAATATCTCCACCCCGAAAGACCTCATATCCGCCATACAATCGAAAATCACCGACACTGCAATGCATTACATCCTCATTGACGAAATACAAATGCTTGACCGCTTTGAAACCGCCTTAAACACCCTCCTCTATGAAAGAAACCTCGACATCTATGTAACCGGCAGCAATTCAAAATTCCTCTCGTCTGACATCCTCACCGAATTCAGAGGCCGCGGCGATGAAATACATGTCTATCCCCTCTCCTTTGCCGAATTCATGAGCGTATATCCGGGCGACAAATACGAAGGATTCACCGATTATCTGACCTACGGAGGACTCCCTTTAAGCGTGCTCCAGGAAGACGCCGAAGACAGGGAAGCCTATCTGAAAACCCTCTTCAAAGAAACCTACCTCAAAGACATTATCACCCGCAATAAAATCAGAAACACCCCTGCACTCGAAACACTAACCGACATTCTCGCATCTCAGACCGGCTCGCTTACCAACCCCAAACGCATAGCAGATACCTTTGCAAGCGTTGAGCACACAACCATATCTCCTGTAACGATTCAGACCTACATTCATGCACTGGAAGATGCCTTTCTCATCTCCTGCGCAAAACGCTACAACATCAGAGGGAGGCAGTATATCGGTTCCCCGCAGAAATATTACTTTGAAGACATTGGCCTTCGCAACGCCCGCTTAAGTTTTAGGCAGTATGAAGAAACTTATCTGATGGAAAACGCCCTCTATAACGAGCTGAGAATGCGCGGATTTAATGTCGATGTCGGCGTTGTGGAAAAATCCGCAAAAGACAAAAACGGAAAATCAGTGCGGAAAAGTCTTGAAGTGGATTTTGTCGCAAACAAAGGAAACAAACGCTATTACATTCAGTCGGCTTTATCGCTGCGCGAGAGCGGAAAAATGGAGCAGGAGAAAAATTCTCTTGCAAATATCGATGACAGTTTCAAAAAAATTATTGTGACTGCTGATATTGTGCGGCCGCACCGGGATGAAACGGGGATTTTAGTGATGAGCGTGTATGATTTTCTTCTCCGGGAAGAAAGCATGGATGAATGAAAAATTTACATCCCTCTTCCATGCTTTTCGCATACCTGCTCAATCAGCTTTGCACACCCCTTGCATCCGTCATACTCCTCATACAAATGCCGCATATCCGGCGGCTGCATGGTAAGAGCGCTGATAATTGCCAGATGCAGTTTTTCCTCGGTGATTTCGTCTGTTCGAAGCACAATCCCGAGACCGAGCTCCTCCACCTTTCTGCCGTTGTTCCACTGTTCCGGGTGATAGGGGTCGATGATTAAAATCACCGGCTTGCGGTAGAAGACCGCTTCATGCAGCGAGGTAAGGCCGCCGTGGATAATCGCAACTTTGGCCCGCGACATCGGTTCAAAGAGAACCGGGACATAGCCGGTTGCCGTAAAATTCTCTGAATTTTCCGGCATCCCCGGCGACGTGGAATAGATTTCAAATTTCTCCTCCGGCATCCTGTCGGCGATGTTTCTTAACATCTGATACATCGGCTGCTTGTAAGGCTCCCCGCCGAAACTTGCAAAGATTGTCTGTTTCACGGCTGTATAATCGCGGATTCTGTCATCGAGAATCGGGCCAACCGGGATGTATTTGTCCCGCGCCTTGTCTTCGGGATTAAAATTGTAGCCGCTAAGCATGTAAGGCTCGGCAAAATCCGGCACTGCGATTAAGTCCGGGACATAGCGGTGATATGCGGAGATTACCGTGCTCATGGACTTCCACATGCGCACGCTTTTTTTATCCGTCATCGCCGAGCCGAATTTGTTCTGGTTGGTAATAAACAGAACCGGCAGGCGTTTGCGGCTTTTTGCCGCAACGCCGCAGGCAAACATGGTATCTGCAATCAGAAATTCGATGTCTTTTTCCTTGATGAACTTATGAATCTGGAAAAAGGATTTGGTAAGTCCTTTCGGGATTCCGGCCGAAGACTGAATGGTTTTTTTCAAATTAAAGCAGCCGCCGGTGCCTTCCAGCGTCACCTCGCGGGGGGTTTCAATGACTTCAAAGCCCTGGTTTTTAATAAATTCGTATCCTTTGTCATATGCGGCAAAAAAGCAGGTATGCCCGAGGCTTTCAAGATAGCGGGCAAGTTTGGTGGAACGCGACGAATGGCCTAAGCCTTCGCCGCATACAACAAATAATATTCTCATAGGGTATCAGACGTTTTTCACGAAGTTCAGGACCGACCTTATGCAGCCGTCCATGTTGATGTATTCAAACTGCGAAAACCTCCCGACTAAATCAACGCCGTATCCGGCGAAGAATTCCTTAACGGTCTTGATATTTTTGAGATAGTCAAGGTCATAGACGACGTAGGCGTATTCAAAGCGGTCGACCGCGGTGTGGACTACCTCGCCCGGCAAAAAGCCCATTTCACGAAGGCCGCTCACGGTGTGGTCGATTATTTCTGCGTCAGTCATCTTTGAGACGGTATCGCCTTCATTGTAGGTGATTTCGGCGAGGATAGCTGAGCAGCCCTCCGGGGCTACGTGTCTGCTGAAATTGGACGGGAAGGATAATCTGTTAAACATGCCCCATTTGCTTTCCGGTATATACATCCAGGATAAATCGGGCTGCGTTCCTTTAAAGCCGACGGAGACGCAGGCGATTGAATTGTAGCGCAGCGATGCAACTGCAGAGCGCACAGGTTCGGGGATATCAGAGAGCATGGGCAAAAGATTCTGCAGCGGCACGGTGGAGATGACGCGGTCGAATTCTTCTGTCACCTCTCCGGCGGTGACCTTCCATCCCGCGGCGCTGCGCTCCACCCGGGTTACGGGGCAGTTTACGCGAATATTTTCCATAACGGGCTTTGCGATGGCAAAGACAAGCGCTTCTATGCCGCCGTCTACGGGGTAGGAAAAGACCGACTGATGCGTGTAGCCTTCTGTTTCGATGCCGACGGCTGATTTAATGATATCTTCTACCGGCGGGCGGGGAACACGTCCCTCCATCCAGTGTTTTGACATTTTTTCGGTCGGATAGTTCCAGATTTTTTCATTGTAGGGGACCATGTAGGTTTCTGCAATGCCTTTGCCGAAGGTGGCGTAAATCCAGTCTTTAAAGTTCTGCGGTTCGGGGATTTCGCCTTTTTCGTGGGCGATTAAGGTTTTTATGTATTCGCTGATGCAAAAATACAAATCCTCTTTGGGCAGCGCCGCAAGGCCGTTTTCAAACGGATATTTGACGAGATTTTTCTTGTAGAAGATTTTGGTGTTGCGGTTCCTGAATTCGCGGTTGTCTTCCAAAACGTCCTGCATAAACTGCAGGACTTCGGTGTCGCGCGAGAATATAATGTGCGAGCCGCCGCAGTCGAAGGTAAAGCCGTTGCGCAGTTCCGATTTGCAAAGGCCGCCGATTTTTTGCTCTTTTTCAAATACGGTGATGTCGTGTCCTTTTTCTTTTAGGAGGCGTGCAAGAGTGACTCCTGTTAAGCCTCCGCCTAAAATTGCCCACTTCATTGTATTATATGTAGGTTGCATGGGGTAATAAGGTATTGTACCGGTTCATGTGTTTTGAATTGTCGGCTGGATTGTTGGACGGGGCTTATTTGGAGGTCGCATCGCCAGCCAAAGGCTTGCTCAAACCTTCGGGCTAAAGCCCTCTGGATTACGCTCCCAAACACGAAATACACGAAAACTATCACGAAAATCACGAAAAAAAGCGTAACTATTCAGCCTTATGTATGGTGCTGAATTTTTTTATCTTTTTGGCATTTATAACGCGCTTACGCGCGAAAAACGCAGATTCCCGCAGATTTCACGCAGATTTTCGCAGATTACAACAGATTAAGGGCGGCGCCGAATTACGGCGCCGCAAAAATAGAATTTATCTCTATTTTATTGCTGGTGTGAATAGATGTATATTTATTAATGGCGGGCGTAACGCCGCGGGAGTGAAACGACCAAGGGGTTGAGCACGGCTCTGCCGTGCGATTTTCGCCCGCCAAAAAAATCTGTTGTAATCTGCGCTAATCTGCGTGTAATCTGCGAAAATCTGCGTTTTGCGCGTGAGCGCTTCAGAAAAGATGATTCAAAAAATACAACCACTTAACTGAGGGAGGCTGAATAGTTACGCTTTTTTTTCGTGTTTTTCGTGTTATGGCGCGCAAGCGCCTTGCAAAACCCGCCAAGAAAAAAACAGTCCCCTCTTTCAAAGCAGATGGTAAAAGAGAATTATATCCTCATACACCCCGCCGTCTTTACAAAATCCGCCCGGCACCGTCCCAAGCCGGACAAATCCCAGTTTTTCATACAGCGCAATCGCCGCCTCATTTGATGCAACCACCGCATTAAACTGCAGCACCTTAAAGCCAAGCCGCCCTCCCTGTCTCAGCGAATCAAGCACCAGCGCTTTTCCCGTGCCAAGACCACGGGCGGACTTTTTCACCGCGTAACTTGCATTCGCAATATGTCCGCAGCGCCCCACGTTATTTGGATGCAGAATATACAACCCTGTCAGGGCGCCGTTGGTTTCAGCGACCCCGCAGTAACTCTGCGATGCAAAAAAGGCCGGCGCCTCCGCCTCGCTTAACAGAACATCCTGCGGAAACGCATTGCCTTCAGCTACAATCTCATTCCAGATATCCCGCATGGCAGGGATATCGCCATCGCTGTACTCTCTGATAATCATAAAAGAAAAGTAGCCCGTAGCAGATTCGAACTGCTGTCGCGGGATCCAGAGTCCCGCATGATTGACCGCTACACTAACGGGCTGTGTTGCCTTATACTATACGCTTTCGTAGGTAATTAAGATAACGGTTTTGACAGACAAAACCGGCACCCCCGGAGTCATTCATAATAGTTATACCGGCTCACCCCCCATAGTATAATGAGAACTCATTTTATGACTAATACAAAATCAATGCGTATTTTCATTCTCATTGCAGCAGTTCTTGCCGCATCCTGCTTCGCAGCAGCGCCGGCAAGCGCAGGAGAAACCGATAACCTCCTGGTATTTTATGTCATGGGGGTAGACCTGGAAGAAGAGTCAGACCGGGCATCAGACAACATGGCTGACCTTGTTAAGAACTGGAATCCGGCAAACGGAGAACTTCTCGTTTTCTACGGCGATGCAAATAAAGCCGGCTGGAATGACGGCACATCTATTGCGAATTTCGAGAATCTGAAAGCAGATTATGAAACCGACGGCATATTCGGCTCCGACAACGGAGCTGCCACACAGTACATTGCCGGCAAACTGAGCGGTGCGACAACCAGCGGCGCAACGCTTGCTGAAGCAATCCGCTATACCAATGAGTATGCAAAAGAACACGGTCTTTCCAACGCACACAGATACATTATTCTCTGGGACCATGGCAGCGGACCGGATGGTCTGGGGCCAAGTGATGAAAAAGAGATCAGCAATGCTGAAATAGGACAGGCCCTGTCTTTGTCCGACAAAAAATACGACATGATTATCTATGATGCATGCCTGATGGCAAATCTGGAAGCCGCATATCCGGTAAGATACTGCGGCACTTACCTTCTTGGCTCTGAAGAAAGTATGCCGGGTACCGGTCTCAACTATGAAGGCATTGCAAAAGCACTTTCATCCGGTGAATATGCAGCTCTTGACGGAGCAAAATTCATTGGCGATTCCTATCTTAGCGACTACCAGGAAGAGAAGACGTTTTCTGTTATTGACCTGAGCAAAATTGACAGCATTGTATCGGCTATTGACAAGCTGGGCGATGAAACCGGCCGCTATTTAGATGATGAAAATTCCATCGCTGCCCTTTCCCGGATTTATCAGAATACGGAAAAGTACGGCAGTCAGGATAACCCCTTAAGCATCGATTTGTATCAGTTTGCGGATAATGTGTATCAGAATTCCGGAGGCAGCGTCCATGATGCCGCAGGAAATCTGAAATCGGCAATCGAAAGCGCAATTCTTTATTCCAAGTTCACTTCCGGTCACGATGTTGCAAACGGCATCACTATTGCGCCCGGTATGGCATACAGCAAGCCGGAATATGTGGACAGCACGGTTGTTCTCAGCAACGGCGGCTGGGCAAACTTCCTGCGGTCCTTTATTACCGCGGCACAGAGCGGGTATGAGCCAAAATATTCGTATTCGGCTTCAACAGAAGATTCCGACGCCAATGACAGCGGGTATGAAGATACGAAAAGTTCAACCAAAAGCGGAACATCCAATTCTCCCGGAACACTTACGATTTCCGGTGATAACGGTTTATCTGAGGTTATGATTGATTATCTGTACCTGGACGGGGATAAATATTACATCGTCGGTCAGGAGTATGCAGAGGAAATCATGGGTGAGGCACCGGAAGGTTCTGTCTGGACTTCTGTTCCGACCGGTGAGTACACTACGGGCGACGACTGGGACGGCGATTGGTTTGCACTGGTAAACGGCGAAGAGATCACTCTTGTCACCATGCTCTGGGACGGGGATTTCACGGAAGGCGGTAAAGAGTATTCCATTTACACAATCGCCGGTGATTTAACCAGAACAATCGACGGAAAAGATGTTACGTACAAGTCTCTTCTTACGGCATTTGTTGACCATGAAGACATGAAGGTAACTTCTCTGACGCTAACCTCCGACACGGACGCAAGCAGTGCAAAGCTGAATCTCTGGGGCAGTGAAAAACTTGCGGCAGGCGACAGGTTCACGCCGGTGGTTGATTATCTCACTGACGATGATGACGAGATTCACTCTGAAACCGGAAAAACCCACACGTTCTCGGCGAGTCCGGTAAATGATTTGCAGCTGGTCGAGTTTGATGATGAAACTATCTACTGGGATTATGAAATCGACACTATCGTTGAAGGCAGCACGCCGGTGTATCTCAGTGAAGCGGATTTTGCAGCAAATAACGGCACCATTACGGCAAAGCCTACTGCTTCCGCTGCCGCGACAAACGCCGCAGCTTCTCCGCTGCTTCCGGCTGCGGTGTTAGCCGCGCTTGGCGCGGGTGTCTTCTTATTCAGAAGACACTAATTCTTTTTTCTCATACCGCAGGGATTTTATAGAATCCGTACAAATCTGTAAGTATGTCACGGTTCTTTTTCTCACCGGTTTCAGGAGGAGTGCTGATTGTACTCGTTTTGCTTGTTATTATAGGTATTCCGCTGCTGTTCTTCGGTTTTATCGGGGCAGCGTTTGCCAAACTCGGTCTTGGTTTCTGGGCGATTGCAGGGTTGATTATCGCCTGTATTGTGGGCAGTTTCATCAATATCCCGCTTGGAACGCTGTATCCGAAGTCAGAAAAGGAACATACCGGAGAAGACATTCCCCGAAAGCCAAGAGGTCAGTACGCCCCCTCCATGTATGACAAAATGTACAACACCGACCGGTTTGTCAGTTCATACGAGCCTGAAGAAAAGAAGGGCACGCAGATTTTCCTGAATGTGGGCGGGGCGCTGGTCCCGATTCTGATTTCAGTGTATGTCCTCGTAATGGCGGTGCTTGGAAATATTTCATCTGACCCGTTCTATGTTGTTAAGATGCTTATTGCCTGCGTTCTTACAGCAGTCGCCGCTTATTTTGTCGCCCGGCCGGTGCAGGGGATAGGCGTTGCGCTGCCGTTTTTTGTAATGCCGCTGATTACGCTGGTTTTGGCGCTCGTTCTCGGCTGGGGAACAGGAGGTCTTGCAATGGCGGGTATCGCGTATTTTGCGGGGACTGTGGGGACATTAGTGGGCGGAGACCTGCTGCATCTGCGAAAGGTTATCGGCAAAAACACGCCGATGCTTTCTATAGGGGGTGCGGGGATGTTTGACGGCATTTTCCTTACCGGGGTTGTTACGGCACTTCTTGCGTCGATATTTTAAACGGGACTTTTTTCTTTTTTTTGACCCGGTGCATTGTACATCCCAAAGGGTTTATCTCGTCAGAGTGCCAATGAAAACTTAAATGTTATACATTATCAAAAAACCGACAGACACGCCCAATGACAATTCCACTGGTCAGGTTATGGCGGAATTGGACAAAATGGGCGTAAAATACGACATTTTAGACCTTCCGTCCGTGGACCCGTTTAATCTTCCGGTAACGGGTGAAACAATCTGGGCCTGCGGCATTAAACAGGACGGCGTGCAGTTTGAGCTCTTGAAAGCGCTTGAAATGGAAAACCGCGTGATAAACTCAACAGACGCGATTGCAACCTGCGCAAGCAAGGTAACGACAACCGCAAAGATGTTTCACATCGGTGCGCCAAGCCCGGACACCTGCTTTACTAATGAACGCTCTGTTGTGCAGAAATTTCTCGATGCCCACGGCGGAAAAGCGGTTTACAAGCCGGTTTACGGCTTTGACGGCAATGGCATCTACATGTTCCATGATGCAAACGAGATAAAAGAGGAACCGCCGTATTATGTCCAGGAATATGTGAAAAACGACCGGGATTTCAGAATTTTTGTTATCGGCTGCAAAGCGGTCGGCGCCATTCAGCGGGTCTCAGAGCACTTAACGCACAATATTCATCAGGGCGGTACGGGATGCGGCATTGAAATCCCGAAGGAAATGGCAGAAGCGGCTGAAGCTGCCGCGCGTGCGGTAAATATCGATTACTGCGGCGTTGACCTTCTTCCGCTCGAAGACGGCGGCTACACCTGTCTGGAGGTTAACGGCACACCAAACTGGCACTGCATGACAGCACCGATTCCCAGGCTTCTTGCACAATATCTTGTCGAACAGGACAGACTCGGCAGAAAATAATCTTTTTTTGTAACTATTCACCCCCCACAAGTAAATGGCTGTATTTTTTGAAGAGGCTTTATCGATGCGCTCACGCGCAAAACGCGCAGATTTCGCAGATTACACGCAGATGCCCGCAGATTACAGCAGATTCTTGCGGCGGGCGAATTACGCCCGCCGTTATAATAATTATCTTTCTCAATACCTCAAAAAATGACAGAATCTTTTATTTTTCCTTGCGGCGCCGTAATTCGGCGCCGCCCTTAATCTGTTGTAATCTGTGAAAATCTGCGTGTAATCTGCGTAATCTGCGTTTTTCGCGCGTAAGCGCTATTCAAAA
>DALTWG010000082.1 GCA_029987245.1 Methanocorpusculum sp. | reverse complement strand
ATACGCGCATAAACAGCAGCAGTGTTTGCCATATTATGACCTCCTCATTTTGTAATGACTTTTCTAAAATTTAAAATCTTCAATGACGCTATTATATCTCCGGTGCGTGGAAAGTGTCAAGCAATTTGCATACATTAGCAAGCAGAGCGGTGTCGTTACTAAAATTTTATCTTCAGTCCAAAAAATTATCAGAACTGTTGTCCTATCGGCGAGTATATTTCATCTAAAAAGCAATTGACAATTCTCATTCTACTGATACAATTTATTCAACAGCGATGCTGTGTCAAGCGCCCCGCCGCTTTGAGCGCGGATGATAATGAAAAGTGCCCTGCCACTTTGAGCGCAGATTATTTATGTCAGGCGCGCCGCCGCCTTAAGCGCGGCTGTAATAATGATTAAGGAGCGGTCAACCCGCTCCTTTGTCATATGGGAGATTTGTATGGAAAATTTGGATTTCTTCGTTGTAAATTCAGCCTATGCAACATACTTGCAGAACTCCTGTATATGGGCTATGAGCTTTCTGTCTATAACAGCAAAGGCCGTGAGGTCGATTTTCTTTGCGAGAAGGACGGCAAAAAATACTTTGTACAGGTTGCATACAGCGTTGTGGAAGAACAAGCCTATGAGCGGGAATTCAGCGCATTTGCGGATATAGATAATCTTTCTCAAAAAATACTGATTACAAATGACGATGTCGATTATTCCACCAGTGCTGTCAGGCACATTAAACTGGCCGACTTTCTTCTTATGGAGCAATTATAATCGTTAAACGTTGCACACCACTCACTTTTTATCGATTAAAATCGAGGGGTATGCATTTTGTATTAAAATCAGCATCTACCTACAAAGAAACACCGCACAGCGGTGTTTCTTTTTGGTTTTCCGCAGAAAACCGAATCTCTCTATCTGCGCCATAACTGCATTGTTTCTGCAGCTGTTTTTGTGAAAAGTGTGATTGTAATCACAATATTCCCGGGAAAAATGTGATTTTGGTTGACTGCGGCATCGGACAGCGGTATAATTCGTTACAGGAATAAGTGCAATCGAACAGGGGGAGGCATGTGAGAATGAAACGGCTAATCATGCACGAGCTTGAACGCTGGAGAGATTCCAAGCGCAGGAAACCGCTGGTATTGCGCGGCGCGCGTCAGGTCGGCAAAACCTGGGTTCTGGAGGAGTTCGGCCGGAGCTTTCCGGATGGATATGTGAAATTCAACTTCGATAAAAATCCGGAGTACGCGCAATTTTTCCAATCCACGAAGGATGTGCGTCGTATTCTGCAGAACCTGGCGATGGCAAGCGGGCACAAGATCACAAAGGACACGCTGATTATTTTTGACGAGATCCAGGCATGTGAGGAAGCCCTGAACAGCCTGAAATACTTTCACGAGGACGCTCCGGAATACTATGTGGCCAGTGCAGGATCTCTGCTTGGCCTGCAGCTTGCAGGGGGCTTCCCGGTCGGGCAGGTGGACTTTCTCGAGATGGGGCCCATGACCTTTACGGAATTTCTGCTGGCGGATCATGCGGAGAATCTTGCGGATTACCTTGCGTCCGTCGATGTGCTCGAACCGATCCCGGCTGCGTTTTTTGCGCCTCTGGCGGAGAAGCTCAAGTGCTATTTTGTCACAGGTGGGATGCCGGAGGCTGTCTCAGTATGGGCAGAAGAGAAGGATCCGAAGGAAGTCGACAAGGTTCTTTCCGACATTCTTACTTCCTATGAGAGCGATTTTGGAAGGCATGCGCCGCCCGAGGATGTGCCGAAGATCCGGTACATCTGGGAATCACTGCCTTCCCAGCTCGCCAGGGAGAACAAAAAGTTTCTGTACAGTGTCGTGAAGCCGGGCGCTCGCGCCAGAGAGTATGAAAATGCGCTCAACTGGCTGCGGGATGCGGATCTTGTCAGCAAGGTAAACCGGATCCGCAAGCCGGGGCTGCCGCTTTCGGCCTATGATGATCTGAGCGCCTTCAAAATCTATGCGGTGGATGTAGGTCTGCTGCGCCGAATGTCGCATCTGCCGACCACCGCTTTTGCAGAGAATAACCGGCTGTTTACAGAGTTCAAAGGTGCGCTGACAGAAAATTTTGTGCACCAGTCCTTGATTCGCAGCTTTGAGGGTTCGCCGCGCTATTGGGCAGAGGCACCGCATGAGGTGGATTTTATCCTCCAGCATGGCGGGGATATACTCCCGATTGAAGCAAAAGCCGGTGAGAACGTCAAAGCGACCAGCATCAAGCGCTATGAAAAAGAGTACCCGGAAGAAACGCCGATCATGATCCGCCTGTCCATGCGCAACCTGAGCTTTGATGGGAAGATGCTGAATGTGCCGTTGTTCATGATCGATCAGTTGGATTGCCTTCTGAACCTAGTCGTTTAGCATAAAATGCATATTGCTATAAGTCAAGAATATAAATCGTCAAATCTGTAGAATTCTACATTTTTTGTTTTCCGCTTAACGATTGAAAACGAGGGGTGTGCAATTTGTATCAACATCAGCGCCTACTTGCAGGGCAAGTCTTTGTATTATCAACTTGTGGTTGACCACAGCCGCGGCTTTCAGGCACAAAATGCGGTTCTATACTCGAATTGTAAAAATGAATATCCGAAAGGTCTGGCATAATATGAAGGATTTGAAACATCTTATCTACTTTGAAAATCTGCTGCAGGAAGCAG
>DALTWG010000004.1 GCA_029987245.1 Methanocorpusculum sp. | reverse complement strand
GAATATATTATTTGCGCTGTTTGTATTTATAGATAGCGGAGGAGAGAGGGGGTTACATTTTTTCCCGCAGGTATTTAAAATCCAGATACATGGGAACGTATGTCAGGTTTTTCTTTGATTTGACTTCTTTAAATGCATATTTCTGATAAAAACCAAGTGCATCTTCTTTGGCATCAACTGTAATTATACGACATCCGGCAAAATGCGATATCATATTCACAATACGGAAAATCTGGAATATCATCATTTTCCCCACTCCCTTTCGTTCATATTTCCGGGCTGTTGCAAGCCGGGCAATTTTTACTGCCGGAAGTTTGCGGTATTGATAATCAGCATATTCACTGCTTTCAATTCTGTCTACATTGATGTTGTCTGTAATCAAAGTGAAAAATCCAACAATTTCACCATGGTATTTTGCAAGATGGGTTACTGAATATAAATTTCTGGCATCGTCAGCAGCGTCCTCATTTAAAAAAGCATTTAACAGCGGTTCGCTGCTGAAAAACTATGTCAGTTCTGATGAATCATTCAAAACCGTAAACTCTATTTCGTCAGTAAAAGTGTCCGCCATATTGTCTTTTCATCAGAAATCTACGTTAATCGGATGTTCCATTGCTTTGCGCATCAGTTCACGGGCTTCTTCTGTATATGTCGGATTTTTCATATATTCGATGAAGTCTATCGCATCCTGTCCCGAAAGGGTGAGTCCGATATCAATTTTTTCTCCCATAGTACACCTGTTCTATTTGTATTTTGATTTCAAAGAATATCTATTTTATGCAACGGCTTGTCTTCTAATAATTTCGTTACGCAGAGTTTTAAGGTATCAAATCGGCACAGCCTCTTTCAAAACAGCATCACGGAAAAAGGGATTAAGCCATTTCTTTGAAATCAAATCAATATTGCGGTCAAAGAGTTCTTCGAGACAGGTCTGCAGATTAAACAGATTATCCAGTGTTGTTTCTCCGGGCAGGAAGGTATAGAGAATATCGATATCTGATTTGGGTGTGTCTTCGCCTCTGCAGACGGAACCAAACAGGCTGAGTGATTCGATGCTGAAACGTTTTCGTATTTCAGGCATGTGTGTTTCAAGCGTTTGAAGCACGGCGGGTTTGATGCTTTGGCATTCAGGCATAGATGCATGGTATTTTGTCCTGATGAGGTATAGGTTTTTTGTGTGAGAGGTGGGCAGGCGGCAAACCTGCGGCTGCTTCTCTATCTTTGCATGAACCTTACGAATCAAAAAGAAGAGGGCTTCCTTATGTTCACTGAATGAACACTCATCATATATAAATTCGAGTACGAACCTCACGAACCTTTTTTTACTTTCTTGCGCGGGAGCAAAAAAATCTGTAATAAGTATAAGAGTAAGTTAAAAAAAGGTTCGTGAGGTTCGTACTGGAGAAGAAAACCGGCAGCAAACCTGCGGCTGCTTCTCTCTCTTTGCATGAACCTTACGAACCTTACGAACCTTTTTTTATTTTCTTGCGCGAGAGCGGAAAAAATCTGTAATATGTATAAGAGTAAGTTGAAAAAAGGTTCGTAAGGTTCGTAAGGTCCGAATCAAAAAGAGGAGGGGTCCCTTATGTTTACTGAATGAACACTCATCATGTATAAATTCGAGTACGAACCTCTCCCATCCGCATTCTTTGATGAAAACGGCAGGTTCAAGGTCAACACGCCGGAAGGAATTGCTGCTTTGCAGTGGATTAAGGATAATCAGGACAAGGGTTATTATCTCCCGGACTGTGAAAATCTGGAAATCAATGATGCTACGGCTTTCTTTGAAAACGGGCAGTGTGCAATTACCATCGGCAACTCGGCTTTGATTGAGGCATATCAGCTGAGCGGTATTAAAAACATCGGTTATGTGAATTTCCCGTCAAAAGACGGCAGCGGTTATGCAAGTTCGTTTGTCTGCGGGTTTATGGTCTTTGACAACGGCGATGCAAAGAAACTGGAGGTCACGAAGGATTTTGTCAGGTTCATCTACGAAAATGAGGAGTGGCTTGCGTATTCAGCGGGAGGGGTCCCGTGCAGCAGGAAGATTTCCGAAAAATACGGAGATTCCATTCCGGGGGCTGCGATGTATATTGCAAACAATGAGCATGTAGTAGATTACACTGCTAACAATCCAAACTGGGTCGGGGTACGGGCGGCTTTCTGGCCGAACATTCACGCTTTGCTTGCCGGTGAGATGACAGCAGAGGAGGCGGCAAAAGCGATTGATGCAAGCTGCAATGCGGCGATTGAAGAGGGTTACGCGAAAAGCACGCTGCATACGTGAGAGAAGGGGAAGGGAGGATAAACCTCTTCTTCTCTCCGGTCAATGAAAAAAAATTACGGCTCGTCTGCTAATAGTTTGTATGTGCGTTTAGAAAAACCGGTCACTTTCGTTCATACAGTACCGCCGGAAAAATACCCCCCGCCCGGCAAACCTTTATCCCCTCATACAACCCATTATGTATTGAAAAGTGGCACACATGCCATTTTTACCCACCATAAATCCGGCACGACTGCCATGTTTCGACACATAACAAACGACCTCCTCGCCTGGAAAAACACTTACCCCCGCAAACCCCTGATACTCAAAGGTGTGCGCCAGTGCGGAAAAACCTGGATACTGAAAGACTTCGCGGCAAAAAACTTCAAAGACACGGCTTACTTTACCTTCGAAGGCGACCGCACCCTGCAAAACATCTTTGAACGAAACCTTGACCCCGACCGCATACTCCGGGAACTAAGCGACCTTCGCCGCAAAAAAATCGATGAAAAAAACACCGCCGTCATCTTCGACGAAATCCAGTTCTGCCCCAACGCACTTACCTCGCTCAAATATTTCTGCGAGCAGAAACCTGATCTTGCCATCCTCTGTGCCGGCTCCCTTTTAGGCACAGCCCTTGCAAAACCGCTTTCCTTTCCTGTCGGAAAAGTTACCTTTCTTACTCTTTGCCCCATGGACTTTGCCGAATTCCTCCTTGCAAACAACGAGGAATACCTTGCAGACGCTCTTGCAAAACCCCTTTCGCCAACACTCGTCGAAGAGTTACAACCCTGGTGGCGCGACTACATTTTTACCGGAGGCATGCCCGAAGCAGTCCTTGCCTGGACAAAGACGCATGCCAAAAACAAAGTTGACGCGATACTTGAAAATATCTTAAACGGCTATGAACTCGACTTCGCAAAACACGCCCCGGCAGCAGACTTTCCCAAACTCTCTGCACTCTGGCGCGAGATACCAAACCAGCTTGCAAAAGAAAACCGGAAATTTGTGTATGCAAACGTCATCAAGACAGGAAGAGCACGCTCACTTTCCGGCGCCCTCGAATGGCTGATAAGCGCCGGCATGGTGTATAAAATCGACGCAATAGACAAACCGCTCTATCCCTTGTCAGCAGCCAGTGGCGCAGCATCCTTCAAAGTCTATCTTTGCGACGTCGGGCTTCTTCGCAAAATGAGCCGGTTTCCGGCGGAAGAGATTTTTTCCGGCGCACACGAATACAGTTATCTTCGCGGCGCAATTGCGGAAAATTTCGTTCTCACCCAGCTTATGGCACACACCGGCGACCCGGTCTATTACTGGAAATCCGGCAACAAAGCAGAAGTCGAGTTTGTAATCCAGGAAGGAAAGCATATAATCCCGGTTGAGGTAAAAGCCGGAACCCGCACCGGCGGAAAAAGTCTTGCAGTATACCGGGAGCGCTTTTGTCCGGAATATGCCGTCAGATTCAGTCTGAAAAACGCCGGCGAGGCAGAAGACGAATACGGGACGCTTCTTTTGCTGCCGTTGTTTTGCGCAGGGCACCTGAAAAATCTCCTTGCCGGCTGACCGCACCTCACACCCCGCGCCGTCACACCTCTTTGCCCCCTCCCGCCCCCTTTTTCGCACACTCAAACCTTAATGATTTATAATGTTAGATACAAATACTATCACTATAAGTGATACAATGATCACACAGGAACTCATAACCATTATGCTGCTTCTGTTTCTTCCGCTTATAGCAGCGGCGCTTCTCGCTGTTTTCAGGCAGGATACGCTTAGAAACGGCATAACGGCGGTAACAACGGTGATAGTAATCGCGGCAAGTATTTTCCTTACGGTAAGCGCGTGGGGAAAATCCATGGTATGCGAACTCGCCGGTCTCGAGGCGGTGCCGATTCTATTGTTCATAATAGAATTAGCGATAGCCCTCATTATACTGGGCCTTGCCGTGAAGTACAAGCGCATACTTCCGGCGGTCCTCGCGGTAATTCAGGCAGGAGTGCTCATCTTCCTGGAATTTTCCGGCATCAACACAAACCATGCCCAAAACATCTTCATGATAAACGAGCTTTCGCTTATAATGGTACTGATTATCGGCATAATCGGCACACTTATCTGCGTTTACGCCCTCGGCTACATGAAAGATTATCACGAACATCAAAAAGACGTCCCGGAACGGAAACGCTTCTTCTTTGCCATTCTGTTCCTCTTCCTCTCGGCGATGTTTGGCATTGTGCTTACCTGCAGTCTGCAGTATCTTATCTGCTTCTGGGAGATAACCACGTTATGCTCATTCCTTCTGATAGGATATTCCAAAACGCCGGAAGCGGTCACGAATTCCTTCAGGGCCGTCTGGATGAATTTAATCGGCGGAATCGCCTTCACCGGCGCCATAATCGCCTTATGCCTTACAGACACCTCGGTAAATCTGCTTGACATCCCGACGCTGCTTGCCTATGACAACGTCGCGGCGCTCGGCCTGCCGCTTGCCCTCATTGCTCTCGCCGGACTTACCAAGGCCGCCCAGATGCCCTTTAGCACCTGGCTTACCGGCGCAATGGTGGCGCCAACACCGGTTTCCGCCCTCCTGCATTCATCAACCATGGTAAAGGCGGGCGTCTACCTGCTGGTAATTTTTGCCCCGCTCTTTTGCCAGAGCTGGGTGGGAATTGCGCTTGCCCTTGTCGGCATGTTTACCTTTGCCGCAACCTCGGCGCTTGCCATTTCCCAGAGCAATGCCAAAAAGGTGCTTGCCTACTCAACGATTGCAAACCTCGGCCTGATTGTGGCCTGCGCCGGCATCGGCACGCCTGAAGCGGTAACGGCGGCCATTTTCCTCATAATCTTCCACGCGGTCGCAAAAGCGCTTCTCTTCCTCTGCGTCGGCGCGGTCGAACACAAAATCGGCAGCCGCGACATCGAAGATATGGACGCCCTGCTCGGCCGCCAGCCGCTTCTTGCCGCCATGATGGTTATCGGCATTGCAGGAATGTATTTGGCGCCGTTTGGTATGCTCATTTCCAAATGGGCGGCTCTCGAAGCATTCCTGACAGCGCCTTTAGGCTTTGTCTTTGTCGTGCTTTTAGCATTTGGAAGCGCGTTCACGGTCTTTTTCTGGACCAAGTGGCTTGGCAAACTTTACATGAGAATGGCAAAGCCGGCCTTGGAAGAGACAAAACTCCATGCCTCGGAAAAGATTCCGGTTGTGTCCATCGGCGTATTAGTGATTCTTGCAATGATTTCCTTCCCGGCGGTAAATATCTTCGGCATTAAGAATTATCTGCTGCGCATTTACGAATCCGCAGCCGGAACAGCCGGCGTTTTCGGTATCGACACGCTCCTTATCTGGACGCTTCTTGTGGTAATCTTAGGTCTGTTAATCTATGCCTCCGTATTTACAGTGCGCCAGGGCCGCACGCTTGCCCCGTACTTAAACGGCCGTGCGGTAAACGCGGAAGGCAGATTCCTTGGCAGTCTCGGTGTCTGGAAGGAGGCAAAGACCTCGAACTACTACTTCGAGGAGTACTGCGGTGAAAAGGTCCTGATTAAGCCGTCCTGGCTGATTTCGATTCTGATTATCGCAGCAATGTTTATTCTCGGCTTCATGGGGGTGCTCTTATGAACGAAATACTCTTTGCCGTACTTGGCGCCGCCATTTTCCTGATTGCAGCGCCGTTTGCCGGCGGAATTCTTGCAGGAATAGACCGGATACTTACAGCACGGATGCAGTCGCGTGTCGGCCCGCCCATACTGCAGCCGTTCTATGATGTAGCGAAACTTTGGCACAAGGAAAAGGCGTTTGCAAACCCGGTTGAAGGCTTCATGACCGCAGGATACCTTATCTTTATCGCGGCAGCCGGAGCGGTTTTCGGCGCGGGCGGAAATCTCCTGTTAGTGGTCTTTACGCTTGCACTGGCGCACACATTCCTGATTGTGGCAGCTTACGCCGCAAACGCCCCGTATTCGCATGTGGGCGCGGAACGTGAGTTAATTTCGGTAATGATTGCAGAACCTCTCCTGATTCTGCTTGCAGCGGGATTTTTCATGATTTTCGGCACATTCGCCGTGAATGAAATGTTCTGCGCTTCGGGACTTCCGGCTGTCGCTTACCTTCCGGGAGTCTTCCTGACGTTATTCGCCATTCTGACCTTAAAGATGCGCAAATCCCCGTTCGATATCTCAACCTCCCATCACGCGCATCAGGAGTTAGTCAAAGGTGTAACCGCGTCGCTTTCGGGCAAAACGCTTGCCAAAGTGGAAATCGCCCACTGGTACGAGACGGTTCTGCTCTTGGCAATGATAGTGCTTTTCTTCGGCGGAAGCCCTCTGATGCTTGCTATCGGCGTAATTGTTGCGCTTCTCTGCTATTTCCTTGAAATTATCATCGACAATGTATATCCGAGAGTCACCTGGAAGATGACGGTAAAGTTCCTGTGGGCAGTCACGATTATCCTGTGTGTCTTAAACCTGTGTGTCATAGGAGTTCTTCAAATCGGAGGCATATTATGAGTTCGGCAGCAAAATCCCCGTGGTTACTGCATTACAATGCATCCAGCTGCAACGGCTGTGATATTGAAATACTGGCAGCGCTTACACCGCTCTATGATGTCGAGCGGTTTGGTATTGTAAATACCGGAAATCCGGCCCATGCAGATATTTTTGTGGTAACGGGCGGCGTGAACGAGCAGAACAAAGAGGTTTTGAAAAACCTCTATGACCAGATTCCCGAGCCCAAGGTCGTGATGGCGGTAGGTATCTGTGCGTGCTCAGGCGGTGTATTCCGCGACTGTTACAATGTTTCCGGCGGTGTTGACACGATAATTCCGGTCGATGTCTATGTGCCGGGATGCTCGGTAAGACCGGAGGCGCTTATCGAGGGCGTGGTAAAAGCCATCGGTGTTTTAGAGGAAAAACGTGCCAAGTGCGATGCGGAGGGAAAATAAATGGATGTAACATCGGTTGTAAAAGGAAATATCAGAAAGACGGCTGAAAAAATGAAATCAGACGGCTACCGGCTGGTTGTTATGACCTGCACACCGGCAGAGCCCGGCTATGACATCACCTACTCCT
Organism: Methanocorpusculum sp.; assembly: GCA_029987245.1. Lineage (GTDB taxonomy): Archaea > Halobacteriota > Methanomicrobia > Methanomicrobiales > Methanocorpusculaceae > Methanocorpusculum. Next base: position 45,414 of record DALTWG010000004.1, on the reverse strand, counting down.
TTGACAAGGACGGGGCTGTGGTGCATGAGCGCATCAGTGTTGCCGACGGGGAAAAGATTCCCTCCATAGGCTCTGCCTATCCGGGCGCATTTGTCTATGAAAACGAAATCCACGACCTCTACGGCTTTACTTTCGAAGGCATGACGCTTGATTTCGGCGGCACGTTTATCAGAACATCTGTTCCCTTCCCGTTTAAGAAAAAGGAGGGCGCCCCCGCGCCGAAAGTGACGAAAGTACCTAAGGAAGCAAAGGAGAAGACAAAGGAGGAGGAAAAATGAGCGGAAGAACCGTTGTCCCGTTCGGCCCCCAGCACCCGGTGCTTCCTGAGCCGATTCACCTTGATCTGGTCCTGGAAGACGAAAAAGTCGTTGAGGCGATTCCTTCCATCGGTTATGTCCACCGGGGTCTGGAAAGTCTGGTCGACCGCCGCGAGTATCAGGATTTTGTGTATTTAGCCGAGCGTATCTGCGGTATCTGCAGTTTTACGCATTCGTCCACCTACTGTCAGGGAATTGAAGGCCTGATGGGCATTGAAATCCCGAAACGGGCGAATTATCTGAGAACGCTCTGGGGCGAGTACTCGCGTATTCACAGCCATCTGTTGTGGCTCGGTCTGTTTGCGGATTCGCTCGGTTTCGAGAGTCTGTTCTACAATGCGTGGAAGGTTCGCGAGTCGGTTCTGGATGAAATGGAGGCCACAACAGGCGGCCGCGTTATTCAGGGTGTCTGCAAGGTGGGAGGTGTCAGGCGAAACATCTCGGATGAGTTCCTCTCGCAGATGGACAACCGCCTTGACGGCATCGAAGACCAGGTCCGTGAGTTAAACAAGGTCTTCTTAGACGACCATATCATGAAAAAGCGGCTTATTGGCAAGGGACTGCTTTCCAAAGAGGATGCCTATCTGTTAGGTGCGGTGGGCCCTGTTGCCCGCGCAAGCGGGCTTGCAATGGACCAGCGCATGAACGAGTATCTTGCCTACGGCGATCTCGGGTTCCGGCCGGTAACGGCGAAGGGCTGCGACGGCTATGCCCGTGTCGAGGTGCGGTGCAGGGAGGTTCTGCAGTCAATTGAGCTCATCCGCCGGGTTATTTCGGATATGCCGGAAGGCGATGAAATCGCCGTAGCGGTCAAAGGAAACCCGGACGGAGAGTATTTCAGCCGTTCGGAGCAGCCAAGAGGCGAGGTGGTGCATTATCTCAAAGGCAACGGCACCAAATATCTGACACAGTTCCGTGTCAGAACGCCTACATTGACCAATGTCCCGAGTCTGGTTAAGATTCTGCCGGGATGCGAACTTGCGGATGTGCCGCAGATTGTTTTGACAATTGACCCGTGTATCGGCTGTATGGAGCGCTGATTGTCATGAAAATGTTAAAAACGGTCTTAAAGCAGTTTACGAAAAAGCCGGCTACTATCCGGTTCCCGAATGAGCCTGCCAAGCGGTTTGAGGCAACACGGGGTCATATTATTGTTGACCCGGCAAAATGCACTTCTTGTTCGCTTTGTCAGAAGCGCTGTCCTTCTCAGGCGATTGTGGTGGACAGAGCGAATAAAACCTGGACCATCGACCGGTTCCGGTGTATTATCTGTCTGCAGTGCGTGGAGCTTTGCAAGTTCAAGGCGCTGTCGTTTGGAAACGAGTATTCTGCGGCGGCAACGGCGGGCGAGCGGGGCGTGGAAACAATAGCAATAACGTATGTAAAGCCGGAACGGCCGAAGAAGGAAGAGTAGAAGGGACTCTTCTTTTTTCTCTGTTTTTAGTGACTATCTTTCAATTGATTTTCTAATCCAAATTTGGGATACCCGGGAAAAACTAATGAGAGAATGAGTGTTCAAAAATCTGCAAATAGATTCTTAATTCACGTAAAAATCAAAATCAGAGACAAATTTAAAGAGATAAACAAAAAGATATGCTTAAATAGGGATGGCGAACTATCCGGAATTTCCGGATAGTTCACAGAGAAAGAAACAAATGAAAATACACCCGTTTTTTATGGATGAACTATAAACCACCGCCCTTTATTCCCTATTGCAAAGCCACTCGGCCGCATCACATATTTTAATCCCTTCATAATCATATGTCTCATGCCGTGTTCTTGCAAGAATCATTTTCGGATAGGAATCGCGGATTTTTTCAAGCGGCTCGCACTCCCGCTGAAAAGTTTCCGGACTGCTTATATCTTCAGCCACCTGGATGTAGATTTTTTCATGCTGGCGTACTGCAACAAAATCAATCTCTTTTTTGTAAAGAACACCGACATAGACTTCATAACCCCGGCGCATAAGTTCCAGTGCCACGATATTTTCCAGCGTTCTGCCGTAATCCATATTTTTGGTACCAAGACGGGCATAGCGAAACGAATGGTCACAGAGATAGTATTTGTCCTGCGTTGCCAGATATTTTTTGCCGGCAATATCATAACGGCGCACCCGGTAAAACAGATACGCATTGCAGAGATGCTGAATATATGCCGACACCGTGTTGTTTGACGCTGCACTTTCTATAGACAGAGCTGCGGTAATATTTCTGACCGAGGTGAGATTTGCGATATTGTCCAGAAGATAATCAGTAATCTTTTGCAAAAGCGGCATGTCACGGATATGGTATTTTGTCTGAATGTCGCGTATAATCAGCGTGGTAAACACCGAATTAATATATCTTGCCTGAAGCGCAGCATTGTCAAGCGGATAAGCCCCTGCCATGCCGCCAAAGCGGATATAGCGGTCAAGTGCTTCATTTGCATCGCTGAGAGAGAAATAATCCATGAATTCAGAGAGAGAAAACGGATATACTTCTATTTCAAAAGACCTGCCGGTAAACAGTGTTGCAAGGTCGCCTGATAAGAGAAACGCATTGGAGCCGGTTATGTATATATTGTATTTGCGCGATTCGTACAGCCAGCTGACTGCTTTTTCAAAGTCTTCACACATCTGTATTTCATCGATGCAGACAATATTTTCGCATCCTTTTTTGTACTGTCCTTCTATGAATTCATAGAGTGCCTGCGCATTTAGAAGATGCTCGTTTTCTTTTTGCACCAGATTGATGTGTATAATGTTAGCCTTTGGCTCGGTTTGTTCAACATGGGCGATAAACAGCTCGAGAAGACTTGATTTGCCGCATCGCCTGATTCCGGTTATCACTTTGATATCAGGTATCTTTTTGAGCGTCAATAAGGTGTCCATATAAGACGGTCGGGAAATCAGTTCCATTGCAGGTTATTATATGATTTTACCGGCATATAAAGCCTATTACACAAACTCGAAAATTTTTCGATTTTGTGCAATAGGAAAATAGAGAGATTATTTTGTATGTTTCCTGCGCAGTTTGAACATATTTTCAAAAAGACCGCAGGCACCGGTACCGGTAAAAATAAAAAAAAGAGGAGTCCCCTCACGTATGCGATGCAGTAAGCCGGGCCGCATCAAACAGCGCCGAGTCGAATAAATCCACCGGACCGATGAGTTTTCCCTTAAAAAGCGAAAAACCAAGCCCTGCTACCGGTGTCACATATTCGCGCATAATCCCTGTTTCGCACAGACTTACCGGACATACGCCTAAAAAGGACGACTTTGCAAACGCCTCGCAGCGCCGTGCGGTAGTTGGATATTCTCCTTCGGATTTGGCAAGGAAAATGCCGGTGTCTGCCGCAGTCCCCGCCTCTGAGGTCATAATTTTATTCCAGAACCCTGCGTCATCCGAGCCGGTGACAAACAGCAGAAACTGCTGTGAGCCGCCTGAAAATTCAAGCGATACGGCGGAATCCGGCGTCTGATTGTTGAACAGACCGAGACCGTCGGCCTGTTTTTGTGCCGCATCAAAAATGCTGTCGCGAAGTGACGAAACATCCGCGCCTTTTTTATGCACCATAAGTAAAATAAGGCGGTCTCCCGCATGTGTTGCAAATGAATCCGAAATAACGTCCCCTTCTGCTGCACGAAGCGATTTTGCGGCGGCCTGCAGAATATCCGGATAAATACGCGCTTTTCCTGCGATACCGCCCACGGTTTTGGCAAATACAGATACTACAGTCATAATTTCCCTATTTTTTCAATCATGCCTTTGCTTCCAACATAGACCGGCGTTCTCTGATGCACTTTTTCCGGGACAATGTCCAGGGTGCATATGGAGCCGTCTGAAACGGCGCCTCCCGCCTGAACCGCGAGAAATCCTATCGGATTTACCTCAAAGACCAGCCGCAGTTTGCCTGATTCGTGTCCTTTGTAAGGCGGATAGGCATACACGCCGCCGTATTTGAGAATCTGGTGGAAATCCGCGACAAACGAGCCGGAATAGCGGTTCTTTGCGCCCTCGCTTTCAATCTGCGTGATGAATGCGGCGTGTTTTGCAAGCCATTCGGTGCGAAGGGCTCCGCTTCCGTAGAGATTTCCTTCCGGAAGGGTGACATTTTCGCTCATCAGCTGATAAACACCGGCGCCGTCCATTGCAAATATGGAAACGCCTTTGCCGACGGAGATGGTAAGGGTAGTCATCGGGCCGTAAAGGATGTAAAGCGCGGCTTTCAGGTTTCTTCCGGGCTGTAACACGTCGCCTTCATAAATTCCTGCAATTGTTCCGACGCAGAGGTTTACTTTGATAAGGGAAGAGCCGTCCAGCGGGTCCATTACGACAGAATAGCGGGCCGCAGGGTTCAGTTTTGTTATCTCGTCGCGTTCTTCCGAGGCTACAGCGCGGACAATGCCGGTTTCTTTCAGCGCATTGGTGATGCAGATATCAGACCAGGTATCCATCTCCGCCTGGGTTTCTCCGGAGGAGTTGGTTGTGGCTGAATAGTTCTGATTTTCAATGAATGCGGCCCGGATTGGCTTTGCACAGGCTGCTATGGTAAGGATGACTGTACCGAGGTCTTCCGGCACACCGGATTTGATTAGGTACTCCTGCAGGGTTGTCATAACAGTATGTTGGTTTTCTTATAATATAATCAAGTTGGTATCTTTCGCTGGAGGGGTGCTTCTCTATGATGAACTAAAAAAGAAAAGAGAGTAGAATATTTACATCCGTTTTCCGTCAGGTCCGCGCATGTGCCGGCCAAGCTCGCCTTTTGCAAGCACGGTTCCGGAAAATACCGGCCCGTCTTTGCAGACACGTTCCCCGGTCGGGTCGATGCAGCAGGAGCCGCAGACACCCACGGCACATTTCATGTACCGGTGCATCGAAAACTGCGCTTTCTTTTCGAGTCCTTTTTCCTGCAGCATCTTCAAAATGCCTTTCATCATCATTTCCGGGCCGCAGACACAAATGGTGTCGTATTCTTCCAAGGGCAAGGTTTCGAGAATGTTTGTTACAAAACCGTGAACGCCTTCGGTGCCGTCATCGGTTGCAATGCGCAAATCGGTAAGTTTAGCCAGGTCCTTTTTGAAGATGAGTTCGGCAGAGGTACGGGCGCCCAGCACAAATGTGTCCACTTCGCCTGTTGCCGCCAGCGTAAACAAAGGCGTCACACCGATGCCGCCGGCAACGGCAAGCACCTTTCCCTTCGGGGAAAATCCGTTGCCAAAGGGGCCGCGAATGCCGATTTTATCGCCCTCTTTGAGGGCGAATAAAGCGGCGGTCGCTTCGCCTACTTTCATCACGGTGATGGAATTTGCGGCGGAAAACGCCATAGGGATTTCATCAACGCCCGGAACCCAGACCATACAGAACTGTCCGGGGGAGACGTCAAAGACTTTGTCGAAGACAAAGGTCTTAACTGAAGGAGATTCCTCAACAATACAGGTAATTGCCGTAATCTGCGGCAGAGCTTCGTTATTCATGTGCGCACCCCACAATTTCGGCGGCAGGTATGCCGTCTTCTGCATATAAATCGGCGGCGATTTTTGCAAAGATGTCCACATCTTCGTACACGGCGCTGCCTATTTCGACCGCTGAGGCGCCGGCCATCATCATTTCAAGAACATTGTCCGCCGAATCTATGCCGCCGCAGCCGATAATGGGGATACTGACGGCGTCATAGAGGTCAAAGACGGAGCGAACGGCGATAGGAAAAACGGCTTTGCCGGACAGTCCGCCGAATCTGTTGCCAAGCACGGGGCGGCGCAGTTCGGTGGAAATGCGCATGGCTTTAACGGTGTTTATCGCAACAATCGCATCGGCGCCGCCTTTTTCTGCTGCGCGGCCGATTTCTTTGATGTCCGTGACGTTGGGGGTGAGTTTTACCCAGACGGGTTTGCCGTATGCTTTGACGGTTTCGGTGCATTCGCGGACAATGGCGGGATTAATGCCTATAGAGGCGCCGTAACCTTCTGCATGGGGGCAGGAGAGGTTGAGTTCGAATGCGGCGGCGTTTTCAAACCATGAGGCAACCTCTCCGAATTCTTTCGGCGTGCCGCCGAAGATGCTGACAACGACGTTATCTTTGGGCAGGGCGGCGATTTCCTGCACGAATTCCTTTGAGGGATTGGGCAGTCCCATAGCATTAATGAGTCCGCCTTCAACCGGAAGAAGCGCGGGGCCGTGGTGGCCCGGAATCGGGACAGGGCCGATGGATTTGGTTACAACACCGCCGGCGCCTTTGGAAAGCATCCGCTCCAAAGAGGCGGCGGTTGTTCCAAGAACGCCTGCTGCAAGGAGCATGTGATTTTTAAGAGCGACACCGGCTATGGGGCCGTCGGGTATCTGCAGTTTCATTGTACTATACTATTGGTTCTTTCAGGATATGTAATTCTCTGTTAGCCGCGAATCATTAAAACCAAAAACAACATAAAAAAGCCCTGAGGAAGCAAAACAGGAGAACGCCCTTCCCACGGTGAGTTGCCGTCAGGCAATCTCCTGTAGAAACCCGGCTTTTTATCCCCTGCCCCGGGTTTCCCTACTACAATATAGGACACAGATATATAAAGTGTTTCCCGATATTTATATAGCGAATGTAATGAATTGTATTTTACCGGTGAAACAGGATTGTCATTTCCGCACATCCGCGCGGAAAAAAGGGAAGAGAAAGGGAGGAAGAGATAGGGGGGAGGCGGGAGAGGCTCCCCCGCTTACGCCTCTTCGAGTGCATTGAGTTCAAAGGAAAGACACTTGCGATAGAGCAGAAGTGATACGATAAGAAGCGCGACAAGCCCGATTACAGCACCGGCTGCAATACCGGCAAATACCGAAATCACATACAGCGCGACTACAGCAAGAGCGCCAAAAAGCATGGTGCGCGTGATGGCAGAACCCCGTTTTACCGCATTGATTTCCATATCCCAGGATAAATTCGGATGCTTCAGGTTTTCATACAATCCAAGCACCCCGGAAAAAAGCGCGCAGACAAGCGGGATTAGGATACTGCCGAAGAGAATGCCCGCATCCGCTTCCGCCGCAAAACAGTAGATTACCGATGCGGCAAGAATGAACGGAAGCGAAACCGTGTAGTTTACCAGCAGTTTTGCCTGCATAATCTTTTTTGCCGGAACCGGCAGCGTCTGTTTAATCCACCAGTGTTTTCCCTCAATGGAGATGGCAGACTGCGATACCGGACTGAGAACGGCAAACAAAGCTATTGCAAACGCCCCGAGCTTAAACAACGTATCGCTGCCGGTTAAATCTGCAATCGTGTCAGAGCCAAGCACGCATAAAATTACGGCAATTATCACTGCCATGATGTAGCTCACAATGGTGTTGGTCACATACGCGCTTGAGGAAAAATAGCGCTTTAATTCCATTTTGTACAGTGATTTGAGCTGCGTTGACGAAGAGAGATTTGTCATCCGATAATTTTTCTTTGCATAATGTGTGTTCATTGCAGAACAGATGGGCGCAAATTTCCGGGATGCAATCCAGACAAAAAGAGCGCATACAGCAAACGAAACTACAGCAAACAGCGCTGTAAAGAGTATGTCGCCTGAAGCAAACCAGGCTGCGGGCGGATACCACTGGCAAATCTGTGCCGAGATGCCGGAAAAAATTCCTGCAATGTCTTCGACAAGCATGGTGTCTGATTTGCGAAGGAAGATAAAAATAAACACCGCTATGCTGAGAATGATGCTTAACGCCGATGAAATTGCGCTTTTATGCTTTACATGCGAGGCTATTGCACTGACGAAAGCCCCCAGGGCAAGAGACACTGCCATCGGTATCAGCGGGGTAAATAAGATACCGGTAATACCAAGTATCCATGCAGAAGCCGAGCTGAAAAGAATGCAGGCCGGGAGGAAAATTATCAGCATCAGGATGATATTTATCAGATAGAGTCCTGCAATTCTGCTGATGACAATTGACGCCGGATGCACCGGAAGAACAATTTCACGCTCATATGTTGCCGGATTAAAAATTGCGCTTCCTGCAGCGAAGATATCTGCCACCAGGACAACAGCGCTGCCTGCTATGCACTGGAATAAAGGAATCAGCGCGTGCTGTCCGATAGCATCCAAAGAGCCGTAGATGCCGCCGATGAAAAAGGCGACAATTACTCCAAGGATGAAGTAAAGTATCAGGTCCCGGATTTTTTTGCGGTTCTGTTTTTTATTGTGTCCGTATTTTATTTCATTCAGACCGAGTCCGTTGGTGAACCGCAGTTTGATGAAGAGCAGTGTCTTATTCATCTTTGGCTGCCACTTCCATGAATACGTCTTCGAGTGACTTGTCGCGGGTGAGTGTGTCCATGTCGCCGGAGGCTATCAGACGTCCGTGTTTGATTATCGCGACTTTGGTGCAGAGTTTTTCTGCCACGTCAAGGACATGGGTGGAGAAAAATATGGCGCAGCCTTTTGCGCATTCCTCGCGCATGAGATTTTTGAGTGTCAGAGCGGCTTTGGGGTCGAGGCCGACAAAGGGCTCGTCTAAAATGAGGAGTTTGGGCGAGTGAATCAGGGCGCCGGTGATGACAAGTTTCTGTTTCATGCCGTGGGAGTAGGATGAAACCAAATCGCCGAGGTTTGAGGTTATTTCAAAGAGTCCGGCGTATTTTTCAATACGCTGTGTGCGCTCGGCGGCGGTTACGCCGTACATGTCGGCGATGAAATTAAGATACTGAATGCCGGTCAGGTGGTCATAGATATCAGGGTTGTCAGGGATATAGGCCAGAATGCTTTTACATTCCAGAGGCTGTGTTTTTACCGAATGGCCGTCAATAGTAATTTCGCCCGAGTCAAAACCGTGGATGCCGACGATGCATTTGATGGTGGTGGTTTTTCCGGCGCCGTTTGCACCGATAAAGCCGTATATGTCGCCTTTTTCAATGGTCAGGTTAAGATTGTCGACAGCGGCGTGCCCGTTGTATGTTTTGGTAAGCGCAGTTATTTTCAGCATAACTAAATAGTGTATATTTTTCAGCAGGGGTTTATATTGTTTCTTATTAAAGATTTCTGCGGTGCGCAGAGATTTGAAAAAGCGACGGGAAAAAGTTACACGAAAAAATCACGTTCCGGATGTTTCCGGAACAAGCGATACACCGTTTCGTTTAGAAACCGAGCTTTTTGGCAAGCTCTTCGATTGGGATGCCGTGGACCATTGCAGCCTCGCGGATGGTCTCGTTGTTTGCAATTGCGCAGCCGAGGCAGCCCATGCCAAAGCTCTGGAGAATTCCTGCTGCTTCCGGCTTCTCTCTTAAGAGGTCGGCGATAGTAGAATCAAGTGATAATGCCATGCCTTACATATACGTCGCATAACTACTTGAGGTTTGCGTATAGGCATCTTTTGCATCAGGTCCAAAACTGCGGCAGTTCCATAGTGCAGGCATATGCTGGTTTTGAGGTTTGTACAACTCCTTTATCTTATCCCGCGCCAAATAATATCATACAATGGGCGTTGAAAAAATATCCGACTGCCACACCTTAATCATCGGTTCCGGCGGAGCCGGAATCCGTGCTGCAGTCGAAGCAAACAAATACGGACACACCATAATCATATCCAAGACCATTACCGGAAAAGGCGGCTGTACGGTTATGGCTGAAGGCGGCTATAACGCGGTTTTGCGCGATGCCGATTCAGTTCGCGTACACTTTGAAGACACGATGAAAGGGGGCGCTTACTTAAATGACCCGGCACTGGTCGAAGTACTCGCTTCAGAGGCCCCGGCACGGATTCGCGATTTGTTTTCCTGGGGCGCGGTCTTTGATTTAACCGATGAAAATCTCATCGCCCAGCGGCCGTTCGGCGGTCAGCGCTTTGCGCGTACCTGTTATGCGGGAGATCACACCGGCCATGAAATAGTAATGACGCTTCTTGAGCGGCTGCGCGGCTCGGATGTGGAAATCCGCGACGAGGTCACGGTTGTCGAACTGTTAAAGGACGGTGAGCGGGTTTGCGGTGCTATAACCTGCGACCGGTCAGGGGAGCTCGGCGTAATCACCGCGGACTCGGTTGTTCTTGCAACCGGCGGGGCCGGACAATTGTATAATCCGACGACCAACTCAACCGCCGGCACCGGCGACGGATATGCTCTTGCCTATCGCGCGGGTGCGACGCTCATTGACATGGAACAGGTCCAGTTTCATCCGACCGGCACCGCATGGCCCGCGGATTCGCGCGGGCGTCTGGTAACAGAAGCCGTAAGGGGCGAGGGCGGCATTTTGCGCAATGCTTTGGGCGAGCGGTTTATGGAAAAATACGACCCCGCCCGTATGGAACTTTCCACGCGCGATGTCGTTGCCCGCGCAATTGCAACAGAGATTTTAGAAGGAAGGGGAACAGAGCATGATGCGGTGTATCTTGATGTAACGCACCTTCCGCCAAAGCAAATTGAAACACGCCTGCCGGTGATGCTCGAGCAGTTTCTGCAGTTTGGCGTAGACATCCGGACACAGCCGATGGAAGTATCTCCTAGCGCCCACCATTTTATGGGCGGGGTAAAAATCACGCCGGACGGGGCTTCAACCGTCCCCGGTCTTTTTGCAGCCGGCGAGGTAACCGGCGGCGTACACGGCGGAAACCGGCTTGGCGGAAATGCTCTTGCGGACACTCAGGTCTTTGGCGCCCGTGCGGGAAATGCGGCAGGCAAAGTAAAGCCATGGGCAAAATCCGTTGACGAAAAACAGATTGCAGCGGTCGAGGCAAAAATAGACAAATTCTATACCGGCTCGACGCCTTCTGCGCAGCTTCGGCGCCGGTTAAAGGCGCTGATGTGGGATAAGGTTGGTATCTACCGCAACGAACACGGACTTAAAGACGGCGCCCTTGCATTGGAGGCTTTTGCACCGGTAAAAATTACATCCGCCGCGGAAATCACGGATGCGTTCATTACAAACAATATGCTTTTGACTGCATCTCTGGTGATTGACGGCGCCCTGCTTCGCAAAGAGTCACGCGGCGCCCATACAAGAACGGACGTGAAACAGAAATGGGATGCGGCAAATTCACCCTACGGACACACGTTTTTCTGCAATGGAAAAGCGGGTATTGAAGTTTTGGAGGAAAGACTTTGAACGTAACGGTTTTCCGCTCAAACGGCGGGCTTACAAAATATGCGGTCTCTGTTAACGAAGGGGCGCGCATTCTCAATGTGCTTGAGGCAATTAAAGAAAAGCATCCTGATTTTTCCTACCGGAGCTGCTGCCGGGCAGGGCAGTGCGGTTCCTGTGCCGTGCGGGTGAACGGGGAACCGGTGCTTGCCTGCATGACCGAGGCGCATGAGGGTGATGTAATCGAGCCGCTGAATCTGCCGGTGATTTCCGATTTGGTCACCGATATCGCGCCGGTTATTGCAAAACTTGCCTGGATGGCTTCGGGTGAAGAGTGCAGCCTGGTGCGCAAAACAGATGTCGAGGAGATAAAGGAACTTCGCGAATGCATCGAGTGTTTCTCCTGCGTTTCAGCCTGCCCCGCGGTCGCGGCCTCTGAATACGCAGGTCCTACTGTTATGCGGCAGGAACAGCGCCTCAATCTTGACCCGCGGGACAAGGCGGACCGCATCGAAGAGGCGGTCCGAAAAGGTCTGTATTCCTGTACAACCTGCCGCAAATGCGTAGAGGTGTGTCCGAAAGGAATTGACACGCCGAAAAAGGCGGTTGAGCGGCTCCGGCGCACGGCGGCAGAACGCGGGTTTGCGCTTGAGGCGCACAAAAATCTTGCAAAACTCATTGAGGAGACCGGCCGCTCGGTTGAGCGCAAGGGCGAGACGTTTCTTGAGAGGACACCGGAGGTTATTGAGCCGGAAGGCGAGGTCCGTGCAACGGTCGGCTTTTTTGTCGGCTGCATGTTCAACGGCCGCGTAGTCCAGCCGGCTCTCGATGCACTCGAGGTTATGCGGCGCAACGGTATTCGTGTCATTATCCCAAAAGACCAGGTCTGCTGCGGCTCGCCGCTTATCAGAACAGGGCTTTCGGGATACGTGGCGGAACTGGAGCGGCGCAATATTGCGGCGTTTGCGGGATGCGACACTGTTCTTACCATGTGCGCCGGCTGCGGCTCGACGCTGAAAAATGATTATCACACACCTTTCAGAGTCGTGGATATTACCGAGTTCTTATGCGAGCTGGGCTTTGAAGCGCCGGCGCCGGTTGCCGGGACGTACACCTATCATGACCCGTGCCATTTGTACCGGGGGCAGGGAATATCCAAAGAGCCGCGCGAAATTCTGCGCACCTGCACGGAAAAGTTCGTTAACATGCCGGCGCGCTGCTGCGGCGCCGGGGGCGGGGTCAAGTCCGGTCAGCCGAAAGAGGCGGCGGAAATCGGCGCAGTGCGCGCCGAAATGGTGAAGGAAACGGGGGCGGATTATATTGTAACGGTGTGTCCGTTCTGCGAATTCCATTTGCATCAGGTAACTGGCCTGCCGGTGAAAAATATCGCGAGTCTGATGCTGGAAGGGTACAAAAAGAAAGATTCCGGGAGAATTGAGTAAAACCCGGGTGTCTGATTTTTTTATAATCGAAAGTGAAAAACTTTTTAAATTTAAAAGTTTCATATTTTAGATGTGAAAAAAATACAAGGGCTGAAAGAGCGGCCGGTTTATCTTTCGCGCCTCAAAGCATTTCAGGACAGTGAAGAGGTCAAGGTAATCTCCGGCATCCGCCGATGCGGCAAGTCAAGTCTGCTTAAACTCATGATAAACAGCCTGATAGACGAGGGCAAAACCGATAAACAGCTGCTGCTGATGAATTTTGAATCAATGCAGTACCGTTCCATGACCGCCATGGATTTGTATCTGTATGTCAAAGAGCGTCTGCCGAAAAACAAACGCATCTACATCTTTTTTGATGAAATCCAGCATGTTCCGGGGTGGCAGGATGCAGTAAACTCCATGCGGGTGGATTTTGACTGTGATATCTATCTTACAGGCTCAAACGCCTATCTCCTTTCCAATGAAATGGCAACCTACCTAAGCGGCCGCTATATTGAAATAAAAATGCTTCCGCTCGGATTTGCCGAATATATCTCATTCCACGGTTATACGCTTGAAACCGCCCAGAATCCTCTCGGAGGTGTGAAACACTGCGTTCGAAAAGACGGACGCCAAACCGCGCTTGATGAATTATTTGAGTCATATCTGAAGTTCGGCGGATTCCCCGGGGTTGTCGAGACTGATTTTAATTATGACAAGGCGCTGATTATTTTAGACGGCATTTACACCAGTGTCATTATGCGCGATGTTTTGGAGCGGGAACGCAGAAACAGCGAGCGGACGCCTTCCAATCCGCTTCTTTTGAAAAAAATCGTTTATTTCCTCTCAGATTCAATAGGCTCGCCGGTTTCTTTTTCATCAATCGGAAAAGCTCTTGCATCTGTCGGTCTTGCATCAGATGAAAAAGCAACACCGATGACGATTCAGGCGTATGTAACCGCGTTATGCGATGCGTTTATTTTCTATGACATCAAGCGGTTTGACATTAAAGGAAAGGAGTTTCTTAAAACACTTGGAAAATATTACATCGCCGATATCGGTCTGCGCAATTTTTTGCTTGGCATGCGAAACCGTGACCGTGGTCATATTCTGGAAAATGTCGTCTTCTTTGAACTAAAACGGCGCGGATTTGATGTTTCAGTAGGCAAAATCGGCGATGCGGAAATTGATTTCATAGCGGCCTCGGTAGAGAAAAAAATCTATATTCAGGTGGCGGAATCGCTCAAAAGTGCTGATGTGCGCAAACGCGAGCTTTTGCCGCTGCAAAAAATCGAGGATAATTATGAAAAAATTATTCTCTCGCTTGATTTGGAATCGGAAGAGTATGACGGGATAAAAACGGTGAATCTGATTGAATGGCTGATACGTGAAAGGTAGAAAAGAACCGGTTCACCTTTCAGCATCCCGTTATTTTTCCCCGCGGGCTCTGGTTCTTTTTCCCGCCTGAGTATTTTTACGCGGCGGGATGCCGCGGTTTGGCACCAGATCCCCGATTAAATCAGCCCGTCCCGCCTTCAAAAGCCCTGAGACCACATAATCATACTGTTTCGGGTCTTTCCACTGCAAAAGCGCCCGCTGGATTCTTTTTTCCCCGCCAAGAGGCACATACACTTTTTTTCCGGTCATAGGATGCAGCCCGGTGTAATACATCGCCGTAGACAAAGTCATCGGCACAGGGGTAAAATCCTGCACCTGTTCGGTGAACATATTGTTGTCTCTCAAATACAGCGCCAGTTTTACCATATCGTCAATCCGGCATCCCGGATGCGAGGACATAAGATACGGGATAAGATACTGCTTTTTCTTGCGCCCTTCCTGAAGTTTGGCAAAGCGTTTGCGGAATTTTTCAAATTCCGCCGCTCCGGGTTTGTTCATTAATTGTGTCACCCGGTCGCTGATATGTTCCGGGGCAACTTTGAGCTGTCCTGATACATGGTATTTACAGAGATTTTCAAGATATATGTCGCCCGCGGGCGTTTCGGGAATCAAATCATAGCGCACGCCCGAGCCGATGAACACATGTTTTACGCCGGAAATTTCCCGCAGGGCGCTAAGCAATGCAGTCTGCTCTTCAATACCGGAATGCAGAGCAGGACAGGCAGCGCAGTTTTTATCTTTGCAGGGCTCGGCTGTATCCCAGCGGGCGCAGTGTGACGCATACATATTCGCAGAAGGCCCCCCGACGTCTGAAATCGTCCCGTGAAACTCTTTCATCTTCGTAAAACTCCGTGCTTCGCGAAGAATGGATTCAGGGCTGCGCGAGACAATCCGTTTTCCCTGATGATGGGTTATAGCGCAGAATGAACATGCCCCGAAACAGCCACGGTGGGTTGTGATGGAAAACTGTACGGGGGCAAGGGCGGGGATTGGCTCCTGTATCGAGGGATGCGCCCGTCTTGTATAAGGGAGGTCATAGATTTCGTCCAGTTCCGGGGTGCTCAGAGCCCGGGCCGGCGGGTTGCAGACCACCACCGTCTTTGGGTGCGGCTGGATTATGACCCCGTCTGCTTCGCTCATTATCTGCCAGGCCCCGGCGAATTTTTGTTTGTCAGAGACCTCCGGAAATGCCGGAAGGATGGCGCCTTCCGGCGGATGCTCCCGGAATTCTTTGACTGATATCGTATAACAGGTGCCCCTGATATCGCGGAGGTCAGAGATTGCAGCGCCTTTGGCGAGCCGCTCTGCGATTTCAAAAAGGGGCACCTCTCCCATGCCGTAGACTAAAAGCGAGGCGGGAGCGTCGGCTAAAATGCTTTGCCGGACCGAGTCTGACCAGTAATCATAATGCGCAAAGCGCCGGAGCGAGGCTTCGATGCCGCCGATAATAATAGGGGTCGCGGGAAAGAGTTTGTGCAGCGCGTTGGTGTAAACAAGTGTCGTTTTGTCGGGTCTGGTAACCTTTCCTCCGGGCGAATAGGCGTCGTCATGGCGCCGTTTCAGGGCGGGCGTAAAGGCGGAGACCATGGGGTCGACGGCACCCGGGACCACAGCAAAAAAGAGATTGGGCGCGCCGAATTTTGCAAAATCCGCGCCGGTGCGGTCTTTCCAGTCCGGCTGGGAGATAACCGCAACAGTAAACCCTTTGTTCCACAGATGCCGCCCTAAAAGGGCGGCGGCAAACGAGGGATGGTCCACGTAGGCATCGGCACTGACTAAAATAATGTCAGGTTTTGCAATGCCGAGGCGCGCAAGTTCTTCTTTTGTTGCGGGGAGGTATTTCGGCTGGGGGCGCTGCATGGTATTCTATGTAGTATTTGCTCTCTTGAAAGATAAGGATGAGTTTTTGCAAGTCACTAACGCTCCCGCGGGGGGTTGCCGGTACACGCGGGTTTAATATCTGTCACGTCAACATACTATACATACGATAAAGCATATGAAAGACCGCATTATCGTAACGGGCGCTTCGTTGTGGGATGCGCCCGGATTGTATTAAAAACCCTGTTTTTTCAAAAGAACGTAATATTCATCCAGCGTCAGCGTACAGGAGATATAATTCTGAAACTGCTCCATACTGGTGAATTTCAGCTGCCGTTTCATTTTTGAGAGATTTGATGCTGAGATATCAACTGCACCGTGACTGATTTTTGTCTGAATGCGGTCATCAAATGTGCCGTCCGGTTTGATTAACCGAAAGAAAATATGGTCATGACACCGGTCAAGACAAAATCCCTTCTTCTGTGCTGCTTTTTCAAAATCACGCGCCTTTACCGTTGATGACATTATTTTTCCCCGTATTTTTTCTGCATTTCGGCATAGACATCAGTGAGCTTGACATGCTTTTCAATGTTGTTTTTTGCAAGGACTGCTTCACTGCTGTGCTCACTTTCCGGATGCAGCGCAAACCCTGCAGCCCACCCTTCAAGATTGTCCGCAAGCGATGAGAGAGCATCCACATACGTTTCCCCATAACCATGAAGAGAGGTCTCCTCATTTTCGATGCAGAAAAGATTGTCATCTGCATCAAACCATGATTGGAATGTAAGAGGTACATCCAACGCATAATCACCGATTTTATTCAGGACTATTGCCTCAATGCCGGAGAAATATTTCCTGCCGGCGGGGATATAGGAAGGTGATGTTTCATGCAGTTCTTCAATCATATTCCTTATATTTCGTATTGTATCAGTAAATTATTTTCGGATATTTTTCAGCCCTGCCCATATAAAAAAATACTTCGTCAATTCACGAATTCGACCGCCGTTTATTTAAGTCAGTAACGAAATATATATCCCCACATGAAGCCCGGAATTCGACAGCAGCTTGCCGAGAAAATGGCAGGGGAAATAACCCTTTCAGACGCACCCGGCAAAGCCCTGAAAAAATGGCGCACCAGCTTTCAGATAACCCCCGGAGTACTCGCAGAACGCTTAGGCGTATCTCCGTCGGTAATCAGCGATTATGAAAGCGGACGCAGAAAAAGCCCCGGAACCGGCGTTGTCGGAAAAATTGTGGACACCCTTCTTGCAATCGACGAAGAAAACGGCTCGGAGTTCATTAAAAAGTTTGCAAAACTCCTCTTCTCCGACTATGACGATGAAGTAATCTACGACATCCATGACTTTGCATCAAGCGTCCCCATTAAAGACCTCGCAGAGCTTCTTGACTGCGAAATTATCTGCGGCGAACTCCACTCCGATATATTCGGCTACACCGTGGTAAACAGCTTGAATGCAATCGTCAACCTCACCCCGAGCGAATTCAACAAAATATACGGCTGGAGCACCGAACGCGCCCTGATTTTCACCGACGTTTCATCAGGGAAATCGCCGATGATTGCAATCCGCGTCACCCCCTTTAAACCGCCCTATGTCGTCCTGCAGGGAATCAAAAAAGACGAAGTCCACCCCCTTGTGCGGCTTTTAGCCGAAAAAGACCATATCTGTGTCTTGTGCACCGAAATGAGCGTGCCTGAAATTGTAACCGTGCTGAGGAAAGCAAAATGGTAGGAATAATAACGTATGGCGCCTATATCCCGCGCTACAGAATAACCGTGGAAGAAATCGCCCGCGTCTGGGGCGCAAATCCAAAAGATATATCCAGTGGTCTGGGCGTTTTTGAAAAAGCCGTGCCTGACTATGATGAAAATACCGCGACCATCGCTGTTGAAGCCGCCCGGGCAGCGCTTCTTCGCCGAAATATCAATCTAAACGACTTAAAAGCGGTCTACGTGGGCTCGGAATCCCACCCTTACGCAGTAAAGCCTACAGCTGTCACCGTAGGCGAGGCCATAGGCGCAACACCTGTGATGACGGCGGCGGACTATGAATTTGCCTGTAAAGCCGGAACCGCGGGTATTCAGACCGCAATGGGCCTGGTGAAATCCGGCATGATGAAATATGCGCTTGCAGCAGGGGCAGATACTGCCCAGGGCGCGCCCGGCGATGCGCTTGAATACACCGCCGCGGCGGGAGGCGCCGCATTTATTATCGGATGCGACGACCCCATTGCAGAAATCAATGAAACCTGTTCTTATACCTCGGACACGCCGGATTTCTGGCGCCGCGAAGGCGAGGATTACCCGCGCCACGGCGGCAGATTCTCAGGCGAGCCGGGATATTTCAAGCATGTGGAGGGAGCGGCAAAAATGATGCTTGAACTGCGCGGAACCAGGCCTTCTGACTACGATTACGCCGTATTCCACCAGCCGAACGCAAAGTTCCCCCGCAATGCGGCCAAAAAACTCGGATTCACCCCGGAACAGATTAAAACCGGTCTTTTAGCCCCGTACCTTGGAAACACCTACAGCGGCGCGGTGCCGCTGGGTCTTTCCGCGGTCCTGGACGTTGCAAAACCGGGAGAGCGTATTTTTGTTACAAGCTACGGCAGCGGCGCGGGTTCCGATGCATTCGATATCACCGTCACCGATGCGATTGAAACCGAAATCGACCGCAAAGCGGCGCCTTTTGTACAGGAGATGCTTGGCAAAAAGAAGTACCTTGATTATGCGGTGTACGCACGGCACAAAGGAAAAATAAAGGTGTGAGAAATATGAGAGAAGTAGCTGTAATTGGCGCCGGAATCACCAGATTCGGCGAGCGGTGGTCTTCATCGCTTCGGGAATTAACGACAGAGGCGGGAATTGCCGCCATTGAAGATTCAAATGTCTCTGCCGACCAGATTGACGGATTATATGTAGGTTCAATGTCGGCCGGGCGATTTGTCGGCCAGGAGCATGTGGGCGCGCTGGTCACCGATGCCGCCGGTCTTGGCGGAGAATTTCATGTGCCTGCGACCCGCGTTGAGGCCGCCTGTGCTTCGGGAGGTCTTGCCTTCCGCTGCGCTGTGGCGTCTGTTGCTTCAGGCATGTCTGATGTCGTAATAGCCGCAGGTGTCGAAAAAATGACGGACATCGGGGATGCGACCGATGTCTTGGCCGGCGCAGCGGACCGCGAATGGGAGAGTTTTGCAGGGGCGACCTTCCCCGGGCTTTATGCGATGATAGCAACCGACTATATGCACAAATACGGGCTTACCCGCGAACAACTTGCAGAAGTTTCGGTGAAAAACCACTATCACGGCGCGCGCAACAAATACGCGCAGTTCCAGAACGAAATCACGATTGACACCGTGCTGAACTCAAGCCTGGTCGCATCGCCGCTGCGGCTTTTTGACTGCTCGCCGGTTTCAGACGGGGCGGCAGCTGTAGTCGTGTGCCCGCTGGAGCGGGCGCACGAGTTCACCGACACCCCGGTAAAAGTCCTTGCCTCAAGTCAGGCGGGCGATTCTATCGCACTGCATGACAGACCTGACTTTTCCACGATGGGGGCCACCGTTGCAGCCGGAAACAAAGCATTTGCCCAGGCAAAGCTGGAAAGAAAAGACATCGACTTTGTCGAAGTCCATGACTGTTTCACCATTGCAGAAATCTGCGCCATCGAAGACCTCGGCTTTGTACCCAAAGGCACCGCCGGAACGTTCACCGAAGAAGGCGAGACGCACATAGGCGGAAGCCTGCCGGTGAACACCTCGGGCGGTCTTAAGGCCTGCGGCCATCCGGTTGGTGCCACCGGTATCAAACAGGTCTGGGAAGTGGTGCAGCAGCTCAGAGGCGAAGCAGGAAAGCGCCAGGTTGAAGGAGCCGAAATCGGCATGACGCAAAATGTCGGCGGCACAGGGGCAACTGTGGTCACCCATATTTTCGGGAGGGCGTAAAAATGACCGTTGCAAGATTCTGGAGAAAGATTCCGCAGAGATACAATCTGGTCGGAACAAAATGCGAGACCTGCGGAAAAGTGTATTTCCCGCCGCGAACATTCTGCCCCCACTGCAGAAGGTCGGGAAAAATTGTGCCGTTCAAGTTCAGCGGCAAAGGCACGGTGCTTACCTATTCGGTTCTTTATTCCGCTGCGGACCAGTACAGAGACATGAAGCCGTATGTTCTTGCAATCATCGAACTTGACGAAGGAGCACGGGTAACCTCGCATGTTATCTGCGAGCCGGAGGAGATTCACATCGGCATGCGGGTGAAATCGGTCTTCCGGGTGATTGACCGCGAGGGAGATGACGGAGTGATTCATTACGGCACCAAGTTCGTCCCCGAGGATTACTAAACCTCATATTTTTCTGACCGGGGAAATCCAGGTCGGCAAGAGTTTTCTTATCAACCGGGTTTTGCAGGAACTCAAAATTTCTCCGGGCGGTTTTAAAACCATCGGCATTGGCGATGAAGTGCGGATTTATGCAGGCAGCGGGAAGACGCCGCAGCAAAATAATCTTGTCGCCGTGCGGGGCGCTGCAGGCCGCCGCGGTTTTGCGGAGGTGTTTGATTCGGCGGGAGCGGAATTGCTGAAAAGACCGGCGCAGCTTGTTTTAATGGATGAACTCGGGTTCTTTGAAAATGAGGCGGAGGTGTTCAAAGCAGCGGTGTTTTCGGTGCTGGATTCCAATACGCCGGTGCTTGGCGTGATTAAGCCGAAGCGGACGGCGTTTTTGGATACGGTGCGGGAGCATCCCGGGACCCGGGTGGTCGAGGTGACAAAGGAAAACCGGGAAGATGTATATTACAAGGTGCTTGCGATGGTAAAAGAGGCGTTGGAATCAATATGAAAAAGAAAGAAACTGTTTCACTTCCGGATTCAGAAGAAGTCTATTCATCGGTGCGTGACGCAATAGTTGCAGCACGAAAGACAGTAAACCGCGCGGTAAATTCAGCCATGGTTCTGGCATACTGGGAAATCGGGCGGATTATTTATGAATCTGCAGGAGAGCGCTCCGAATATGGCGCGGATTTACTAAAGTATCTCTCGAAAAAACTGGTGAAAGAGTTTGGAAACGGATTTGGTGTTACCAACCTGAAGTACATGCGCCAGTTTTATCTGACATATCCAATTCGCCACGCACTGCGTGGCGAATTAAGCTGGACGCATTACCGGCTGTTAATCAAAATTGAGACTGAAAAAGAGCGTGAATTCTACCAGACCCAGTGCATTAAAGCAAACTGGAGCACACGCCAGCTGGAACATTATATCGGCATGGACTTGTATTCACTGCAGCGCGGTGAAATTATATCAAACTTCAAATCCGCCATACCTGAAAAAGCCGAAGAGGTTGCATCGGTTTTCAAAAATCCCTATGTGTTTGATTTCCTTGATCTTGGAAAGGCGTGCAGTGAAAAAATACTGGAAGACTCTCTGGTAGAAAATGTTTCCAGAACGCTTCTTGAATTCGGCAGCGGCTTTGCCTTTGTAGGACGCCAGGTGCATCTGGAAGTGGAAGGCGAAGATTTCTACATCGACCTTTTGTTTTACCACCTGCGGCTGCACTGCTACGTGGTTGTTGATTTAAAAACCGGCAAATTTACCCCGGAATATGCCGGCAAGATGAATTTTTATCTGTCCGCTGTCGATGACATGATAAAAACACCGGAAGACAAACCCTCAATCGGTCTTATCTTATGCAAAGACAGAAGAGGACTTATCGCTGAATACGCTCTTCGCAACCTGGAAAAACCGCTTGGCGTAGCCGAATATGTGCTTGCCTCCGATTTGCCCGAGGCATTAAAGAAACTGCTGCCGGACGTTTCCGATTTCAGTGAAGACATTGTGCGTGAACTTCAGACTGCGTACAAAAGAAAAGGCCAGTAACCAAACGAAAACAGAATGAAAAAGAACAAAAGTCAGAATTATTCCTGACTTTTATCAATCACACGGACATTGTCGCCGCGTACCGTGATTGGAATGGGAACAATAGATTCATACAGTTCAACAGTAATCTCTTCTTTGGAATGGTCTACGCGCTTGACCACCGCCTTTTCACCCTTGAACGGACCTGCAATCAACTCAACGATAGTACCCTCTTCAATACCGGAAACAGCCGGCTTGGGCACCAGGAAATGTTTAATCTCCTCCATCGAAGTCTCGTCATGCAAAACCGTATAAGCATGGGCAATTGTTTCTACAAGCTGCTCGATTCTTGCATGCTCTTCCGGACTTTCAATGAAGACATACCCTTTGATATCGTCAGGAACAACAATAGAGGAGACAACAACATCGGTCATCTCATTGTCTATTGCCTCTTTGATATTGTCGGCAACCGCGCGCTCATGTTTTGCGCTGGTTTTTACAATATAGTAGTGGTTGCCAAACTCTGATGGTTCTGCAGTCATGTTTACGGGAGAATCTTAAAGACTAACGCGATTACAAAACCGATTACTCCAATCAGAGCAATTCCGATAGCCGCGACAGCGGAAATCTTCCAGAACTCTTCCTTGGTCGGTCTTCTTGCAAGCTTTAATACACGAATGTATTTTCTAAAGAATTCGGAAACACTCTCTTTGGTAATTTCCGGCTTCTTGATATTGATACCTGCTGCGGATGCCTTCGTATCTTTTGCATCCTTCTTTTCAGCGGTCTGCTTGTTTTCTTCTTTTGCCATTGTATTGTCTCACCTTAAAAAGTCAATCTCGAATTTGGATCTCTGAATCGGACTTGCTGTGGATTGTGCTGATGATGCTGTATATGTTTGTTCTTCTTTGCCATAAATCTGTGGGGACTGAACGCCGGTTACAATAAGCATGGTGCGGATACGGCCCTGCATCTCCGGGTCAATCTGAACACCCCAGATAATCCGTGCTCCGGGGTCGATTCTCTGATAAACCTGCTGAACAATGCATTCCGCCTCGGACATAGTCATGTCTGAGCCGCCGATAACATGCACCAGTGCTGCAGTCGCGCCGGTGATATCCACATCAAGCAGCGGAGAGCGCAGTGCCTTCTTGACCGACTCGGTTGCCTTGTCTTCAGCATCGGACTCACCGACACCAATCATCGCAATACCGCCCTGTTCCATGATGGTTCTGATATCGGCGAAGTCAAGGTTAACCTCACCCGGCTTGGTAATTAACTCGGTAATTCCTTTGACCGCGCGCATCAAAACCTCATCAGAAACCTTGAATGCCTGAATAAGCGGCAGACGCGGGACGATTTCCAGAATTCTGTCGTTGGGGATAACAATAACCGTGTCTGCAACCTCTCTCAGCCGCTCCAGACCGATTTCCGCATTCTCCATACGGGTTGCGGATTCACTGGTAAACGGCAGGGTAACGATTGCAATCGTAAGTGCGCCGCACTCTTTTGCAACCTTTGCGACAACCGGCGCAGAACCGGTACCGGTTCCGCCGCCAAGACCCGCAGTAACAAACACCATGTTGCTGCCGGAAAGAGCCTGTCTTATCTGGTCCTCGGACTCGATTGCGGCCTCCTCTCCTCTCTGAGGGATTGCGCCCGCGCCAAGTCCCTTGGTGGTCTGGCGGCCGATTAAAATACGGCGGCCGACACGTCCGCGGAGCATGGATAAATGCTGGGCATCGGTGTTAAGTGCATAAATTTCCGCACCCTCGATTCCCTCTTCGTAAATTCTTGCAACGGTGTTGGACCCTCCGCCTCCGCAGCCGACCACAGTAATCTTGGTCTGCAGGGATTCAAGGATTTTATCCAGTTCATCGTCATCGAAGTCGTCGCCGGGAGCGGCGGTTGTTTTCGGCGCGGTAAATTTATACTGGCTGGATAAATCCACCTTCGCTGCGGGCTGAGAGGGCGCAGGGGCCGCTGCACTGGAAAACAGAGGTTTCTGTGCAACAGGCTTTGCTTCCTGAGCCGGCCACGCACGCGGAGTCGGGGCAGGGGATGCCTGTGCCGGTGCCGAAGTCTGCTTCGGGCTCGCGATTTCGGTCTCGGTTTCTGCGTCAAATATTGCAGATACCGGGGAATCATCGCGGGCGACGTCTTCAAACCGCTTTCTTGATAAAGCTTCTTCTACTATTGATCTCATGAGTTTTTACTCCAATCCCGGGATGTGTATGGTTACCTCGGTCTTTTGCATGACCATGTCAGGCGTGATTTCTCTTCCGTCCTCAAGCGTTACACTTTTTCCGGCAGACAACTGCCCGAATAAAGGACCTGACCTGATGCCAAGACTGCGCGCTAGCCTGGCGTCAAACACCTGACGTGTTATGATGATACTATCATCACGCACCACACTCTCCTGTGTACGTGTAATATTTTGTACCGCCAAGGCTATTAAATCAGCGTATACGATTTTCTGAAAATCCTCTGTTGTGAAAATGAAAGGAAGCAGTTTTCCGGACGTTCCGGTCGAATGGAAGGCATTTCCGCGGGATTCGAGGTAGCCTGTCAGCACCTCGCTGTATTTTGCAAAGGCATAACTGAACAAATCATCCGGAATCTGTACCACAGCAGGCTTGCCTTCTGCAATCTTTCCATGCGGGAAAAGTTTGATGTCTTTGTTGAAAGTTTTGGCAAATTCGCTGAATTTCACCCAGGAATCATAGCTCATTGCATTCAGTTTCAGCAGATCGCCTTCGGTGATTTCCGGTATTTTCAGGGCGGAAAGCACCCCTTCGAGGCGCGCGACATCAGGCTTTGAAAGCGATTTGCGGTCAACGTGCGCGCCGAAAACACCGCCTGATTTTTCCACCATCTGCGCGACCTGTTCTGCGCTCACATTGCACACGTCGCGCGTGTGCATAATGTGCCCGAACGCGCCGCGCGTTTCAAGACCTATTGCAGTCTGGCGCACAGCATAATGGGTTCCGCCAAATCCGATTAAAGGAATAGTGTCAGTCGCAGGTTTTGCATACAAAACCGCTTTGGCAGCCGCGGTACAGGCAGCCTCGTCATTCCACTCTTTTTCCGTGCTGCCCACCTCGACAAAGAAAAACGGCGCGGGAAAATCAGTCGGCCCGTGATGCGTAATTTCATAGGAGACCCGGTATCCTGCCGGAACAAACTTTGCTTCGTTTTGCAAAACCGCTTTCATCCAGGCGGGAGCGGTTTTTCCCTGTATAAAATCCCGGCCGCCAAGCTGCGCAATATTGTAGTTTCCGGCAGGATGCACCGTTAAAACCGGAACCGGATTCACACTTGAATGGCGCGAAACAACGATAATTAAGTCCGCTTTCGGATTGACACAGGAGTTGTCCGCATGAATAATGCGCTGGTCCGTGGTATGAAACGTAATTTCATTTCCCTCAAAGAGCGGAAACGATTCACCGGTTTCAATCAGCGAATCAATCGCTTTTCTGATATTGACACCTGCCGGGTCAATGGATGAGTTGAGAATATCGATAATCATAGTAGTATCCTAAAGGTATCCAAAACCGGTGAATGCCGAAATCAGATACAAAATAACGAGCATTACCGGCGCATGGGTGAGATAGATAAAAAGCGTTACGCGGCCGTTTCCAACCGTCTGGAAAAAATTTCCGAGCTTTTTCGGGCTCGGAAACGAAAAGCCGCGCTTTCCGTTTGGATAAAATATGCTGCCAAGACCGATGCCAAGCAAAAGCACGCCCGACCAGGGAAGCAGACCGAAATAGTCCGGCCCCACATAAAAGTCCGGCGACTGAATGCCAAGCGGGAAAAGCCACCATGGCCCGTCAAAGAGCGGAATGATGAAAATGCCGATTGCCATGAGAAACAGACCAATAATAATATTCCATTTGCCAAAACGCAGAAGCGGTATTGCAATCATCATGGAAACTGCAAGCATGTGCAAAAATCCGAAGACAATTGCCGCATTCTGATGCATGAAGGTATTAAAGCCAATCCACGTTGCAACAGTAATACACATGGCAACGCCGAATAAAAACGCCGCGCGGGAAAACAGCGCAATA
Organism: Methanocorpusculum sp.; assembly: GCA_029987245.1. GTDB lineage: Archaea > Halobacteriota > Methanomicrobia > Methanomicrobiales > Methanocorpusculaceae > Methanocorpusculum. The sequence continues at coordinate 19,494 of DALTWG010000004.1, read as the reverse complement.
TAATACTCATGGTTGGTTTTTCCCTTCATGCGGTCATGGCGCAAAATCATGGCAATCCCTGCGACAATGACAAAAATGGCGGTGCCGAAGACATACAGATTGTAAACCGCAAGGAATTCCGGCGTTTCCTCAATCCAGTGAAACATCACGATGAACGCAAAGAAATGCACGACAAGCATGCCCAAAATAGCGACACCCCTCAGTGCATCAATTTCCCAGTAGCGTTCGGGTTTGCTTGCGATGTCGCCCATTGTGCCTTATATATTGGTGCTGGGAGACTATCAATGTTGTTCAAAAACCGGGGATAGAACCGACGGGGCATCCCAATGCCCCGCAGAGTAAAACAACAAGTCCGGTTAAGAGAATCAGCACCGGCAGATGAAGAATATAGACCTGCAGCGACAATTGACCAAAGCGCGCAAGCGCTTTGCCAACCTTCCCCGCCTCGGGAAAGGAAAAACGCCGGACGCCTTTTGGATACAGCACCGAGCCAAGCGCCACACCCAAAAGCATAATCCCGGTCCAGGGAAGCAGCGGGAACCAGTCGCGGGGGACAATTTCCGGCGTTATGCCAAAAGGCATAAGCCATGCAGGCCCTGTAAGGGTGTTTAAGAACAGTCCCAGAACAATAAGCAGGATTGCCGGAATAAAATTCCATTTGCCGAAACGCAGAAACGGAATACAGATAATCATGGACCAGCCCATCATCTGAAGGAAATTGAAAAACATGTATCTTCCGTCCTGCATAAAGAAATACAAAAAGATGGAGCATACCACGGCTATCGCGACACCAATGAGCATAACCTGCACGCCCCGCTTTACAATGGCAAGATAATATGCCCTGCGGGGCGAGCCTTCCATTCGCCCGTGGCGCAGAACAAGCGCCATGCCCGAAATAATAACAAATACCGAGGTCCCGAGTGCGATAAAATTACACACCCAGTCCCACACACCGGTGCTGATGACAGAAAATATGCCCAGAACAAAAACGGCATGAACTAAAATCATGCCGATTAAAGAAATGCCGCGGACCGCATCAATTTCCCAGTACCGGGGGCGTGCCGGATTCTGTGTTGCCATGGCGTTACAGCCCGGTCTTTTTAAAGAGACTCAGGCATTTTGCCTTGTATTCTTCGTCGGTGATTAACCCGGTTTCACGCAGCTGCTTCAAAGACTCCAGGGTTTTGTCGATTGCGGCGTCGTCAAACTCATCGCGCGGCTCAAGCGTTACCGGGTCGACGTTTCTGGGGTCGATTACTTTCTTCGGCGGTTTGGGCTCGTTTGAGGCATAAACCACGGAGTCGTCGTCTTCAGGATTGTAATGTTCCGCGGCGGTGTTGAGGTGTTTGTATTTTGCAGCGCCGACGCGGTTGTGCGAGCCGGGCAGAATCATGGCGTCTCCGCCGTCATGGCGCTCCCACTGGTCATCTTTTTTGCCGGAGTCGCGCGTCATGACAACCGAGTCGTCGTCTTCGGGAAGGATTTCTTCTGTTGGCTCAGGCGGCATGGTGCTTTCAATGATACGCTGGAGGTGTGCCGCCTGTGCTTCCTGAAACTGCTCCATGGATTTCTGTTCGTCTTCTTCTTCGACGGCAGGGGCGTCAAATACATCCGCAGACTGCCCGGCGGATTCGGCTTCTTCCGGGAAATGGGAGAAGAGCTGGTCGTTTGCTTCATAGCAGCCGGCGCCGGGCAGGGTTTTTTCTTCAAAGAGGTCTGCGTCGTTGTCCGGGGCAGCGGCGGGGTTTGTGTCGGAGAGGACGGTGTCAGTTTCTTCGAGGATGTATTCTTCGGAGATGATGGATTTTTTCACATGCAGTCCCCAGTTGCCGCCGACTCTTGCGTGCATGATGTCGCGAAGGGTAAGGAGTGCTCCGCGCATGTGTTCGACTGAGGTTTTGATGTTTCTGAAGGTGTATTTTTCGCCGGTAACGGTGTTTATCGTTAAAACGGCGGGGATTGCGGGTGTAGGCGGGTATTTGAGGCGGACGTCTACGAGGTCTACGTAGTTCATTTCAAAGATTCTGTAGACTGTCTGGCGTTCGGGGTATGCCCACACAATGCGGAGGCGGGTTAAGAGGATAGGGAGGAGGAATTTGTCGGGACTGCGGGCGTAAATGACTTCCAAAACCTCTTCGGTTCGGGGGATTTCGTCTAAAATCTCGACGGGGAGGTCGTATTGGTAAAGTATTTCGTGTCGCATTGGTGTGGGGTGTCCTCGATAAGTATATACTATTTGTTTTGATAGATAGTAAACATTTAGTTTTGGAGGGGGGAGGGCAGATGAAAAAATACATACCATCCAACGGTGAAACAGAACAGGCAAAATATTTGTGATAGGTCAGTCAATATATACAAGTAGTATGACAGAAGCTTTTACCACATGCGTGATACTTGAGGGAGATGAAGCAAAGGAATTCAGGCGCACGATGATAGATTCCATGCCGGCAGAACAGACTATGTCCAGAGAAGAATATGCAAAAATGAAAGACATCGCCAAAGAACTTGGGTTTGACGGCATCCTTTGAAAAAATCCTGCAGGAGAAGCAAACCAAAGACAAAGCACCATTCAGGAGACACACAGATGAAAGAACGCATCCGGGAAAAGATAAAAGAAATAGAAGAAAGAGAAGATGTCCGCGTCCTCATGGCTGTTGAATCCGGCAGCAGAGCATGGGGATTTGCATCCCCTGACAGCGACTATGATGTACGATTTATCTATGTCCGGCCTTTAAAAGAATATCTGCGCCTGGAAAAAACCAGAGATGTTATCGAATGGCAGCTTGACGAAACACTTGATATCAACGGCTGGGATTTGAAAAAGGCACTGGTTCTGATGCATGATTCCAATCCGACGGTTTTTGAATGGTGCGCATCGCCGATTGTATACCGGGATTCGCAAGCCTTCAAAGAACTGAAAGAGCTCAGGCACCGGTATTTTTCCCCGAAGAAGAGTCTGTTTCATTACTGGTCTATGGCAAACGGCAATTACCGGCATTATCTTCAGCCGGATATGGTGCCGGTAAAGAAATATTTCTATGTGCTTCGGCCGCTTCTTGCAGCCAAATGGATTGCAGAAAGGAACATACAGCCCCCGATGCTTTTTTCAGAATTAATTGAAGCGGAGCTTCCGGCGGATTTGCAGGGCATTGTCGATGAACTGCTTGCAATGAAGCAGACTATGCCGGAGATGGGAAAGGCGCCCAAAATTGCAGCACTGGATGCGTTCATCGAACGGGAGCTGAATGCGGTAAAGAAGGCGGCTGAAGAGGCAGAGGCGGTGAAATGCGGCTGGACGGAGCTCAATGCGTTCTTTCGCAGGATGGTGCAGCAGTAAGAGCGTCCAAACAAAACAGGATGGGAGTAAAAAAATCGAAAAAATAATTCTGGAAAAAAGGATTACTCCTCCTTCTCTTCCCCCGCCCCGCCCTGCTTCAAATCCTTCGGAATAAGATACAACCCCGTGTACGTCTTTTCAAGCGCAGACTCCGAATTGCGCTTTGTAAGCAGACTCACCACAATCATCGCAAGAACACCCGCTGCAAGCGCATAAATCGAGAAATGCATCGGCAGCGCCCCAAAAGGACTGTTCAGCAGATGCGAATAGACACCAAGCGCCACAGCAACCGCTAACCCCGCAATCATCGAAGCAATAGCCCCCGCAGCCGTCGCACGCTTCCAGTACAGCCCTGCAATCAGCGGCACCGCAAACGCACAAAGCATCAGCGCAATACCCATCCAGATAAGGAACGCTAACATCTCCGGCGGATTAATGGCTAAAACCAGCGAAACAACCGCCGCAATCAAGACACAAATCCGGCTGATACGAATAACCTGACGCTCATTTGCCTGCGGCTTTACCATCGTCTTGAAAATATTCCACGAAAACTCCGTACCCACCGTGAGCATAAGCCGGTCGGTAGTTGACATCACCGCAGACAGGACAATCACCGCAAACAGCGCCGTAATTAAGATGGACGGACTTGCAGCCTGGATACCGTAAAGAAGCGCAGACGCCGGATTATCTAAAACCGCCGCGGCAGAAGCCTCATCGAGGACACCCGTCTCAGCCATCGCACGGACACCGAAACCGCACAGCTTCACTAAAAACATAATGACCACATAGATGCCGAACGCCACCAGCGGAGCCCACTTAAAGTAAGACACCTTCTTTGCCGCAAACACATTGGAAACAACATGCGGCGCACACGCAAGACCAACCATTAACAAAATGCCAAACGACACCAGGTATTCCGGCGTACAGTAAGCGTAAGCTGCGTAATTTGTCGGAAACGCCGGCAAAACCAGATTCGGGTCAATCGCCGCAAGAGCCGTATTGATTGCCTCAAGACCGCCCGACTTGATTAAAATGAACGGCGCGATTAACAAGATACCGAAGATAAGAATCAGCCCCTGCACCAGACCGGCCCAGGTGATTGCATACAGGCCGCCGATAACCGTGTAAGCCGTAATAATAACCCCTGCAATAATCAGCGACAGCCAGTGTTCAAGACCGAACGCCCACATTAATACAATGCTGATTGCCGTGTACTGGCCGACAAGATAAATCATCGAAACACCGATGCTTGCAAGAGCAGACATCACACGAAGACCTTTGTTGTTTTCATAGCGCGCAGAGAAATAATCTGCTATCGTCATGCAGCCGAGCTTTTTTCCAATCCGGTTCAGCTTCATGCCGAAGAAGATGATACAAAACGAAGCTGCAAGCGGGACAAAAATCTGTTCCCAGATGCCCGGCCAGCCGCTTTTGAAACCGAACTCGCTTGTGCCGATAAGTGTCATACCGCTGCAGATTGAGCAGACAATTAAGAGCGTGAACAGCCAGAAGCCGAGATTTCTGCCGGCAAGCATATAGTCTTCGGAGTTATTGATTTTCTTCGATGCCCATACTCCTATCGCAAGGAGGATGACAAAATATACAACAATCATCACAACAGTGACAACCATACTTCCTGTTTCAAGCGCCATTATTCATCCACCTTCGGGAATTTGAGTGCCCACAGGGTGAGAAGGATGACGATTACGAGTATTGCACCGCCTACAGTAAAGACGGTAACCTCGGGTAATCCAAATATCATACAAAAATATGGGGCGTGCTAACATATAACATAGTAGGTTTCAGGGGCGCAAAATCCGCGCCGTAAGGGCGGGAAAAAGAGGGAGCCTTGCACGAGCGCGCAATATAAATAAACATTTATAATCATACGAACAACTAACATACTATTATGCATCATGTAGATGTTCACATGGAAGCCGAAATCTACGGCGCAAACAATAAACTTGCCGAACACAACGCAGAACACTTCAAAGAGCACGGAGTGCGCGCATTTGATTTGCTTGGCGCTATCGGCAGCGGAAAAACTTCGCTGATTGAAAAAATCGTGCCGGAACTCAAATCCCGCGGCTTAAACACGGCGGCGATTGCGGGCGATGTCTACGGCGATGACGATTTCCAGAGAATTGTTGCAACAGGTATTCCGGCGTTCAATGCGAACACGGGCAAGGAGTGTCACCTTGATGCACATCTGGTTCATCACGCCCTTGACCATCTGGAACTCGACAATATAGATGTCTGTTTCATTGAAAATGTCGGCAACATGGTGTGTCCAACGGATTTCAAGCTGGGCGCGGAGAAGCGGATTGTGGTTATTTCGACGACTGAAGGCGATGATGTGGTAAACAAGCATCCCATGATGTTTCGCGACTGTCAGATTGCTGTCATCAACAAGGTTGACCTGGCGGAGGCTGTAGGGTGCAATGTGGAGCGGATGGTAAAAGATATTAAAAGATACAATCCGGAAATGGTTATTATCAAGACGGTGCTCAAAAAAGGCGAGGGCGTCAAGGAAGTCTGCGACGCTATCCTTGCATAAATTTTCTTTTTTACCGGGGCACAGTTTTAAGGATAGTTTATTTTTCATGTAATCGCTTCGTTTCTGATTTGGAGAAATATTTATCAGTATTAAGGACAAATAATTAGTAGCGTAATGAAGATTTTTGCCACATGTGGCATTTTTCTTCAGTAGAATTCTAAACCATGAATGAAATAAAGCGTGATTTATACCTTAATGAGTTAATAAGCCGCAAACACAACGGATTAATTAAAGTAATAACAGGGCTCAGACGTGTCGGCAAATCCTATCTCCTGTTCACCTTATTCGCACGCCATCTGAAAGAATCAGGTGTTGACAGCAGTCATATCATACAGAAAAAACTGGATTTGCGGCGCAATGCAAAATTCCGCGACCCGGATTATTTCCTTGATTATGTTGAAGCACTTCTGAAAGATGAGGAAATGTATTACATCCTTTTGGATGAGATTCAAATGATGACTGATTTTGAAGAAATACTCAATACGCTCCTTCAATATCCGAATGTTGATGTGTATGTTACCGGAAGCAACTCAAAATTCCTGTCAAAGGATGTCATTACCGAGTTTCGCGGAAGAGGCGATGAGATACATGTCTATCCTCTTTCATTTGGCGAGTTCATGTCGGTTTACCCGGGAAGCAAAACAGAAGGCTTTGATGAATATCTGATTTACGGCGGAATGCCTCTTGTTTTGTCACGAGAGACCGAAGCACAGAAATCAAAATATCTTATCGACCTGTTCAAAGAAACCTATTTGAAAGATATCATTGAAAGAAATACAATCCGCAACACATCCGACCTGGAAAACATACTGGATATTCTGGCATCGGATATCGGTTCGCTCACCAACCCGGAACGGATTTACAACACCTTCAAAAGCGTCAATAAAAATGCTCCGTCACGGGCAACAATTTTCGAGTATATCGCCGGTATTGAAGATACGTTTCTTATTCGTGAAGCAAAACGATATGATATCAGGGGCAGGCGTTATATCGGAACACCGTTAAAATATTATTTCGAAGATACCGGTCTGAGAAATGCCAGACTGAATTTCCGCCAGGTGGAACAAACATATCTCATGGAAAATATCATTTACATCGAATTGTGCCGCCTCGGATATAATGTTGATGTCGGTATTGTCGAAAAGAAGGAGCGGGACAGTGCAGGAACTATTGTTCGCAAAATTCTGGAGATTGATTTTGTTGCCAATCAGGGGAGCAAAAGATATTACATTCAGTCTGCTCTCCATATTTACGATGAAGAAAAAAATAAACAGGAATGCAAATCACTTACATCAGTTGATGACAGTTTCAAAAAAATAGTTGTGGTGCGTGACTCTGTTATCCCGAGACGCGACAATGACGGGATTCTAACCATCAGCATTTATGATTTCCTGCTAAAAGAAAACAGTCTGGAATTATAACGCTGCAAAAATATAGACGCATTTTTCTATAAAAAATTACGCGCAACTATTCATCTGAAAAAATCACAATAGAGAAAAAACTGAAATCATATATTTTCTCCATCCCACAATACCCACCAGTGAATATCCTTATATCGAATCCATGAAAATATAACAGTACAATTATGAAAGCAGTCCTGGGACTTGAAGACGGAACAGTTTTTTCCGGTGCCGGCTTCGGCATTGAAGGCGAAGCAGCCGGCGAAATTGTGGTATCCCTGCTCTCAACAGGGTATATGGAAGCCTTAAGCGACCCCGGAGTGGAAGGCCAGATTCTCACATTCGGCTATCCTCTTCTTGGAAATTACGGCGCGCTCAAAGAACAAATGCACAGCAGCCGCGTGCATGCAGCTGCAGCAGTATGCCGGGAACTCTGCACCTGCCCGAAGAAAGGCCCGGCGATGAAAGACTTCTTCGAAGAACACGGTCTTATCGGCATCGAAGATATCGATACCCGTATGCTTACCATTAAACTGCGGGAAGAGGGCGTCATGCGTGCAGCAGTTATTTGCGGAAGCGATGACGCAAATAAAGCCGTCGCTCTCGCGCGGGCTGCACCCTCGCAGGAAAGCCGCGCGTTAATTCCGGCCGTTACCTGCAAAGCGCCGTATCATATCGAAGGCCGCGGCAAAAAAATCGCCGTGCTTGACCTCGGGGTAAGAAGCACCGTGCTCAAAAGCCTGCAAAACCGCGGCGCAGACTTATACATCTACCCATACGGTACCCCGGCAGATGTCCTTCTGGAAAACAAACCCCAGGCACTTTTCGTGACCAACGGGCCGGGGGCATCTGGCGCAGCGCCCAAAGCCGTTGCCGCGGTAAAAGAAATTCTTGGCACAATTCCCGTACAGGGCATCTGCATGGGCTGCGAAATTATTGCCGCGGCCCTTGGCGCGGAAATCTCCAAACTGAAATTCGGCCACCGCGGCGCGTCCCAGCCGGTGAAATTTGCAGACGGCACCGTCGCTGTCACCTACCAGAGTCACGGCTATGCGGTGGAGGCGGACACACTTGGCGAAGGCTGCAGTGTCAACTGCATCAATGCAAACGACAAAACCCTTGAAGGATTTGAAAACGCCGACCTCGGCGTCTATGCGGCAATGTTTCACCCCGAACATGACGCAATCTGCGACGGCGTGGAAAAACCGGTGTATGACATAATGTACAGAGGTATCCCCAATGCCTAAAAATCCCACACTCAAAAAAGTCCTTCTCATCGGCTCCGGTCCGATTCAGATAGGACAGGCTGCCGAATTCGACTATGCAGGTTCCCAGGCCTGCAAAGCCGTGCGCGAAGAAGGCATCGAAGTCGTCCTGGTAAACTCCAATCCGGCAACAATCCAGACTGACCCGGAAACAGCCGACAAAGTCTATGTCGAACCGCTGAAAGCAGACGTCATCGAAGAAATCATCAAAAAGGAAAAGCCTGACGGCATTCTTTCCGGCATGGGCGGCCAGACCGGTCTGAACCTGACGGCAGAACTCTATGAGCGCGGAGCTCTTGACGGCATCCAGATTTTAGGCACGCCGATTGAGGCAATTTACAACGGTGAAGACCGCGATCTGTTCAAAAAACTCATGATTGAAATCGGCGAGCCGATTCCAAAAAGCTACATCTTAACCGAGATGAAACAGCTCGACGAGGCATACGCCGAGGTAGGGCTTCCGGCAATTATCCGGCCTGCTTATACGCTTGGGGGTTCCGGCGGCGGGGTTGCAGCCACCCGCGAAGAACTCGAGCGCATCGTAGAACACGGTCTTGCAAAATCCCGTGTGCACCAGGTCTTAATTGAAGAATCCGTCAAGGGATGGAACGAAATCGAGTTCGAGGTCATGCGCGATGCAAGCGATACCTGTATTATTATCTGCGGCATGGAAAACGTTGACCCTGTCGGTGTCCACACCGGTGAATCTGTTGTCGTCGCCCCGATTCTTTCCCTGAACTCGGAGGAGTTTGGCATCATGCGCCGGGCTGCGATTAAAATTATCAGAGCGCTCAATGTCCAGGGAGGCTGCAATATTCAGTTCGCCTTCAGAAACGGCGATTACCGCGTAATCGAGGTGAATCCAAGGGTATCGCGGTCTTCTGCTCTTGCATCCAAGGCAACCGGCTATCCGATTGCACGCGTTGCGGCAAAAATCGCCATCGGTCTGCGTCTTGACGAGATTGAAAACTCGGTTACCGGAACCACGCCGGCATGTTTTGAGCCGGCAGTAGACTATGTCGTCGTAAAAGTCGCCCGCTGGCCGTTTGACAAATTCAAGCGTGCGGACAGAACGCTGACTACGTCGATGAAATCCACCGGCGAGGTTATGGCCATTGGGCGGACAGTGGAGGAAGGATTCAAAAAGGCGCTGCGCTCGCTTGATACCGATATCAACCGCCATACCGACAAAAACGAAATCAGAATGATTCTTTCCCGGCCGACGGATGAACGGTTCCCCACTCTCTTTGATGCGTTCAGAATTGGCATGACCGTGGAGGAAATAAACGGGTTAACAGAGATAGAGCCGTTCTTCCTGGAAAAAATCAGAAACATCGTCGAAATCGAGGAAGAGTTAAAGACGCATCCAACCGAAGAACTGGTCAAACTCTCCAAGAAATACGGGTTCTCCAATGCGGAAATCCGGGAACTCACCGGCTGGAACATTTACAAGATTGAGACTTTAGTGGGTCTTCCCACCTACAAGATGGTGGATACCTGTTCCGCCGAGTTCCCGGCAAAAACCCCGTACTATTACTCAACCTGGGAAAAGGAGTGCGAACTGACCAAATCCGACAGGAAGAAGGTGCTTATTCTGGGGTCGGGCGCAATCCGCATCGGTCAGGGCATTGAATTCGATTACTGCACGGTTCACGCGGTCAAATCCCTGCGCGAGGAGGGAGTCGAGGTCCATATCTTAAACAACAACCCGGAAACGGTGTCTACTGACTTCGATACCTCCGACCGGCTCTATTTCGAGCCGATGCAGCTCGAAGATGTGGTAAACATCCTGAGAAAAGGCGATTATGACGGTGTCATGGTGCAGTTCGGCGGTCAGAATTCAGTCAACCTTGCCATCCCGATTCAGGAAGAGATCCGACTCTTCGGTCTGAAGACGAAAGTCCTGGGTACTACCCCGGACAACATGGATGTTGCCGAAGACAGAAACAGGTTCAGTGTCCTGCTTGAAAAAGACCATATCCCCTCGCCTGCAAACGGCTCGGCTTATTCCGAGAAGGAGGCATACGAAATTGCGGCAAAAATCGGCTATCCGGTGCTTGTGCGCCCGAGTTATGTCCTTGGCGGCCGCGGGATGGAGATTGTTCATGACGAGCTCGAACTCAAGACCTACATCAAAGAGGCGGTCCGTGTTTCCAACACGCATCCGGTGTTAATCGACCGGTATCTCAACAATGCAACCGAATTGGATGTTGATGCGGTCTGCGACGGCGAGGATGTCTTAATCGGCGGCGTTATGGAGCATATTGAAGAGGCGGGCGTGCACTCAGGCGATTCCGCGTGTGTGATTCCAACGCAGACTCTGACGAAAGAGCAGATTGAAACCGTAAAGGACTATACAAGAAAGATTGCGCTCTCTTTGCAGGTTGTCGGTCTTATTAACATTCAGTATGCGATGCAGGACGGCGTTATTTACGTTTTGGAGGCAAATCCGCGGGCTTCGCGCACAGTGCCGTTTGTTTCCAAGGCAACGGGCATTCCGCTTGCAAAAATCGCAGCAAAGGTTATGCTTGGCAAAAAGCTGAAGGACCTGCCGTATCATGAAAAGGAGATTGGGCATGTTGCCGTGAAGGAGGTTCTGCTTCCGTTCTCGCGTCTTCCGGGCGTTGACCCGATTTTAGGTCCTGAAATGAAGTCTACAGGCGAGGTCATCGGTATTGACTACGATTTCGGCAGAGCGTTTTTCAAGGCAAGTCAGGCTGCTTCCAACACGCTGCCGTTATCCGGCAAGGTTTTCATCTCGGTGATTGATGAGCAGAAGCCTGCAATTCTGCCGGTTGCAGAAAAACTGCACAAACTCGGCTTTACGCTGCTTGGAACAGAAGGGACGCTTAAGTTCCTTGGCGAGCATAATATTCCGATGGAATATATGCGCAAATTCCAGCAGGGTTCGCCGAATATTGTGGATATGATTCGGGCAAATGATGTTGATTTGATTATTAACACGCCGGGCGACAAAACATCGCGCGCCGACCATTTGCAGATTATGCGGGCGACGATTGATTATTCGATTCCGTATGTGACGACAATTTTCGGTGCCGAGGCGGCTGTGCAGGCGATTGAGGCGATGAAGACGGAAAAGGCGACGGTGGAGCCGCTGAGTCATTATCTGAAGGAGTAAATTCTCTTTTTTTTCGGGGGGTGGGGGAAAGAGGGGAAGACATAATCCCGGAATTGTTCAACGGTTTTGTCAAGGATAGAACAGAGAGCGTGAAAATATTATAGAGATTATCCGAAAAACCCCCTGCAATAAAAATAACCTTTGAAACCACATTCTCAATTTAGGGTTATTTTGCAAAATAAACCGCAATGCAAAAAAAAATTCAAATATAGGTTAATTGTGTTTAGTTAGAAATTGATTTATTTTTCCACTTGAAAAACAGTGTTTCGACTGCCCAATCGCAGGCAAACACTCTCTTTTGCTCATGACATATAATGAGATGCAGTAATCACACGCTCCCTTTCCGTATCCATTTTCACTGATTTTTTCAACCAGGCACGCCGGTTTGTATCAGGGCATCTAAAAGTATTTCACGTTGAAAAAAGCCGGGCTGCATTCTGTCGCTGCCGTATTTTACGATTGCTGCGTGTGTGTTTGGATAAGGCGTTGTGTTTTCATTTTGTTTTCACCAGGCGGTTAAAATACTCCTTCTTTCGTTTTCGCATGAGTGAGGATTTTTTTTGCGGGACGCTTAAGTTGTCGATTTCACATATATGCAATTTAATGGAGACGATGAATTAATTGCAGCATAGCATCCAAAAAGCAAGAGTAATATGTCATCAATGAGATATACTATTAATTTCAGACAATCATTTCTATCCTCCCATATCATGGGGAAAGAAACTGTAAGAGGAAATTTTACAGGGAAACCGGTTATGGAAAATAAGAAGACTACCGGTAGAAAAACCGGCGAAACATTACTGACAGGCTATGAGTTTTGAGAATGCGGCAGATGAACTGGATGAACTTGAGATTGTGCATCTCATTCAGGATATTAAGCAGGATATTATCCGGACACGGAACAGAATTTTTGAAAATGCAAATGCCGAGCTTATTTCCATTCATTTTAGAATCGGCAAGGTAATTAGTGAAAATGCGCGGTACGGCAACAGGTTTATAGAAGAGCTTTCCGCTGCATTAAAACTGGAATTTCCGCATGCGTCAGGTTTTTCCCGGCGAAATCTGTCGCGGATGAAAAGGTTTTATGAAGAGTACAAATCGTTTACAATTTTGCCGCCGGCGGTGGCAAAATTACCCTGGACGCATAACTGTATCTTAATTGATCTGGTTCCCGATATGAGGAAGCGTTTATGGTATGCGCAAAAGACGCTTGCAAACGGCTGGAGCAAGGTTGTTTTAGCACATCAGATTGAACTTGAGCTTTATGAGCGCCAGGCTGACAATTCAGTGAAACTGACGAATTTCACTGAGCAGCTGCCTGCTCTGTCCGGTGAGCTTGCGGTCGATATTCTTAAGGATCCGTATATTTTTGAACTAACAGGGCTTGGTGAGCGGGTATCTGAAAGGGATATTGAGGATGCTATGGTTGAGAGGATTAAAAATGTCCTTCTTGAGCTTGGCAAGGGTTTTTCGTTTGTGGGTCAGCAGTATCCGGTTTCTACGGAAAACAGAGATTATTTTATTGATTTGCTGTTTTATCATCTTGAGCTGCGCTGTTATGTTGTGGTTGAGCTGAAGGCGGTGGATTTTGAGCCGGCGTTTATTGGCCAGCTGCAGTTTTATGTCACTGCGGTTGATGAGACGCTGAAAAAGGAGTGGGACAATAAAACAATCGGGCTGCTGCTGTGCAAGAAGAAGGACAGGCTTTCGGTTGACTGGTCTTTGAAGTCAGTGAATGTTCCGGTGGGTGTTGCGTCTTATAAGGTGATGAGTTATCTGCCGACGGAGGAGGAGATTAACAGGTATGCTGCGTTTTTGGAAGGGGAGAAAAAAGGTGACGGGTCCGGGATTTAAGTAATAGCTGCCGCGGGGTTGGAATTTTTTCTTTTCTGCTTTTGTTTGCGCTGTAGTGCGGAAAGGGCACACGGCAGGAGAAAACGTGGCAAACGGCATCGAAAGACTAAGGAGACCATCCCGGATGAAGAGTTATTTGAGTGGTGAGGTGCGCTGGTTTTTGGTGCGAGGTATTCTGTCGCTGCCGGATTTTACGATTGCGGCGTGTGTGTTTGTGTGGGGCGTTTGGTTTTTCATTTTGCTTTGTTTCGGGGGTTAGGACAATTTCAATTTTACAGACAATTAGTTACACTATCTTTGACAATTGTACCATTTTTTTGTTAATGACCGACGGCCTGGCCAAATATATCGTGTCCCGGGGAAAAGAATTTGCAGAAGAACGACTGCTGCATCTTCTGAAAATTCATTCACAGAAAGAGTTCACTGAATTCGTCAGAACGAAGCGGGAGGAAGGGGAAACTGCTCTGACAGATGATTTGACTCTGTACATAATTCACATACGGGAAAACAGATGGCCAAGATATACTTTTGTTTTGCCTGGCAGGGATTCAACATGTACAATATAATCTCTCTTTGCAGCGCAGTAATTCGCCGCGGGAGCTTGCGACCAATGCGTTGAGCACGGTTTTTCCATGTGATTCGGCGCTTCCTTTAAGTCTCGCGTCTAAGCGCTTCAAAAAATACAATCAGTTATTTACAGGGGGTGAGCAGATACATAATTTCAAACACAAGAAACTATCAGAAGGATTTTTTGAGAGAGTTAAGAATCCCCTATCCGTCAGTATTAATACAATCCGGAACCAATCCTAATACAACATACTGCGGATTTTTGTAGCATGCTGCAAAAATCCGCAACAGGATTGATACTCTATGGAAATAAAACGCGACAGATATCTGCAGGAACTTATCGACCGCAAACACAACGGTCTCATAAAAATCGTCACCGGATTGCGCCGGTGCGGAAAATCCTACCTGCTTATGCATATTTTCTATAATCACCTCATAGAATGCGGCACACCAAAAGACCACATTATCACCGTCACCCTCGACAATCTCAAAAATGAAAAATACCTCAACCCCCACACCCTCCTTGCATACCTTGAATCAAAAATCACCGACGCAAATCAGCATTACATCATTCTTGACGAAATCCAGCTTGTGGATAATTTTACCGGACTGTTAAACAGCCTGCTGCATATTGAAAATGCCGACGTCTACGTCACCGGAAGCAATTCACGGTTTCTTTCCAGAGATGTAATCACCGAATTCAGAGGACGCGGGGATGAAGTACACCTTTACCCGCTGCGGTTTTGCGAATACATGACCGCATATCCGGGGGACAAATACGAAGGATGGTACAATTACCGCACGTACGGAGGGCTGCCCTATATCCTGACCCGCAAAACCGAAGAACAGAAAATTGTCTATCTGAAAAACCTCTTCGCCGAAACATATCTCATCGACATTATCAACCGGCATAATATCCGAAACGATGCAGAACTCGAAATACTCCTGGATATTTTGTCCTCGTCTGTCGGCAGCCTCACCAACCCAACAAAAATCTGCAATACCTTCAAAAGCGTAAACAACACCGACATCTCTGACCACACCGTTAAAAAATATCTGGACGCCCTGGAAGAATCTTTTCTGGTTACCGGCGTAAAACGCTTTGACGTCAGAGGGCGCAAATACATCGGCTCGCCGCTGAAATATTATTTTGAAGATGTTGGTCTTCGAAACGCACGCCTGAATTTCAGACAGCATGAAGAAAATTACCTCATGGAAAATATCATTTACAACGAACTGCGCGCCCGCGGTTTTTCGGTTGATGTCGGCGTGGTTGAAAAGTTTGAGCGAAACAGTGAGGGAAAATCGGTTCGAAAGAACTTTGAAATTGATTTTGTCGCAACTCTTGGTAGCAGAAAATATTATGTGCAGTCGGCTTTCACGCTTTCCGGAGACGAAAAAGAAAAACAGGAGAAACAGTCTTTACTCAACATCAGCGACAGTTTCAAAAAGATAATTGTTGTGCGGGATTATACCGGTGTATACCGGGATGAAAACGGTATTGTAACTATTGGAATTCTTGATTTCCTGCTGAACGAAAACAGTCTTGACCTCTGAGTACTGCGGATTTCTGTAACATGTTACAAAAATCCGCAATAGAATAACTGCCCGTACCTGAAGCCTTATCGTTTTTGCGCGCCCATACATACGTATGAAATTAGGCATTACTTCATCTGAGGGAGAAATATTCCAGCACTTCGGCGCAACCCCGGAATTTACCGTTTATGATATTGAAGGCGGAAAAATCGTTTCCTCGAAAAAAGTATCGACAAACGGCACCGGTCACGAAGCATTAGTCGACATTCTCTCCGGTTTGGAAATCAACGCCCTGATTTGCGGCGGAATCGGCGGAGGGGCGCGCAACGCGATATTTGATGCAGGCATTTCCTTATTTCCGGGCGTAAAAGGAAACTGCGATGCGGCAGCTCAGGCATTTGTGGAGGGAAACCTCGCGTTTGACCCGGAAACCATGTGCGGCCACCATGAGCATGAACATTCATGCTCGGGGCACTGTCACCATCATTAATTTTTTCGGATTACTACAGATTTATTTCTCCATTCCAATAAGCCATTTCCACAACGGAAGAGCAGGAAACCCGTTGATTTCACCTTCGACATCCTCAGTCAGAAGCAGATATTTTTTCAAAATATCAGGATACATCCGGGCAAACTCTTCGAACCCTCTGGTTTCTCTCTCCGGTATTTCCGAGGAATAACAGACATTTATCAGCAAAAGCTCATTCTCATCATCTTTGAGAACGAAATCCACCTCATGCGAACCGAGCCAGTACATTGGCGAAAAACCCCGCCGTTTCAGTTCCATCATCACAACATTTTCAGCAAGCCTCCCGGTATCTTTTGAAAAAACAAACGAAGCGGCAGAACGCAGCCCTGTATCCACCACATAGACTTTTTTTGACGAAGCATTCTGTTTTTTCAGAGAATAGGAGAAGTGCTTTACCACATAAAACAGCCACCCCTCTTCAGCATACTGAATATAATCCCGTATTCTGGTATAATCACAGGAAAACTGTTTTGCAAGCGAGGTGTAATTCTGCGGGGCTGCAATATTTGAAAGAAGATACGAATACAAAGCCTCCATAGTAACGCGGTTTCTTACCGGATTGTTGGAAAGCACATCGCGAAAGATGATACTGTCATAATATGCCTCAAGGTAATCTTTGCGGATTGCCTCGTCAGTCTGGAAAACCAGTGCGGGAAAACCGCCTTCTGTCAGATATCTGCGAAGACATGAAATAAATTCATATTTGCGCCCCTGTGCATCGAGATTTTTCTTCGGAAGCGCGATATGTCTGAACTGCAGATATTCTGAAAATCCGAGAGGATACACGGTTAACGATAAGTAACGCCCGGAAAGCATGCTTCCTGTTTTGGATTCAAGAAGATAAGAAGAAGACCCGGAAATTATCAGATGATATTTTCCAAGGTCGCGCCATTTTTTCAGAGTCTGAGGAAAATTTTCCACCATCTGTATTTCATCCAGAAATATCCAGATTCCGTCCGAGATGCCGCTTTCTTTCTTATAGGTATCTAAAATATCTTCCAGCGGACTTGCAAGAGACTGCACCTCGGCGCTGTCACAGGAGACAAACAAAATTTCTTCCGGGCGGGCAGTATTGTTTCGGATAAGCCGGTTTATTGTCTGGCGCATCAGGGTTGTTTTTCCGCTTCGCCGTACGCCGCCGATTACCAGTATTTCAGGCGTTTGCAGCATGGCCTGTATTTTTTCAAGATAAAGCGGGCGCTCAATGGTGTCGTCTTTGTATTCTCCGCTCCACCACGGATTTTGTTCATAGAGATATTCAGCGAGAGTTTTCATATAAGTATATTGGTTATAATCATAGTAAATACTTGCGATTACTATGATTATAATCATAGTAATTTCCTACAATTACTATGATTATAATCATAGTAATAATCATAGTAATTTTTTCAGAATGCTGCAGCGCGCAGTCATGAAAAAATCCTCCCGCGTTTTTTCAAAACCCCTTCAAATCACCCAAACAGTTTCGTAAAATTTCATTAAACCGAAAAAATTTCCGGTTGCCTATATTTGTACCGAAAAACATAGTATAGTATGCAACAGGAGGAAACAAGAAATGAGTTGGATTCACTAACTGAAATGCACGCAAACATCCATCCACTGGACAATTACCTCGATATGATAATGACACCAGCCTCGTCAGAATCAATCTAATTTATTACATACATACAATCCCATGGACGCAAAAACTGCGTCGAAAGAATTGAGAACTTCAATCCCTTTTCTCTTCAGCATTTATCACAGGTTCTCCCGCGTTTTCGCATGCCCGCACACATCGCAATAAAAAGATTGCGCCAAAAGTCAGCGAGAGATTATATACAATGAACGCCAATAAATATAGGCTCTGTGAAAAGACTGATGCAGTCATGCATCAATCAGAGATAAAATTTCAAGGATATTAAAAAATGCTTTGGCAGGGAAAATCCACCAGAAAATCCACCGGAGGACGCTACCACGCATCCCAGGGAAAGAGACGGACCGAAATCGGCCGCTCTCCGGCTGATACCATTATCGGCGAGAACCGTGTAAAGACCATCCGCACTACCGGCGGCAACACCAAGGTACGCGCGCTCCGTGTTGAGTACGCAAACGTTGCAGACGCAAAGACCGGAAAGGTCCAGAAAGCAAAGATCAACACTGTAGAAGAGAACGCAGCAAACCCGAACTACGTCCGCCGCAACTTAATGACCAAGGGCGCAATTATTGTAACCGACCTTGGCAAGGCACGTATTGTTTCCAGACCCGGTCAGGACGGCGTTATCAACGCAGTTCTGATTGAATAAATATACTTTTTTTCTTTCATCTTATCATAACCATTTGTAGTTACTTTCCCAAAAACACTATAAATACTTCCAGCAAGGGTTTATTTTCGCAAATCAATTAAGTATCGGGAATTTCCAATACCCCTGCGCTCAGACGCCATGACAAAAATACGACATCAGCTATGCAGGGGTATGACTTTACAAGCGGCGGGATGAGAGAAATTCCCGATTGTGTAAATACGAGTGACAAAAATGAAAAACGGTAACAAAATTCTATCAGCCGGACTGATACTGATATTACTCACCACACTCTTCTGTGGCGCTGCATGCGCAATGCAGATGGGGACCTGCGGAGAAAAACTGACCTGGTCATTAGACAGCTCGGGAAAACTTGCCATCACCGGTACAGGACCGATGGAAAATTATGTCTGGAACGGTGCACCCTGGTTTTCCTGCCGGGACAAAATAACCGCGCTGCACATTGATGCAGGCGTAACAAGCATTGGAGAAAACGCATTCTACGGCTGCGAAAACCTGACATGTGCTGAAATTCCCGGCACCGTCACCAGCATCGGCAGCTTTGCCTTTTCAGGATGCAGCAGCCTTACCGCGCTATCTCTTCCCGAAGGCATAACAAGCATCGGCAACGGCGCATTCTGGTGGTGCAGCAAGCTTTCACTGCTCAATCTCCCCAAAAGCCTGCAGACAATCAACAATGAAGCATTTGTCGGCTGCTCAGAACTTTCGATACTCACTATCCCGGAAAGCGTAACCAGAATCGGCGAGTGGGCATTTTACGGCTGCCCGAAACTGAAAACGGTTATACTTTACAGTGACGTAACAAATATTGAGAAAAGCGCATTCTATTACCTTTCGCAGGGCAGCATAATCTACACCTACGGCGACCCGTCGCAACTCGACGGCAAATACGACGATACAAAGACACAAGTTGTTAAAATAGACTGATTTTTCAGAAAAAGAGGGGACTTAGAGTCCTCTTCTCTTTCTCTCTTCAGCAATCGGGCTTGGACCGAGTGCAGTGATAGTGT
>DALTWG010000044.1 GCA_029987245.1 Methanocorpusculum sp. | reverse complement strand
ACCCCGACTGAAACTGCAGCAGTTTTGCCGACTGAAACACCGGTTGCCGCCCCTGTGCAAACCGAACTTCCGACTGAAATTCCGACACAAACACAGGCTCCTGCCTCCCCGATTCCGCTTGCAGGAATTCTGACAGGCTGCGCAGCGGCATTATTTGCCTGCCGCAGAACCTGAACCCCCTTTTTTACACCATTTCTTCCGGCGCTGCTTTCATAAATTCGCGCGCAACCGTGGTAGCATAGTGCCCCGCCGGAAGCGCAAACTGCAGCGTGACAATATCCCCGTCCGCTTTTGCCTCAACCTCCGTCGAAAGCGAAATACGGCGGTTGTTGCCGTCAAACGCCGTGCCCGCGAACTCAGCCGCCCGCCCGAAATCCGCTTCGCAGATTTCGTCATCTTTCATCTGCGCAAGCATCACCTGCTCAAGAGGCCCCGGGGCCGCGCCAAGCGTTTTTCCCGGCATCCAGCCCACAATAAAGCACCTGCCCCGCTTCATATGCTGGCGCGCAACCGGCATATTTTTCTCCGTCACCGTATCAATGCGGCCGTTTGCAAAAATCAGATGCTCGCCCGTGCGCGGCTCGCTAAAAGGCGTGCTGCCGGCGCAGCGCGCGCTCACCGCTAAATTAAACAGCCAGGACTGGTATGCCGAAATAAACATCGAAAGAAGCTTGGGCGGCAGAGACTGAAGCGCCGCGCCATAGTCCTCCTTTTTCTTCATCAGCGAATCAAGCATTATGCGCTCAAACGACAGATGGACCGGAAGCGCATGAAGGGCTTCCTTTGCATCCATCGACTCCGCAAACCTGCGCCGGGCGGCTTTTATTTCATCAGACTCATAAGGAAAAGCATCACCGATATAGAGGCACACTGCCTCTTCATACTCCCCGCGCAGAATGTGATAGCCCATCCGGTGCGTGACCGGCTTAAGCGCGCCAAACCGCTGCAGCCCGTAATAATTCGGGATTCCTTCAGATACGGCCCGGCAGATTTCATCAACGCCCTCCGTATTTGAACAGGTCCGAAGACGCAAAACGAAGCGGTTTCCCTGCAGCTGCCCCAAAGATAAAGCCGACTGATGCTGACCAATATACGTCAGTTCCATGTCCTTAATAGAAAGAGCCGCAATCTCCTCCGGGGTTATGTTGTACAGCGTAATATACTGCGCAGTCACCGCATTGCGGTCCTTTGTCCCCGCCCAGCCGATACGCTTGGAACTGATGCGAAGACGACTGGCAATTTCTTTCATCGCATGCTGATGCTCCCAGGATTTTTTGACCAGCTTTGCAACAGCATACGGCCCCTGACCCGTGAATGATTCGGGGATTTCCTCAACACAGAAATCCTCCGGCGTCTCGCGCAAATGACCGCCGATACCGTCCGAATCCGAGGCATACCAGCCCATACCGAGGCTTTGTTCCAGGGGATATAAAGACTGCCTCATAACAGCTTCAGTTCAGCAGTGACCTTATCCATAATCTCGCGTTTTGCAGGACCGATGCCAAGCGCCGTAACAGAACCGGGCGCAATTTCCGTCATGCCTGCATCGATAATCAACGCGCAGGGCACACCGATTAATTCCGCCTGTGCCTTTAATTTATAGAGCGTCATCTCATCCGGGGCCTTGAGAGCGACTTTTTTCATACCTTCGCGCATCCACTCTTTTCTGTCGGCAAGCGATGTTTTTTCATAGGAGCTGATGGAGGCATGGGCCGCCTGAGCGCACATTTTGCCGCAGCTCATTTTTAAATCCGTTCGAAGAACAAGGCACTGTTTATATTTGAATATTTCTTCTCCGCCATGCATAATACTATACTATTGGCTTTTTGAGCATAAATACATGGATACCTTCTCTCTGACCAAAGCCTTAAGCGTTTTTAGAGCATATAGTAAACTATGGTAGAAATTCCAGAAGAACTTATTGAACAGGCAAAAAAAGTGGGCATTATCCATCTTGCAACTGCATCCAAAGAAGGAATCCCGAATGTGGCACCGATGGGTGCAGTGCTCCTGAGAAAAGACAAAATCCTTATTGCAAACAATTTCATGAACAAAACCCTTGCCAACATCAAGGAAAACCCGCAGGTCTCCGTCCTTGTCTGGAATCGTGAAATCGGCAACTGTTTCCAGCTGAAAGGCACTGCAGAAATTATGCGCGACACCCCGGAGCATAACGAAATGCGCCAGATGCTTGAAATCAAAAAGCCGGGAGCATACCCCTGCAAAGACCTGATTGTAATCACCGTCAAGTATATTTTCACCTGCATGCCCGGCGCAAACGCAGGTGCAAAAATTTACTAACCCTCTTTTTTCACGTTTACTAATTACTAATCCAACACAGGTTTCCTGTAAGTCGCACGGAAAAAATCGCACGGCAGAGCCGTGCTCACTCCTCGGCTAAAGCCTCGGAGTTTTCCAACCCAATGCTTTTTACTTTCCGGCACCCATTATAGTATATGACAGATGTAATTTTACTCTCCGGTAGTCCGCGCGCAAACGGCAACACCGAACTTGCATTAAATGTCTGCAAGGAAGCCATTGAATCCGCCGGCCTGAGCGCCAAAGTCGTTTCCCTTCGGGGAAAGGAAATCAAAGGCTGCATTGCCTGTGGAAAATGCGCCGGAAACGGCGCCTGCTCCTTAAAAGACGACTTGAATGAATTCCTTCCGGAAATCCGCGAAGCAAAAGGCTTCATTGTCGGCGCCCCGGTCTACTTTGGAACCGCCCGCGGCGATGTAATGAACTTCATGCAGAGAATGTCCATGGTTGCGCGCAGCAACGGCAACTGGCTTGCAGGAAAAATCGGCGGCCCTGTTGTAGTAGCCCGCCGCGGAGGTCTTACCTCAACACTGCAGGAGATGTTAATGGCATTTTTCATCTCGGGAATGACAGTTTGCGGCTCCACCTACTGGAACATTGTCTTTGGCGGCAAACCCGGCGAGGCAGCAGAAGACGCAGAAGGCATTGAAACATTAAAGACCTTTGGCAGAAATGTTGCCGATGTGATTATAAAAATGGAAAAATAAACAGTCTTTCAGACTGTATCCTTTTTTCCGGCAGACGTAAGGTAATTTTCTCCATAAACCCATCGAAATCAGAAAACGAAAGAGAAACCGTACGGTTGGTTAAATCAACGTAACTATTCACGTACCTTGGATGGCTGATCTTATTTTTTTGAATAGCGCTTACGCGCGAAAAACGCAGATTACGCAGATTACACGCTGATTTTCGCAGATTGCAACAGATTAAGGGCGGCGCCGAATTACGGCGCCGCAAAAAAATACATCTTCTTTTCAAATTAATATTCAAGGTTCTTGATCTTTTTCATAACGGCGGGCGTAATTCGCCCGCCGAAAGAATCTGCTGTAATCCGCGGAAATCTGCGTTTTGCGCGTGAGCGCTCTTCAAAAAATTAGACCAACAATCTAAGGTACGTGAATAGTTACGGAATTTTTTCAACTATTTTTCCCAGAAGTGTTTCTTTTTCGCCGATTCCTGCAGATAGGTTTCAAGCTGGGCTATCTGGTCCCAGAGAGTGTGCACCTGGTCTTTTAAGGCAGTAACGTCGCCGGACAAATCCGCTATTGCCTGAAGAATTTTTTCCGTGTCAGATAGCGCCGACTCGCGGATTGCAGTGAGTTTATATTCCATGCCGGTGACTTTATCTTCTGCGCTGCGGACGGCAAGGATGAGTTCTTCCTCGGTTTCGCTGCGGGGAACCGGCTTTGGTGCAGCGGCTTCTTTTTTCTCTTCTTCAAGCATGCCCATTTTTTTCATGTCTTCAAGAGCGCGCTCTTCAAGACTTTTGCCGCCTTTGATTGCCTGAACTATAATTTCATGCGGCAGCCCCTGAGCCCGCAGGTCGGCGATTTTCCTGAACCGGTCAACAGAGTTGTCGTCGTAGATTTTAATGCGGCCTATCATTTTGCCGGGAAGAATGTCATCGTATTCCTGGGCAATTTTGCGGCAGTCGGCTTCGGGGATGGCGAGGATGGCTGCTATCTCTGCTATCTTTTTTGTATCTCCCATAGTATATGTGTCTTGGTGTTATGAGATAAAAAAAGTTTGGATTGACAGCATTGCAAGTAAGAATATTTATCTGTCAATAAATAGAAACTAAAAAGTATGCCGGATGATACAAAGTTCATCACCCTTAACGGGGTCTCTCTCAAAACACCAATAATCCTTTCCGCGATGGCGGGAATAACCGACGCCGGATACGCCCTTGCGCGAAAAAGCCATATCGGCGCCGCCTTTTTAGGCGGCTTCAATATAGATGCCGCATCAAACGCCGCCTCGGCCGAAATACAAGCAGGCGGCCGAAAGGAATTTGACCACGACATCGAAGAAATCGCCGCCGAAGCGAAAAAAATGGAAAACAGCGGCGTTGTTTGCGGACTCAACCTCAGAGGAAAAGACACGGCCGCGTTTTTAGCTGCTGCAGAAAAAATCGGCCGCGGCGTTATCTATGAAATAGACGCCCACTGCCGCCAGAAACCCATGACAGACGCCGGATGCGGCGAGGCGCTGCTATCAGATGCAGATACACTTTGCGCCATCACTCAAGCGCTTTCCGCCGCCGGATACACCGTTTCGGTAAAATTCCGCGCCGGCGTGACAAACGACGCCGAACTCGCCCGCCGGCTTTGGAAAGCAGGCGCAGCGATTTTGCACATAGACTGCATGGACTTCGGCTACGCCAAAGTCCGTCAGATAAGAAACGCCTGCCCCCTGATTATTATCGCAAACAACAGCGTTGACAGCCCTGACATCATGATGGACTACTTCAGCCACGGCGCGGATTTGGTCTCCGTCGCCCGCAAATCCGACTTGGACACCCTCAAAGCCCTGGATTATTTCATCACCGAAACAGCAAAATCCGTCGGCTGGTACAATGCACCAAAACAGCTGTGCAGAGGCGGCGACATCAGAAGCCTTGCCTTCTGCTGCATGCCGGTAAAAAGCTGTCCCCTTCTTCCCTTCCTGGAAAAAATCGGTCTCTCCCGTGAAGAATACCTTGAATTAAAAAAAGTCCTCACCGCTGATACCCTGCTTGCAGAAGGCAGCCACACCTGCTTTGGAAGCCTTGCCTGGTGCTGCAAAACATCAACCCCATGTATGTTTCGTGAAATGACAACGCAGGCCATCGGACTGAAAAATGACGCCTACATGGACCTGAAACGCCGGCTTGGCACGCAGGTAATGAATTATGTCTTTGGCAAACAGTAACTTCACCCCGGCCGAAGCCGCCGAGTTTGCCATGCTGCTTGAGGTCACAGCAAAATGCAAGCCGGGAAATATCGACCGGCTGCATGACTACGACGACACCAGCATGAGCCATTTCCTTTCCAGCGCCGCCCGGGCCCGCGAAGTCTTCGAGCAGATTGACGGCCTCTCTCTCGGTCAGGCGTTTTATAACGCCGTTGAACGCACAAATAATCATTCAGGCGGCAACACTCATTTCGGTGCGTTCATTCTTCTGCTGCCGCTTTTAAAAGGGCGCGGGATTGAAGGCGCCATGCGGCAAACTGCGGCGACAGACGTCGAAGACGCGGTTCTGTTTTACAAAGCGTTTGGACTGACACAGGTGAGAACGAACAAAGAAAGCGAAATGGATGTGAATGATCCTGAGTCCATCCACATGCTTTATGAAAAAAAGATGACCATGCTCGACGTGATGCAGATGTCAGCCAAAAACGACATGGTCGCCCGCGAATGGACCAACGGCTTTGCTCTGACAAAAGAGTGCGCTGCCCTGCTGCAAAGCGCAGGCGGGGCGTCGAAGATTTCCGATGTATTCCTGAAAATGATGGCGCGCCACGCGGATACGTTTGTTGCAAAAAAGTTTGACCTGGAAACGGCCGAATCGGTGAAAACACTTGCACAAAGCGTGCTCGACGGCAAAACAACGGCCGAGTCCTTCGATGCCTTCTGTCTCAAAGAAGGCATTAACCCGGGCTCTCTTGCCGACATCTGCATCGCAGGGATTTTTGTTTCCCTTCTGGAGGGGTGGAATTGGGACTGTTAGACGCGGGCATCAATGAAATTATTGCAGTGACCAGAGATAATGCAGCGCCTATAGGTATTATCCAGAAACCCGGTCAGACGCCGAAGATGATTTTATTCAAGGGCTCGAAGACGGTGCAGAATATCCTTGACTACGGCTGGGTCACAGCGAACTTTGTGTCGGACTCGTATCCGTATGCGTTTTATGCGTTCAATGACTGCCGGGCTGAAGATCTGGCTGAAATTTCTGCCGGCGGCAGGGAAATGCAGACTCTTGCATCGGCTGATGCCTGGATTGCTTTTGAAACGCGGGTAGTAAATGAAACAGAGCAGACGTATTTTGTGGAACTGACCGAAATCGGCTCAGCAGTCATCCGGACCGGTGTTCGCCCAATAAACCGTGGTTTTAATTCGATTATTGATGCCGCTGTGCATGCGACGCGCTATGTCATGCACCCTTCAGATGAGTTACAGGAACTGATTGAGTATCACCTGGGTATTGCAAAAAAGTGCGGCGGAAAAAGCGAGGCAAGGGCTGCGGAACTGATTCAAGACGTCTGCGGGCTGCAGGGTTGTTAGCCTGAAACTAAAATTACAAAAAAAGAAAAAACCGGAAGACCCTTACGCCTTCTTTGTGCTCTTCTTCGCCCCGCCCGCAACCTGACGGACCATGAGCTTCACATCGCCGGTACCCAGATTAATCGGCTGACCGACAATAACATTTTCCGTGACACCGGATAATTCATCGTACTCATGGGCAACCGCCGCATCGAGAAGATGGTTAACCGTAACCTCGAACGAAGCACGGGAAAGAACCGATTCCTTCTCGCCTGCGATACCGTGACGACCGATCTGCTTAACCTCGCCGTCCATGCACATGATATCTGCGACCAGCATAATGTGGCGCAGGTCAACCGAGATACCCTGCTCTTTCAAGGTAGAGAATGCTTCATAGATAATAGCAGTACGCGCTGCCTCGACACCAAGCGTGTTTGCAATTTCCGCAATATTGTTCGTTCTGGTTCTCGTACAGTCAACGCCCTCAATCTCGAAGACATTCTTTAAATCAGAACCTTCCGTATGCAGAATGTACTCATCGTTTTCCTTTCTGACCACCACACGCTTGATGGAGTCAATGCCCTGGACAATAACCTGACGCACATGCTCTGCAAGCTGGAACAGATTCTGATACGAGTCTTCATTCTTCGGCAGGAACCGGATGATATTATTCTCCTCATCAGACTCGTACTCGAAATCGCGATAATGTCTCTTGTCCTTAATCTTCTGCGGAGCACGCTCCATGATTTCCTTCACGGAAATCTTACGCTTCTTGCAGACATCCTTGTTGATTTCCACAATAACGCACATATCCGCGATATCGGTCTCGATATCACCGAACTCATGCAGCGGGGCCGCTTCAATCTTCCAGGAAACCTCACGCGCCTTGTCTCTGTCGCCTCTGTACTCCTCATCGAGATAAATAGTCATCGTCGGCGTGGACGGCTCCTTTCTTGCATCCATGATTTCAATAAGACGCGGCAGACCTAAGGTAACGTTAATTTCAGCCACACCCGCATAGTGGAACGTACGCATGGTCATCTGGGTACCCGGCTCACCAATCGAATGAGCCGCATTGATACCCACCGCCTCGCAGGCCTGAACACGGGTTGCCTCGTATTCCTTACGAATCCGGGCGAGAATCTCATCAAAGTGCTTGTCAGATACCGGCTTGCCCTCATCGTGCTTTCTGATAAGGATTTTAATGAAATCATTGACGGTCGAAACCGGGAACTGCTCCTCCTGAATCCGCATAACACGGGCTTTGAGCTGCGCCATGTCAACCGCGGCAAAAGACTCTTCATCTTTTGCCCCGAGCCACTGGGTAATCAGCTTGTACAGCGTCTTGGGAAGACCCCAGGACCAGATTTCATCCTCAATCGGAGAGAGATTCTCCGGCTTGGTCTCGACTTTTCTGACGACGACAACAGGGCCCTCCTCCTCGGCCTTTGCGGCTTTTTTGGAGGTGCGCTTTGCAGGCGCCTTTTTCGCGGTCTTCTTCGGAGCTGCTTCGGCATCCTGCGGGGCCGCTTTAACGCCCTCTTCAAGTGCCGCGTCAACCTTTTCCTTTAAGGATTTTGCTGCCATCTTACACTTCCTCCTTTAAGACGGATTCGGCGATGCCGTGAACATCAACCGGCTGGCCCGACGCAGACCGCG
This sequence comes from Methanocorpusculum sp., assembly GCA_029987245.1. Taxonomy (GTDB): domain Archaea; phylum Halobacteriota; class Methanomicrobia; order Methanomicrobiales; family Methanocorpusculaceae; genus Methanocorpusculum. The sequence goes on along the minus strand of DALTWG010000044.1, from coordinate 7,773 downwards.
CCGGGTCGGTACCGTCCTCGCCGTAGACGAACTGAATAATCTTTCCGCCGGTACTGCGCACAGTGCCGTCGTAGGCGACTTTTAAGTCTTGCAGTGCATTAATCATACGGCGCTGCAGGTAACCGGACTGTGACGTACGCACTGCCGTATCCACAAGACCTTCACGACCGCCGATTGCATGGAAGAAGAACTCCGTCGGCGTCAGACCGGACTTGTAGGAATTGCGCACGAAACCGTGAGCCCCCGCTCCCTTGTCGCCGCGCTTAAAGTGCGGCAGAGTGCGGTCCTCGTACCCTCTGGTGATGCGCTCGCCGCGCACCGCCTGCTGACCGATACAGCCGGCCATCTGTGCCATGTTCAGCATCGAACCGCGGGCACCCGATACTGCCATAACCACTGCGGAGTTTTCGAAACCGAGCTTACGGGATGCAATATCACCGGTCCGGTCACGAGCCTTGCCAAGCTGGCTCATGAGCTGCAGTTCTAATGTCTCTTCCGGCGTTCTTCCCGGCATCGGCTCTAAGTGACCCGCCTCGAAGATGTTAATCTTCTGGGCAGCCTCGTCTTCTGCGCTGTCAAGGACATCGCGAATCTGCTTGTATTCGTCTTTACCTAAGTCGGTATCGTTGATACCGTAAGAGAATCCATTCAGCATGATTGCGCGGATTGCAAGGCGCGTCAGGTCGTCAATGTAGTCACGGGCACGCTTGGTACCGTGCAGTCTGATAATGCGGTTTAAGATGGTACCATCCATTGCACCGACCGACTTCTTATCGATGGTTCCCGAAAGAAGCACGCCGTCAACAATTCTGACGTATGCGTCGTTCGGGCAGTTCTCTTTGGTGCACGGGTCGCAGTTTCTGCAGCAGGACGCCTTGTAGAACATAGAGACGTCTTTTGGCAGGATGGCAGAGAATGCCTGTTTGTTGGACCAGTAGGGAACACCGTTTTCCACCTTGCCCGGCTCGGGCAGGTGCTCGATATTGGTGTATTTTAAGAGATAGAGGAACTCGGTCTTGGTATACCATTTGGTACCGTTCGTAAGTAAGAAGATACCGGAGATATGGTCGTGCAGACCTCCGATAATCGGTGCGCCGAATCTCGGTGACAAAATGTTTTCCTGGACTGCTACAAGCAGTTCTGCCTCCGCACGGGCCTCTTCGGTCTGCGGAACATGCAGGTTCATTTCATCACCATCAAAGTCTGCGTTGTACGGAGGACATACCGCCGGATTCAGGCGGAAGGTTCTTCCATTCATGACTTTGATGTGGTGGGACATAATCGACATACGGTGCAGCGACGGCTGACGGTTGAATAACACAATATCGCCGTCGCGCAGCTGCCGGTCAATCTTCCATCCGGGCTCAATCATTTCCGCAACCGTGTCGCAGTTGCCTTCAGGGCCTGCAATCAGCCGCACGCGTCTTCCGTCCGGGCGGTTTGCATAGTTTGCGCCGCACGGGTCGCGAAGGGTCGGCCGGTTTGGACCGATGCGCACCAGGGCCCGCATATCCTCGAGGTTCTGCTTGGTAACGCGAACCGGCACCGACATCTCGTTTGCGATAGCAAGCGGGACACCTACTTCACCGACAGAAAGGTTCGGGTCCGGCGAGATAACGGTACGCGACGAGAAGTTCACACGCTTACCGGAAAGAGAGCCTCTGAAACGGCCGTCTTTACCCTTCAGACGCTGGGACAGGGTTTTCAGCGGTCTTCCCGAGCGGTGGCGGGCTGGCGGACAGCCGGCGACTTCGTTGTCCAGATACGTCGTAACATGGTACTGCAGCAGCTCCCATAAATCCTCGATAATGAGCTGCGGCGCACCGGCATCCTGGTTTTCCTTAAAGCGCTGATTGATTCTGATAATATCGACCAGCTTGTGGGTTAAGTCATCTTCCGACCTCTGACCGTTTTCCAGAATAATCGACGGTCTGACGGTTACCGGCGGCACCGGCAGAACCGTAAGCACCGCCCATTCCGGCCGGGCAACCTCGGGGTCAATGCCAAGTAAGCGCAGGTCCTCGTCCGGGATACGCTCCAGGCGCTCGCGGATGTCGGCGGAGGTGAGTTTGTGCTCGGTCTTTTTGATCTTGCCGTTTTCATCCGTCTCGGTAAAGACCTCAACGAAGGAAGTCGGCTTCTCGAAGTTAATCTTGTACTGCTGCGAGTCGCAGTTCGGACAGACTCTCTCCTTTTTGATATCCTTTTCACCGATGGTCTCATCGGAATACGGGTCATCTTCAAGAGAGGAGAACTTTTCCAGTTCATCCGCGTCAAGCAGGAGTCTGCCGCAGTCGCGGCAGGTGACACGAAGCAGTTTTCTGATGAGTCTCGTGTATCCCACATGGATAACCGGCTTGGCTAAGTCGATGTGACCGAAGTGGCCCGGACAGTCGCCGGTCTTCTGACCGCAGGTCTTGCATTTAAGACCCGGGTCGATAACACCAAGGGACGGGTCCATTAAGCCCTTCGGGTACGGGAACCCGTCATCATCGTAGGTGTCGGGCCAGATTACTTTACAGACACTCATGTCACGAATCTGCTTCGGGGAAAGCAGACCGAACTCAATCTTTCCAATCTTTTTCGGCGCGGTCATACCATATCCTCCAGTTTCAGTCTCGGGGCTATGCCCATGGATTTCATTTCATCAAGAAGGAGTTTGAATGCGTAACTCATTTCAACTTCGTAGATATCGGTTTCAGCACCGCAGGCAAGACACTTCGTGGTCTTTGCTTTTGCATCGTACATTGCAACCATACCGCAGCGCGCGCAGACATACTGCTTGACTGCATCGGACTCATCGAGCAGACGCTCTTTAAGAGCCATTGCCGCACCGTGTCCAATCATAACATCACGTTCCATTTCACCGAAACGCAGACCTCCTTCACGTGCACGGCCTTCGGTCGGCTGGCGGGTTAAGACCTGGACCGGTCCGCGCGAGCGGGCATGCATCTTGGTGGATACCATGTGGTACAGTTTCTGGTAGTAAATGACGCCGATGTAGATATCGGCCTTGAATCTGCGGCCGGTGATGCCGTCGTACATAACCTCACGACCGGTGTGGGCAAAGCCCGCTTCGGTTAACTGGTGGCGCAGAATCTGCTCACGGGTAAGGTTGTCGTTTTCCACGTCTTCGCCGATTTCCTTGTTTTTCAGGAGTCTGTCCTGGGCGAACTTGGAGTCGAAGATGGTCTTGACATTGGTTTTTCTAAAGGAGGTTGCATTGACACGGGAACCTTCCAGAGACCCTGCCTTGCCGCCGATCATCTCAAGCATGTGACCGATGGTCATACGGGACGGGACTGCGTGCGGGTTGATGACTAAGTCCGGTGCGATACCCGATGCGGTAAACGGCATATTTTCCTGCGGGGCAATTAATCCGCAGACACCCTTCTGACCGTGACGGGATGCGAACTTGTCGCCGATTTCCGGCACTCTGAGGTCACGGGTCCGGACCTTGATAAGCCGTGAAGAGTTCTCGGACTCGGTGATGATGACGGTGTCAACAATACCGGATTCATTGCTTCTCATGGTAATCGAGGTGTCCCGGCGCTTTTCGACGGCGATTAACTCGCCGGTGGGCTCTTCCAGGAATCTCGGCGGCGAGGTCTTGCCGATTAAGACATCCTTTTCATGGACAATGGTTTCCGGGTTGATAACGCCGTCGACATCGAGGTTGGCGTAGCTTCCCGGACCGTGGGAGCCCTGGACATCGTCTTCGGGGACCTCGATTCTGTCTACCTGTCCTCCCGGGTAGCGGCGCTCTTCTCCTTCATAGGTTCTGAAGAAGTGCGAGCGGCCCAGTCCGCGCTCGACAGAGCCTTTGTTGAAGATAAGCGCATCTTCAATGTTGTATCCTTCGTAGGAGATGATTGCAACTACGAAGTTCTGACCCTGGGGGCGGTTTTCGGAACCGATAAGCTCGGCTGCCTGGGTGTGGACCATCGGGACCTGCGCATAGTGGAGCATGTGACCGCGGGTGTCGGGGCGCAGTTTCATGTTGGACTGAGCAAAGCCAAGGGCCTGTTTAATCATGCCTGCGCCCATGGTAACACGCGGGGATGCGTTGTGCTCCGGGAACGGAACATGGGCTGCTCCGATACCGAGAATAAGCGACGGGTCGATTTCCAGGTGGGTGTGTTCTTTGGTTAAGTCCTTTTCCTCGACGGCGATGTATAAGTCGTCTTCTTCTTCTGCATCGATGAACTCGATTTTTCCTTCGTGCACAAGGTCAAGGAAGGTTGCAGCCCCTGTTCTGACACGTTCAATGTCATCGTTGGTGACGGCGGGGGCGCCGTTTTCAACCACGATTAACGGGCGGCGCGCTCTGCCGCGGTCGGTGTTAATGACGATTTCGTTGGCGTAATCCTTGTAGGAGATGTTGACTTCTGTTGAAACATCGCCGTTTCTTCTCATCTGGCGGAAGTTTCTGGTAAATTTAGCGGCGTCGTCAACTTTACCGATTAATGCTCCGTCTACGAATACTCTTGCCATTTTCTTTTCCATGGTTACTCACTCCCTATAGGCCTGATATCCATAGCCTGGATGGTTCTAAGAACCTGTTCTTCATCGGTTCCGTTGCTCACTTCAACTAACTGCGAGAAGTTTTTCACCAGTCCGCAGTTCGGTCCTTCCGGTGTCTCGGACGGACAGATTCTGCCCCACTGGGTAGGGTGCAGGTCACGGGCTTCGAAGTGGGGCTGGGACCGCGACAGCGGGGAAATCACACGGCGCAGGTGCGAGATTACGGACATGTTGTCAATGCGGTCCATGAGCTGCGAGACACCGGTTCTTCCGCCGACCCAGTTTCCGGTTGCAAGCGGGTGGATTAACCGTTCGGTTAAGACGTCTGCTCTGACGACGGTGCCTATTGCAAGTTCTCTGTGTCTCATGGAGGCGCGTTCCAGCTGGTATTTGACATCGCGGGTAAGTCTGTTGAGCGAGATACGGAAGAGGTCTTCCATTAAGTCTCCGGCAAGCTTTAAGCGCTTGTTGGAGTAGTGGTCTTTGTCGTCGATTCTCCTCTTGTTTAAGGAGAGGTCGAAACATGCCTCTGCCATGCGGCCGAGGAATTCGGCTTTTGCTGCGCGGACATCTTTTGCATAGAGTGCGTAGGCTTCGTCTCCGGGTTTGATGTCGCCGGGGACGAGGTAGTTTAAGTGGGGCAGGAGGTAGGAGTCGAGGACGAATTCGGCGCGTTTCTTCTGGTAGTCTTTGGTCTGGTTCGGTGCAAGTTTCTTGCCCACATACATGATGCCGTCTTCAACGGTTGCGCATTCGGATTCTTCGAGGTTCTGCATCATGTAGGTTAAGATGTCTTCGTCAAGGGAAACGGCTGATACAATCTCTTCATCGGACTCAAGCCCTAAGGCGCGCATGAGGTCGGCGAATCTGAGGTGGCCTGCAACGGAGGGGAAGGAGACTTCGAGGAGGTTCTTTTTGTTTTTCTCGACTACAACAAGGGCGCGGTAGCCGCGGAACTGGGAGAAGACTTTTGCAACGTGTATCTGTTCGTTGTACCGTTCCGTGTATTCGGTCATAATCTTGTTGGAGGCAAGGTCCTCTAAGGTCATCAGTACGCGTTCGGTTCCGTTGACAATGAAGTATCCTCCGGGGTCGCAGGGGTCTTCGCCCTGTTCGGTGCGCTCAGGCGCGGAAAGGCCGCAGAGGTTGCAAACTTTGCTGCCGATCATTACGGGGAGTTGTCCGATGTTTACTTCCTGGGTGCTTAAGGTGGTCTGGTCCGAGGGAAGGGTGCGGTCGCCCTGGTGGAGTGTCATTTCCAGAATCATCGGGGCTGCGTAGGTAAGATTCCTGAGCCGCGCTTCGGTCGGGAAAAGGGAGGACTGTGAGCCGTCTGCTTCTCTGACGATTGGTTTTTCCACGCGGATGTTTCCGAGTTCAACCCATACGTCTGCCTGGTTTTTGCCGCGGTTGACGATTTCGGTGTCTACAATTTTCTGTTCGTCGACAACTTTCTGGAGGTTGTGTTCGATGAAGTTGTTGTAGGATTCAAGCTGGTGTCTTGAGACGTCGCCTTCGTTAAAGTAGGCTCTTGATAATACGCTTCTGTCGATCATGTTTCACCTTATTTTTTCGGGCGTCTTACGACGAGTCTATAAGAGGTGGCTTCTCCTGCTGTCTGGGATTTTCTGATGATGCGAAGGACGTTGCCGGGTTTGCCGCCGCAGGCTTTTACTGCGGGGTCGTCGTGGTAGATTTTGGGCAGCTGGTCTTCGGTGATGTCAAACTGGTGAAGGAGGGTTTCCACTTCTTCGGGTTCCATGATCTGGTGGTCAGGGACCATGTCATGCAGTAATACGTGTAGTCTTGTCATGTAGCTCCTAATCAGATTCTTGTGTGAATACGGTGTCTTAGCTGCTGATTGTTGGTAGCTTTTAGCACTTGTCTATTTCTATGCATGCGCGCGGGCAATTGTCGCGCGGATTTTTTTCTTTGAGCGGGAGAAGAGTGTGTTCTTTGAGATAAGCGCTGGCTTGTCTGAAGACAGGGGTTCCCGGTCTGTGGAGTGAGAAAATTACGTTCGCCCAACGGGTGGAACGGCACGCAAGCGGAAATTGGATAGAGTGTTCAACGCGTTTGAACTTCTCTAAAAACCGGTTACGTGGAGCGGGCCACGAGGGAGTTGAACCCCCGACCTGCGGATTAAAAGTCCGACGATCTGCCTGACTGATCTAGTGGCCCTTTACACTTTTGTGCATAATAAGAATGTTGTATAAGAATATAAAGGTTGCGTTTTGTGGGGTGGGGGAGGTGAAAACTTGTATTTGACTGCTTGAGTTCATCTCTTTTTGGTGAATAGAAAAAGTTAGGTGCATTTTTGGCGTGTATCTTAACTCGTCATTCCAACACGGACATGTCTGTGCAGGTATTGCGATTTAAGCGACACAGCCAAAGATCCATCTGTCAAATTCGGGCTCTAAAGTCCACAATGTGAAGCAAAAAAAATACGGGGGTCGAATAGTTACTGTGGTTTTTTTTCCGGCGCGCGCACGGGGTGCATCGTCTGAGGGGTTCATGTCAGGTTTTTCCCGGGCGCGCGCAGGGTCGGGGGTTTTTTATAGTTGGCAGTCGTATATTGTTATGCACGTCGGTTTAAGTTCGTTTCCGGCGTTGCACAATAATTTCGTCATACGGTATCGTACGTAAAATAACGGGGGGGGTTAGTTGTGTCCCTCTTTTCGTGCGTTGGTGCATAAGTCTTTCGCTGTTTAGGTTTTGTTTGGGCGAAAGGCTTTGCACCGGGTGTTCAGGCGGGTGTTTTCGGACGGGGTGCGGGGGCTGTTTTTGGTTTGGGATTTTGTATGTTGGGGGGCGCATTTTCTTTGGCTGTCCCGGGGCGGGCGCGTAAGAGAGCGCATAAAAGCCGCGGTAAAAAATACAGCCTGTTACTTCAGGAAGCTGAATAGTTACAGCCGTTATGGTGTTTTTCCTCCATCCTCAGCAGTTCCACTTTTATCCGCACATCCGGCGAAAAACCCCCCGTCCCGCTTGCCCCCACAACCCGGTGACAAGGCACAATAAGCGGCGTCGGATTGCGCGCCATCGCATTACCCACCACCCGCGGATGCGTGCCGCAAAAAGCCGCAATCTCGCCATAAGTGCGCGTCTCGCCGTACGGAATTTCCGAAACCGCGCGGTAAATCTCCGCATACTTGCCGCATCCGCCAACGGCCGCAGACACCAGCGGCGCAAACGAGGGGGGGGGGGGGGGGGGGGGGGGGGGGGGGGGGGGGGGGGGGGGGGGGGGGG
>DALTWG010000043.1 GCA_029987245.1 Methanocorpusculum sp. | reverse complement strand
GGACGGGAGGTGAAGCGAATCGGGGCTGATATTTGGACTTGATTGGAGAGAAAAAGGAGATATGGGGTTAGATACAGATTATAATACAGCAGCTGAGGTAGACACAAGGCAAAAATGACAGACTTAGGTCTCGTACCGGAAGGCAAAGCCGCGAAACGGTTTGAAGAAAATGAAGCAAACCCTGTTTTACGCAAAAAGGGACGCGCATTCATCCGCGAAGTAAAAGAAGAGAGGAAAGCGCGCGGGCTTGAACGAGGCGCTGTTGTTGGCGCGAAATTGCCTCAACTCCATGAATGAAGGAAAAACTCATTACCTGCCAAAACAAAGAATACTATATGCAAGCAGTTGAACGAAGGAAAACTATAACAATCTCTCCCGAAGTTCACCGCAGAATAATGGCTCTGCGAAAAAAAGGACAGACCTGCGGAGATGTCGTATCTGAATCCATAGATGCCTTAATGAGAGAAACAGGCATATCCATTCCTCCAGTCATTAACGATGCATATATTGAACAAAATAAAGATAGTTGGGACAATACACCTGAAAGTGAATACTGCACCTTTGAAGAACTTGACGCAATCCGCGCTCAAAGATAGTAAACGACATTAAATTTTTAAAAATCACTCTCGACGAAGGTCAAAACGCGGTTCATTTGGTAATTTTGAACTCATTTTCAAGGGTGGCAAAAAATTCTTTATGACGTTTACTATATTTTGCAGCACTATATCCTTTTGTAACAACCCAATGCAAAGTTTTCCTCTTCCAAACCCGCCTCATTTATATACCAGCGCCCCCAATACATAACTCTTAGAGAAAAGAGAGCCCAATGCCTGAGAGAAAAACCATCCTTATAGTCGACGACGAAGAAATAGCCCGGACCCTCGCAGCAGACCTCCTCAGCGAAGAATACACCACCCGGACAGCCGACTCACCCCAAACCGCCTACCAAATACTCCATAAAATACAACCCGACTGCATCTTATTAGACCTCTACATGCCCGAAGAAGACGGCATGTCAATGATAACCACCCTCTCCTTAAACCCCTCCTGGGCAGACATCCCCGTTATATTTCTCACCAGCGAAACCGACGCCGAAATAGAAGCATTCTGCATCGAATCAGGCGCCGTCGACTTTATTCGAAAACCCTTCAACCACGCCGTCCTCAAATCACGCATCTCCCGCGCCATAGCAACACGCGAAGCAGCATCGAAAAAAGTCACCAGCTCCGACGCGGAAAAAGCAGTCATCGCCTACCTCCTCGAAAAAACACAAAACGGCTCCGTATTCTTCAAATCAAAAGACATCGCCAAAGAATTAAACCTCACCTCCCGCGTAACCGCCCGCTGCATCACCGAACTCGCAAGCCACGACCACCGGTTTACCATAACAGCATGGGGAACATCCAACGCATCTATATGGAAGATTACGCTGAATGCGGGCGGAAATAAGAAATAAATAATTATCCTCCCGTCTTTTTTTCTCAACCGGACACAGCCGGCTGTATTTTTGAATGCGAGTATTAAGGTCTCTTACGCGCTCTCACGAAAAACAAACAACCAGAAAAAAGAACACAAAAACACAAAAGGGTATAACCTGAGGGGTAAAACCCCCTCAGAAGACAAACAACGCGCTTACTCCTTATTGAAGAAACCGCGCATGAACGGATACATTTCCATCATCTGCTCATTGGCAATCTGCTCATACAGACGGTAGATAATCGAAACCGTCAGCAACAGACCCGTACCACCGACAAAACCAATGATACCAAGCATGTTGGCCGCAACAGACAACAGACCAATGAACACACCACCTATTACAGTGACACGTGGAATATACCTGTCTAAATATCTCTCAAGTACTGCAGGGCTTCTGCGGTAACCCGGAATCTGCATACCGGAACGCTGAATCTGCGCTGCAACATGCTTGGAATCAAGACCCGCAGTCTTAACCCAGAACACTGCAAACAGAGCGCCGCCCAGAACCATGACACAGACATCAATACCTAAACGGAGAATAACCTCCCATACAGCATGACCCGCGCCCGTGAAATCACTCAGCCACCACATCCAGTCCTGAGGCTGGTTGATTGGTGCCAGGAACCACATAATACCGTTTAACGGCGTAGTACCATTGAATTCACCAAGGACATTACATCCCGCTCTGGACAGAATCATACCAATCATCTGCACGTTTGCCTGAAGCACACGCACTAAAATCATCGGTAAAACACTGGCATACACAAGCTTAACCGGGAATCTGGAACGCGCTCCCCGCACATTTGCGTGAGCGAGCGGAATCTCGATTCTCGTCGACTCAACGTAAACAATCACGAAGAACAGCACCACAGTTGTAACAAGCGCAAGAATATACAGACCGAAATAGCCGATGAAATCCTTACCGTCCATTAACACCATGACAAGACGCGGGAAGAAACCGGTCGGATACCCGTCCCCGCCTGCCGTAATCTCCCAGTTAAACAGACCGTTAACAAGACCCTGGGCAACTCCTGCGATAATGAAAAGACCGACACCCGAGCCGATACCCCACTTCGAAACGACCTCATCCATGAACATGATGAGAACACCGCCGATACAAATCTGCAGGAAAAGCAGGAAAGTAACCAATACAGTGTTACCGCCGAAAAGGGACGTATCAGCCGTAATCCATCCGAATAAGTTCGGAACGGCCTCGATAATAATCATTACGAAGATAAGGAGCTTCTGCAGACCCATATACAGAACCTGACCGCGCTGATCAGACGTATTAATCTTAATCAGATCTGCTCCGCGTAAGAGCTGTAAAACGATAGATGCAGTAACAATAGGACCGATACCCAAATGCATCAGAGTTCCACTCGTACCGGCGAGAAGCGCACGGTAGTACTCAAACATATCTGTTGCAGTACCGCCAAGCCCGAAAAGCGGGATATTGGTTAATGCAAAGTATATAAGCAGAACGCCGGCGGTCCACAGCAGCTTGTTCTTGAAGTGCACGTGCCCCTCCGGCGGCTTGACTGTCGGCATTCTAGCCAGCAGTGGTTCCATTCGATCTAACAGTTGTCCCATGAGTTATACCTTTAAAATTATTCTGAGAAGATGGCGTTTCCGCCCTTCTCCTCAATTTTTGCAACAGCACTCTCAGAGAAAGCCTCTGCAGTGATGTCGAATTTGTGAGTGACCTGACCGCCGCCGAGAACCTTCTCGACACCGATTGCAGCTGCATCCAGAGTGATTACATCACCGTTTGCAGTTGCGATACCGCGTGCTACAAGGTCATCGACCATCTGGTCAATGTCGCCGATGTCAAGAACCTCCCAGGAATAGGAAGTCTTGCAAACGAAACCGTGCTTGCCCTCGGTTCTTCCTAAGAAGTAGAAACGGGTGAAGTTGTGGTCTCTCCATCCTGCTGCTCCGCGGCCTCCGCGGTTACCTGCACCGCGGCGGTTCTTGTGAGTGCCTCCGCCGCAAGTGCGGGAACCCCGGAACTTTGAACGCTTATTTACTGGCATGTTTCTTACCTCATCTTGACAAGAAGCTCATTAATCTCCTTGCCGTAGTATCCAAGGGCACCGCCCTGTACATATGTACGCTTTGTAGATTTATATCCTTTGCGCGGCGGGTGCATACGAAGCACCGGCTTGAGCTCCGGAACATCTTTCATGCGCAGTTCGCCATTGATAATTGCTGCTGCAAGTTCTGCAATGGTTGCGTACTTGGTGTTTGCCTTGACGTATTCATCAGTTAACGGCTTGTTGCCGGTAAGTCTTCCTCTGGTCTCAAGGATGGTTGCAAGCGTTGCTGCATCGACCTCACCGAAAGCGATGAAATCTTTTGCCTTGCGGATCATACCAAGGTATTCCGGAGTCTCCGGAATCAAGACACAGTGGTTGATGTGGTGGAGTCTGAGCATCTTCAGAGTCTCTTTGATGTCGCGGCGGGTGTTAACCACACCTCTGACCTGAACTACTGCGTACATTAGTCTCTTCCTCCGATTCTGATTTCATTCGTTGCACGAAGTGCTTCGTAGGTTGCCTTTGCATAGTTCAGCGTGGTTCTGGTCTGACCGCTGGTCATAACCCAGACATCGTGAATGCCTGCAAGTGCAAGTACCTTCTTACCGACATCACCGGTCACAAGACCGATTCCCTTCGGCGCCGGCTTTAAAGTAACGGTGACAGATCCTGCCTTGCCGGTAACCTCCCACGGTACAGAGTGCTTCTGACCGCAGCCGCATTCCCAGGAACCGCAGCCTCTCTTTACCTTGACGATAGAAAGTTTTGCGGCGGTGATTGCCTTCTTGATTGCAGTTCCGACCTGGACATCCTTGCCCTGGCCGAATCCGATATATCCATCCTTGTTGCCGATTACGACGACAGCCCGGAATTTAATACGGCGTCCGGAGTCAGTCATACGCTGCATCATGTCAATGCAGAGAACTTCGTCAACAAGATCCGGCAGCATTGCATCGACAATGCCTGCCTCTTTGATTGGGACACCGTATGCAAGAACTTCATCGAAGTTTGCAAACTCCCCTGCCATGACTTTTTTGCCAAGACCGGTGACCGGAACCCATTCCTCCTGTTCGTAAGCCATTTTACTCCAGCTCCTTCATAATTGCCTTCTTAGTTGCCTCAACGTTTTCCTTGAGGTCCTTGAAGCGGTCGTCATATTCTGCAATCACAGAACCGTTGCAGCGGTCATCGTCCGGGAGAATGTCTTCTCCGACCGGAACTTCGAATCCTGCCTCAACAGCGCCTTTAACTGCTGCAAACACACGTGCACCGACAGATGCAACCTGCAGTCCGATATCGGCAATAGCGTTTTCGTATCCTGCCTTCTTGGCGCGGACCGCAAACAGCATGCCGGTTAAGTAGGCTGCCGGGGTGTTTCCAAGGTATCCCTTGTATCCGTAGGACTCAAGTTCCTTGCTGTTGACAGCAACGAGCGTGTAGTCGCCTTCCATCTTTGCAGCAACAAGCTGAATGATGATATGACGGTTGGTCTTGCGGATAACCATACGGTTTTCGCCGGAGACAATTAACCGCTGGCGCTGGTAGTAGTCAGTCTTGCCTTCCCGGCGTCTTCTGAACTGGACAAAGTATCTTCCATTAGTTGCCATAGTTTAGTCCCTCCGGGAGGTAACGAGCTCAATCTGCGTTTTCATGTGAGCAACGTTTCTGAACTGACCGCCTGCTGCGCGGCGGTAAAGTCTGCGGTATTCGGTTGCAGTGATAGTTCCTGCATCACGCTGCGCGCGAAGCTCGCGGCGCTGTGCACGAATCTTTTTGATCCACTGCTCTTTAGACGGAGTGCGTGCACCCTTGGCACCGGATCTGCGTCCTGCACCCTTGATGTGGCCGTAAGAGCGTTTCTGGTCTCTTACCCGTGCTCTTCCGCGGGAAATACCCTGTTTCTGGTGGGTGGAAATTGCACCTTCAGCAATGAGGTTGCGGATATCTTCGCGGGACATTGCATTCTGAATGTCGGAAAGTTTCTCCGGGTTGAACCAGACACGGTTTTCACCGCATCCGAGAACAGCTGCTGCAAGTCTTCTCTGGGAAGCTAAATCAGTCATTCTTCACCTCTTCTTTTGCTGCTTTTTTGGCTGTTTTCTTGGCTGTTTTTGCGGCCTTCTTGTCTTCTGCCTTCGGCTCTTCTGCCGGTGCCGGTGCTGCTTCGACTTTTACCGGTGCTGCAATTTCCTTTTTGTTTAAGACCTTGATGCCGAGTTTTTCAGCTTCGGTCTGGATTGCGATGCGCTTTGCGCCGCCAACGGAGCCGCCGATTCTGACAGCGGTGGTTGCCGGGTCGACATCTGCAAGTTCTGCAGCAGTGAAGACGAGAACTTCACGGTATCCGCTCGGGTGGAATCCGCGAACTGCCTTCGGGGAACCGAATCCGGTCTGCGGGTGTGCGCCCTTTGCCTGGAAGTACATCCGCTGCTTGGAGTGCAGACCTCTTGGTCTTCTCCAGGTGTCAGCGAGCTTTACTTTGGTCTGGAGTGTCTGACGGTAGAAGTTTGCTCTCTTTGCCTCGCGGGCTTTGAGTAATCTCTTGATTTCAGATACCATGATTTAAGCACCTCTGCTGGTAAGGTAGATACCATCCTGGAAAACACGCGGGTCCCGGTTGCGGACTTTGCATGCCTGTTCGATGTTTGCTGCGGTGTTGCCGATGGTTTCACGGTTGATTCCGGTTAAGATGAGTTCATCGCCCTGGAGTTTGACCTTGACGCCTTCAACAATCTTTGCAATGCGTGCCTGTTTTTCACCAAGGAAGTTGCCGATAACGACTTCAGTCGGGTTGACCTTGACCTGAATCGGGAAGTGGTTGTAGACAATCTTCATGTGGTACTCGTAGCCTTCGGAGACACCGTGTGCCATTACCTTGACTAAGGCTGCGTAGGTGCCGACGAGTGCCTTGACACTGCGTCTGACGGATTCGGTCTGTGCAGTGAACTTTCCGTCTTCGACATTCATGGTGATTGCCGGGTGGAACATTCTGCGGGTGAGTTCGCCCTTCTTGCCTTTTACGACTACGTTGTCGCCGTCAAAGGTAACGGTTACGCCTTCGGGGATTACAGTTATCTGTTCGTACATTGCAACCACCTTAGTAGACGTATCCTAAGAGCTCGCCACCGATACCGAGCTTACGTGCCTGTTCATGGGACATGACACCCTTGGAAGTGGTCAAAATGATAATGCCAAATCCTTTTCCGGGTAAGTATCTGATTTCCCAGTCTTCGAGTTCTGCGACTTTTACCGAGAAACGCGGAGTAATAACACCGCATTTGTTGATGCCGCCGGTTAAGGTGATCTCGAACTGACCGCCTCTGCCGTCGTCAACTTTCTCGTAGTCTGCGATGTATCCGTATTCCTTCATTACGTTAAGCATGTCACCAAAGAGGCGGCTTGCGGGCTCAACGGTCACTTTCAGTTTGCCGGTGTCGCCGGCATTCTTAATGGCGCTCATTGCGTCTGCGATAGGATTCTGTTTTGTCATATTTCCTCTCCTCCTTAGTTCATCTTCTTAAATCCCATGGTGGGTGCCCACTCGCGGAAGCACTGGCGGCAGAGGTAGATACCGTATCTGCGTACAAGACCCTGCTTGCGTCCGCAAAGCTGGCACTGGTTTGCACCACGGCCATACTTTTTCTGCTGGACTTTGCCGTTGTCTTTTGCTGCCATTTTATTCTACCTCAATTCCGAAAGTCTCAGTCACGAACTTCATGGATTCCTCGCGGGATACGTGGAGTTTGCTGTTGAGTTTCTTCTGCTGGATCTTTCTGCGTGCGGTTCTGGTTCCTTTCTTCTCGACGACTGCGATAATATCCATACCGTAGATACCGATCTTCGGATCATATGCCTGACCCGGGAAGTCAGTGTGTTCTTCGATACCGAAACCGAAGTTTCCGGTTGCGTCGAACTGGCGTGCATGTAAGACGTGCTCGATTGCATAGGTCTTTAATGCAACGGTAAGGAAATCAATTGCTTTCTGTCCGCGAAGAGTTACCTTGCATCCAATCGGCTGTCCTCTGCGGATACCGAATGCCGGAAGGGTGTTTTTAGCGTAGGAACGGATTGGTTTGGAACCGTATGTGAGGTCGGACATAATGTTTTCAGCATTGACAAGCCTCTCTCCTGCTTCGCCGACGCCCATGTGGACAACGACTTTTGCAACGTACGGAGTCTGCATGTCGGTCATGCGTCAACACCCCAGGTTTTGAGGATAGACTCAGAAGTTCCAATGACGTAAACATAGTCTTCGATGGTCTCAAGTTCGCCGCCGTTTGCATCCTCGAGGATGATGCGGTTCGGAAGAGAGGAAGCCTGCGTGTAAATCTTGGAAATCTTACCGGTCTTCATAGTGTGCTGACCGCCGATGATGACGGCTAAACTGCCGACTGCGAACGGGAAGTGCTGCATAACTGCAAAGCGGTCGTCGCCGGTTAAGCCGATGACAAGGGAGTCTTTGCCGTTGTAGGTGTTTTCGCCGATGAAGTTTGCGCCCGAGGTTAAGTTAATCTGGGTCTTGCCGCCTTTGATGGTGGTCTTGTTTGCAACTTTCACGAGCTGGACTTTTGCAGTCTCCTCGGAGATTTCATACTGGTTCTGTCTTCCCTTTGCGTCAACAAGGATAAGGTAGTGCTTGTTAATCTTCGGGAAGCTGATAACATCAAAGACGTCGATTCCGATGTGCTCGTCGGTTACAATGTGTCCGTTTAAGACAACCTGGCGGTCGTGGAGAATCTTTCTGACTTCCTTGGTGTTTTCTGCCATGTGCATGTGGTCACGCAGCCATACACCAATCGGGAGGGCTGAGCCGTCATGCGGACCTGCTGCAACAGAGACAACATATTTGTGCTCTTTGCGTGCAAGCTGCCACCGGGATGATGCTGACATTCTCTTTGTTCTGGTCATTATGCCTTCACCTCGAGACGTGCAACACGCTTGGCATCTTTAGTGTTGAGTTTGGTAATCATTATCTTGGACGGGTCAACCGGTCTTGGGACATCTTCGCCGTTTGCTTTCTTAACGGAGACGCCGTGTACCATGACTTTGGTGTTCTTGACGTCGACTTTGTCAACAACGCCTTCGGTGCCTTTGAATTCACCGCGGGTTACTTTGACAGTGTCGCCGGTAACAACACGGAAAGAACGCTTTCCATACTTTTCGCGAAGATCAGCTGCGAGAGGTGCGTGTAAGAATGCGCCTTTTACGTGAATCGGTGCATTGTACCGGAACTTCCGCTGCTTTCTGGGCTGAGTGCTTGAAATTCTTGCCATGTTATTCACCTTAGATAATGATAGTTGCCATAGAGCCTACTTTCGGGAAGCGCTCTGCAACTTCACGTGCAACCGGACCTTTGATGTCGGTTCCACGCGGATCGTGGTTTTCGTTTAAGAGAATCATTGCGTTTTCTTCGAAAGAGACACGCAGTCCGTTCGGGCGGCGGAACTCTTTCTTCTGACGGACGACAACGCCCATTACAAGTTTTCTCTTCATATCCGGAGTGCCTTTCTTAACTGAAACAGTTGCAAGGTCTCCAAGTCCCATCTTCGGCTGCCGGTTCTTGACACCGTGGTAGCCGTAGACGGATACAATCTGAACAACACGGGCGCCCGTGTTGTCTGCACAAACCATCTTTGAGCCCGTCTGAAGTGCGCGCGGGATTTTGGAAGTTAATCCCTTCATTTGCGAGTCACCTCAACAACAACGTAAGAGGTTGTTTTGTTCAATGGTCTGCACTCTGCAATTTTAACCTCGTCGCCGATTTTTGCGTCGAGGCATGGAGCCATGTGTGCGGAAATGCGGGAGTTTCTCTTCTCATAACGGTCATATTTTGCGACCTTGTGAAGGAAACTGCGCTCTACAACAACGGTTCCCTGCATACGTTCGCTCACGACCTTACCGGTAATCACCTGGCCGCGCACCGGTAAGCTGCCGTGGAACGGACAATTTACATCGTTGCATTCCTTTTCAGGAACTGCAACATTTAAGCCGATATTTCTTGCCATATTTTCTAACCCTCGTGGCAGGTCACCTAGGACTGACCTGCTGACATTGAGAACGAAAGTTCTAATTCCGTCCCCCCTTAACGCGCATGTTTACGCGACGCACTGGCGAATTAGACAAAGCATTGCCGTCTATTTGCACCGCTGTGCCGTCCGGAAGGGTAACCCGGAGTAACTTATATTGTTTCTCAAAGGTCTTAATACCTTTGGCTGTCTGTACCCGGATGGTGTTTTTGGTCTCATCGATGATGAGACCAGAAATCCCTATATCGGAGGCGTTCGGTGATGAGAGAATCGAACATTCAAGCCCGATTAATTCATGGCGGAGAATGTTCGACGGATTTCTCATTTAGACTTATGCCTGCTGCTTTCTCTTGTTCTGCTCAGTTGCAATGCGTGCGATAGTTCTGCGAACTTCCCGGATCTTTCCGGGGTTTTCCGGCGCTCCGCCGGCGCTTACTTTTCCGTAGTTCTGAATTAATTCGAGTTCAAGTTTTTCCTTGTTCTCTTTTAATTCGTCATCGGAAAACTGGGCTATTTCTTTTGCTCTGAAGATTGCCATGATTAGTTCTCCTGGACAGGCACGTCGGGTTCTGCTGCAAGTTCTGCATCAAACTCATCGAAAACGTCCTGTTCCGCCGGTGCCGGATTGGCATCAGCGCGGATTTCGAAGTGGTCCGGAAGGACTGCTCCCGGCGGGACAATCTTGACCTGAACACCGATGATACCGAGTTTTTTCACTGCGGTTGCATAGCCGGTAACGACAACGGACTCAGCCGGTTCGCCGGAGTGCTTGATATAGCCCTCGACAAACTTCTGTACACGTGCGCGTGCACCGGTTAATTTTCCTGCAATGATAACCTCGCAGCCGAGAGCTCCTGCATCCATCACACGGCGGATAACAGAAGTTCCTGCCTTTCTGAAGTACCATCCGCGTTCGAGTGCGTTTGCAAGTCTTTCAGCCATAATCTGAGCGTTTAAGCTCGGGTTGGGGACCTGCTGGACCTCGACCTGCGGTGCATCGATGCCGAACTCGCCGGTTAAGTCAGTGGTAATCTGACGGACAAGTTTGCCGCCTTTACCGATGACAAGACCCGGTTTTTCTGCAAAGATGGTGACCTGGGTGCCCACCGGAGTTCTGACAATGTCCATGCCTCCGTAACCTGCACGTTTGAGTTCCCTGTTAAGGTATTTCTGCACACGGACCTTTCTTACACCGTCTGCTACAAATTTCTTCTCAATGGTCATCTTACTGCACCTCGCGGAGGATGATTTCTACATTCACCGTGTCTCTGTGTTTCGGCGTTGCTCTGCCCATTGCACGCGGGAAGATTGCTTTCATGCAGCGTCCCTTGTTTGCAGCTGCGTGGACAATAACCATCTTTTCAGGTGCAAGTCCTGCATATTCTGCATTCTTCTGTGCGGATTTGATTAAGCGGATGTACTCTGCTGCTGCCTTGACCGGGTATCTTCCGGATGCGGTGCCGAAGGTCTTTCCGTTTAAGCTCTTCTTGTGGGCTACGTTTCTTGCAAAGCGGTGGAACGGTACGGCGCGTTTGAGAGCGACTACCTGTTCCAAGTATGCGACTGCGTCATCTGCCATCATGTTGCGGACGAGATGAGCAATTTCGACTGCATGCTTAGGAGAGCATGAAAGCTCGTTTGCCTTTGCACGGGCGATGTTGTCGCCGGTAAGCTGGTTGCTGTATCCTGTTCTTGCCATGATAATCACTTCAGCGGGACATACTTACTCGATCTGGTTGCACCGACACCTGCAGAACCGTGGGTAACCTTCTTACGGGTTAACGCGAATTCTCCAAAGTAGTGGAAAACACCCTCGACCGGGAGTTCGACATCTAAGAATTCCTTGCCGGTGTAGATTGCAACGGTCTTGCCGACCATTTCCGGAAGGATAATCATTGAACGTACGTGGGTTCTTACGTGGTCGCCTGCGGCGATTTTCGCACGGACGTCTTCTTCATCACGGGTAAATCCGCGGAGAACTTTTCTGCGTGCACCGGTAGGCATAATCGGCAGTAACTCCTCCATGGACATTGCCTTTAAAGCTTCGAGGTTGTATCCGTGGTAGGTATACTCTTCCCGCCGCTTTGGCATTCTCTTTGTAGTTTTCTTTGCCATGTTATTTACCTCCGGCAACCGGTTCTGCGGGCTGCAATGTGTCCAACCTTCTTACCCGGAGAAGTTCCGCGGGCACAGGTCTTTGGCTTACCCGGATGCTGGTGTCCTCCACCACCGAACGGGTGGTCGATAACGTTCATTGCGACACCGCGGACTCTGGGCCAGCGGGTTGCAGAGGAGTGCATCTTGTGATACTGTTTTCCTGCCTTGAGAATCGGTTTGTCAACGCGGCCTCCGCCTGCGACAAGTCCGATGGTTGCAAGACAGTCCTCGTTGAACCATTTCGGTTTTCCCGAAGGCATCTTGACGCCGACTTTACCGTCTGCTTTACCGATAACAACTGCTTCTGCACCGGATGCACGGACAAATTTGCCGCCGTCTCCCGGGCGTGCCTCGATGTTGCAGACTGCAACTCCGGTAGGAATTGCTTTAAGCGGTAAGGTGTTGCCGTTTGCGAATTTTGCCTCCGGACCCCAGGCGATTTCCTGGTTGATTCCAACGCCCTCGGTGATGAGTGCGTAAAGTTTCTTTTCGTCGGTCTTGACTTCGCCTTCGGTAATCTTGATGACTGCAATCGGAGTGTGGCGTGCCGGGTCGTGTTCGATGTCAAGAACAACTGCCTTGACGGTCTTGGTTGCAGAGCCGAAGTGTTTGAGTTCTGCTTTATACTGGTGTGATGGTGCACGGTAGGTTGAACCGCCTTTTCCGCGTGCCTGAGTACTGATTCTGTGTCCCATTTTATCTCACCTTACACGATTCCTAACTGAGAGAGAATCTCTTCAGCTGCGTTTTTCTCAACGAAGGTAATTACTGCCTTCTTGGTTCCTTTGTTAGTCATCATAGTGTTGATGGCTGCAATCTTCTTGTTGAAGGTGCCCTCAATTGCGGCTTTGATGTCGTTCTTGGTTGCTTCCTTTTCAACGATGAAGGAAAGCTGGTTCACGTTCTCTAAGAGAACCATTGCCTTTTCACTGACAATCGGGTGTGCTAAAGTCATGTCTTATGCCTCCCCGAGTTTTTTGACGGCTGCCTCAGTCCAGACGGTGAGTCTGCCTGCGTCGCATCCGGGTGCAAGTACGTTTGCGTTGAGAGAGTCAACTTTTACGCAGTCAACACCGGCGATGTTTGCGCCTGCGAGGAAGTCCTCAACAGTGACAATAAGGACGGATTTTGCCTGCTTGTATTTGCGTCCACGGGTCTTTCCGCGGCCTGCGCGAATCTTTCTGGATTCTTTTGCACGCTCAAGGTCTGCTGCAAGGCCGAGTGCTGCAAGGGCTTTTTTGACTTCTGCGGTCTTTGCAAGAGTCTCGAATTTGTCTTCGACAACGATTGCTGCCTCGCCTTCGAATTTGTGGCCTCTGAGGGTGACAAGTTCGGTGTTGACGGTTGCTGCAATGGCGCTTCTGATTGCCTTTGCTTTCTCTTTCTTGTTGATTTTCTCAACGAGAATCTTTTCTGCTTTCGGTGCGTGTGCCGGGTGTCCGCCTTTGGTCTGCGGTACTTTTGCTCCGCGGCTTCCGTTCTTGATACGCGGAATCTTGGATTCGCCGCGCTTGGAACCCCAGCCTTCTGCGGAGGTTCTCATGCCTGCATACGGGTTTGCGCCGTACTGCTGGTAGAGGTTGCTCTGGAATGCAAGTACTGCTCTTTTAATGAGGTCCGGGCGGTATTCTTCGTCGAAGACAGCCGGGAGCTCAATTTCGCGTAAGACTGAGCCGTCAATTGCTTTTACATTTGCTTTCATGCTCGTTTACCCCTGTTTGCTCTGGATGCTGACGAATTCGACTACCGGTGTCTGTACAGACTTCTGCTGTCCCATGCGGGTTGCAGACCGGATTCTGACTAAGCGGGTGGCCGGGCCCGGGATGCTGCCTTTGATTAAGACGTAGGTGCCGCGGACAAGACCGTAGTGGAGGAAACCTCCTGCGGGGTTGATTTCGTCCGGGTTGGTGCCGATCTTAATGATGCGTTTGTTGAACTCGGTTCTCTGGTGGAAACCGGTCTGACCGGGCATCGGGACCTGCCATCTGACGTGGTGCGGAGTCCACGGACCAAGTGTGCCGATGTGTCTGGTTTTCTTGGTTCTGGAGTGCTTTCTCTTTCTCAGGGTGATGCCAAAGCGTTTTACTGCGCCCTGGAAGCCTTTTCCTTTGGTGATTGCGGTGATATCGGCGAACTGGCCTTCTGCAAGGATGGTGTTCATGTCGATTTCAGTGCCAAGGATGGAGAGTGCGTACTTGAAGCGGTCTTCGATGCTTCCTCCTGCTACGCGGATTTCCATGAGGTCGGGGACCTTCTGGGAAACGCCGGTGAGTGCCGAGGGTTTGGTGTACATTAAGACCATTACTTCAACGACGTCGCTGATGGCTGCGTTGATTTTCTCTGTTGCTTTTGCAGCGTTGTTGACTTTTGCTTTGGTGATTCTTCCGCAAAGTGCTTCGGTGTTTTCTGCCCAGACTTCGGTAAGCGGGTGCTTGCCGTAGGTGTCTTTGACATAGACACGGATTGCTGCAACCGACATCGGCGGGATTTCGATTACGGTTACCGGAACCATAATTTCTTTGCCTTCGGTCGGGCTCTTTTTGTGGTCATCTATCATGATGACGTGGGTCATGCCTGCTTTGTAGCCGGCAAAGCCCTGAAGCATTGGCTGTCCTTCGTATTGGGGCCAGGACTGGTATTTTGGTACGTATCCTTTCGCCCGTTTTCTCGGATAGAATGCGAGTGAACCTGCTCTAGGTCTCACTGTTCTCATGTTTTTTCAATTCCTTTGATGTGTCAACTGTTCTTTCGTGTACGTGCATGTCGTGCAATCTTTGCGTACCGTAAAGTGTTGACTGCGTTCTGCTGGTTGTCATCAAGTGACAGCCGCTCTTTCACCACCGGCTTTGCGTTTTGCAAATCGACCTGTGGGACGTTAACCTTGTCAGTTCTGCAGATATTTTGCGCGTTCGCGTCTGCAGATGGAAAGACGGGTGTGTTTGATAATCCTTTCTGGATATCCCGATTCGAACCGGCAACGTCTTGCCTTGTGGTTCTTTCCCGATTACGCAGGAAGTTTTTCTGCGCGCTGTTGTCTCACAGCTTTTGTTTCCAAGTCTCGCTTAAAGAGAACCTGACATTAACGCGTTCCGATTTCCCGGACGGGCACATCGTGTGACGTTGGCCCTGCGCGTTTTATCAGACCTATATAGGTCTTCATCTGCCGCGGTTTTTTCCGCTCAGATGTTCACAATTACAAATCGTCGCCCAAATGAGTCGTATTTGTACCAACTGGATATCCACATTACAGCAGAATTGTGCTGATCAGCCTAATAAAAGGCGCTATGTTATTCGTTCTCTGAGGATATAAATATGACGGTCGCCGGCGGGGGTGGGCAGTGCGGGCAATGCGGTTTGGCGGATTATTTATTCTGCGGCGCCCAATAGTATATGCAGATGAAGAAATTCTCTCTGGAAAATATCCCGTTCAATCTTTCGCTCTCGCTTACGTGCGGGCAGGCGTTTCGCTGGCGTCCGGGAGATGCGGACATCTGGTCTGCGCCGGTTGATGGCAAGCTCTGGCGGGTGAGGCAGAAGGGGGATGTGTTGTATTACGCGGGGGCGGAGGAGGAGGAGGTTGTCCGCTATTTTGCTCTGGACATTGACCTGGAGGAGATTTTAGCAGATATCGACCGGGATGCATTGATTCATCAGGCGATTGAGCGGTGCCGGGGTCTGCGGATTTTGCGCCAGCCGAAATGGGAGTGTCTTGTTTCGTATATTTGTTCGTCGTGTGCAAATATTCCATGCATTCAGAATCGTATTGAAAATCTTTCGGAGAAATTCGGGTCTCCGGTCGGCGGGGGGAGGTTTGCGTTCCCGAAACCCGAGGCGCTTGCAGAGGCTTCGCCGGAGGATATCCGGGCGTGCCGGACGGGGTATAGAGATGTGTATATTGCGGATGCTGCAAAGCGGTGTGCGGGGTCGGATTTTTTAGAGCGTGTCGGAACGCTGCCGTATGAGGAGGCGAAAAAAGCTTTGATGGAAATTTGCGGGGTTGGTCCAAAGGTAGCGGATTGTGTACTGCTGTTTTCGTTTGAGCGGTATGAGGCGGTTCCAGTGGATGTGTGGATTGAGCGGATTTTGCGAACGAAGTATGCGGGGGGCAAAAGCCGGCTTTCTTATGAGAAGGCGGGGGGTTTTGCACGGGAGCATTTCGGAAGGTTTGCGGGGTATGCGCAGGAATATTTGTTCGGAGTACGGGAGGAGATTGTAAAGAAGGGGGAGTGAAACGCGGTCTTGCGGCAGGTTGATGCGGCGTGCGGCAGGTTTACGCCACGTTGCGGCAGGTTGCGTCACATGCCATGTGACGCAG
>DALTWG010000081.1 GCA_029987245.1 Methanocorpusculum sp. | reverse complement strand
GGGAGCGGAAGCGACCTCACAAAAGCCCCGCGCGCCAAAATACCTCACCGACCAAAATCAACACGCAAAAAAAGTCCCTCACTTTTTCCACGCCTAAAAATACCTCACTGACTTTTTTCAAGCCCAAAAATACCTCACTGACTTTTTTCTTATCGGTTTTTCAAACTTTCTTCCGCTCCGCTCCGCCGCTCTTTCCCTATAAATACATCTCCACACGAAACAAACGGGTAATAAACCTAACGATTTACATCTCCAAAAGCGTACACAACCAAAAAAAAAGAATTTAGAACAACCCGGAAATGTTTCCGTTATTGTCCACATCAATACTGCATGCAGCCGGCACAAGCGGTAAACCCGGAAGCGTCATAATGTCCCCCGTCTCCACCACAATGAACCCCGCGCCATTGCTGATACGAATCGTCTTAGCCGTAATCTTGAAATTCTTCGGCCGGCCGAGTTTGTCAGGATCATCTGAAAGCGAATACTGCGTCTTTGCAACACAAATCGGAAGATTTGCGCGCCCGAGCTTTTCAATATCCTTAATGGACGCCTCAGCCGCCGCGGAATACACAACACCGTCAGCGCCGTAAATCTCGCGCGCCAAAGTCTCCAGCTTCTCCTTAATCGGCTTGTCAAGGTCATAGATGCAGTGGAAGTTCACCGGCTTCTCACACGCCTCAACAACCTTCTTTGCAAGCTCGATACCGCCGTCGCCGCCCTTTGCATGGACCTCGGATAACGCAAAGTCCGCGCCTTTGGACTTGCAGAACTCCTCGAGGAACCTGATTTCCTCCTCGGTATCTGCCGCGAATTTGTTAATCGCAACAACGACCGGGACACCGTACTTCTGCAGGTTTTCAATGTGCGCCTCAAGGTTCACCGTACCCGCTTTAAGAGCTGCAAGGTTCGGCTTGCCCGTGTCCTCCTTCTTTACCCCGCCGTTGTACTTGAGAGCGCGGATAGTGGCCACAAGCACAATGGTGTTCGGGGTAAGACCCGCGGTGCGGCATTTGATGTCAAGGAACTTCTCGGCACCCAAATCGGAACCGAAGCCCGCTTCCGTGATAACGTAATCCGCCATCTTCAGACCGAGCTTGGTAGCGCGCACCGAGTTGCACCCGTGTGCGATGTTTGCAAACGGCCCGCCGTGAATAAGACACGGCGTGTTTTCAATCGTCTGAACCAGATTCGGCTTGACCGCGTCTTTCAAAAGAGCCGCCATTGCGCCCACAGCGCCGACATCTCTTGCATAAAGCGCCTTGCCGTCTTTGGTGTAGCCGAAAATAATGTTGCCGAGCCTGACTTTCAGATCGTCGATATCGGTTGCAAGACACAAGATAGCCATGATTTCCGATGCCACCGTAATCATGAAATGGTCCTCGCGCGGGACACCGTTTGTGGGGCCGCCAAGACCGATAATACAGTTTCTGAGCGCGCGGTCGTTCATGTCAAGACAGCGCTTGAAAATAATCCTGCGCTCGTCAATGTTTAACGCATTGCCCTGCTGGATGTGGTTGTCAATCATCGCGCAAAGCAGGTTGTTTGCCGAGGTAATGGCATGGAAGTCGCCGGTGAAGTGCAGGTTGATGTCTTCCATCGGGACAACCTGGGCATATCCGCCGCCCGCGGCGCCTCCCTTTACACCGAAGACCGGGCCTAAAGAAGGCTCGCGCAGGGCGATAAGGGCTTTCTTGCCGATTTTAGGCATTGCCTCGCCGATACCGACCGTAGTCGTTGTTTTGCCTTCTCCTGCCGGCGTCGGGTTGATTGCGGTAACCAGAATCAGTTTTCCGTCCGGTTTGGAGGCAAGGCGCTTTTCAAGCGCGTCTGAGAGCTTTGCTTTGTAGTTGCCGTAGAGTTCGAGCTCATCGGCATCAATATCAAGAGATGCGGCAATCTCTGTGATTTTTTTCATCTTCGCCGCCTGGGCGATTTCAATATCTGATAACATAATAAATAGTAGTAATATTGGCGTACAGATATTTAAGGCCTCTGTCCTGTTCGTCTGAAAAAAAGCGTAGGGGGGTTATGCCTGAATCATTATTTTTTCCAGAAGAATCTTTTTCGTTTGGTTTCCTGGAAATCCATTACCGAATCATAGGCGTCTTCTGCATTTTCCTTCTTTGCTTTTTCCTTTTTCTTCCGTTTTTCACCGGCAAGGTTCGGTTCGGCAAAGTCGTCGTCCTCCGGCTTTTTCTCCTTCTTTTTCGGCGGACATTTGTGGTGTTTTCTGCAGTCGCGGCATACTATCGCTCCGCATTTATGGCACTGGGAAAGCTCTGATTTCGGGAAATACTGTCCGCATTCACTGCACTGCAGCTCTTCCGGGCTGTGCGCGCCCTCGGCATCCTCTACCGGCGCGGTCCTTTCTTCATTCAGCGGTTCCGGTCCGGGCGCCGCATAAACCGGTGCCGAATCAGATTCCTGCTCCGGCACCGGTTCGGGCTCCTGCGCCTGCGGGCGCCAGGGAATCTCCGGCTGGCGTACCAAAGGCGCCGGTTCGGGCACCGGTTCGGGCTCCTGCATTGGCGGGCGCCAGGGGTTTTCCGGCTCGCGCACCAAAGGCGCCTCGCGCGGCTCGGACACCGGCTGCGCATAGACCGGCGCCGGCGCCCCTGCCTCCTGCTGCTTTTGCTGCGCACGTGCGCCCGCATCAGGCTTTATTCTGCAGTCATGCGTTTTTCTGCATTCGGGGCAGAAATATTCCCCGCATACACGGCACTTCTTTACCTCCTGCTCCTCAAAATACCGCCCGCACCCGCCGCATCTTTTTAACGGCGGCGCATCGGCAAATAAATCAATATCATCCGGCATACTAATCAGTGTGTTGGTTATCAGTAGTTTGACTGGAATTTATTTAT
Organism: Methanocorpusculum sp.; assembly: GCA_029987245.1. Taxonomy (GTDB): domain Archaea; phylum Halobacteriota; class Methanomicrobia; order Methanomicrobiales; family Methanocorpusculaceae; genus Methanocorpusculum. The sequence continues at coordinate 69 of DALTWG010000081.1, read as the reverse complement.
AGATTCTCCTTTGTAACCTGAATTTGACAGTTGAGCCTATCTCATTCAGTGAATAGAAAAAGTTAGGTG
>DALTWG010000042.1 GCA_029987245.1 Methanocorpusculum sp. | reverse complement strand
ATTCATAGTCTATTGATAGTTCTATTCATAGTCTATTGATAGTTCTATTCATAGTTCTATTCATAGTTCTATTGATAGTTCTATTCATAGTTCTATTGATAGTTCTATTCATAGTTCTATTCATAGTATGAGTCAGACAATATATAATTTTGCCCCTGTTAAAGCAATAGTTTCATAAAATCAGACACCAAATACATAATCCTGGTGCGAGAGAGAGCAAACGGTCAACGGCAGTAACTGATTCTGCTGAGGAAAGTCCTCCCGCCTTTCAGGCACGCAGCTGTACGCAAGTACAGCCGGCGAGAGCCGGAGCTCTGGAACAGAAACGATACGCTATGGATGGAGCAATGAGACAGCGATGACGAGCATCGAAGTTCAATGGCGATGGAACGGCGAATCTCTGCGGGTGAAAGTTGAAACAGGGTTATATGCGCCTGAACAAACCCGGGTACAACGCTAAGCCGAATACCGTGAAAACATGAGGAGGCTTATTACTCTGACTCGCACCCTTCTTTTGAAAAATTACGGATAATCGGTAAATCCCCCGTGACCGCCGCAGATTACCCACCCGTCCCCCTCGAGCAGCATAAACATCGCCGCGCGCTCAAGCCTCGCCTTTCCCGAATCCGCGTTGAGACTGCCCATAATCGCCATACTCGTTTTAATAAAATCCATCTGCTCTTTACGCATTCCTGAATTGACAAACGTGTCTCCTGCAAAAACCAGACGCAGATTTCGCTCAATCAAAATAACCGACCCCTCGACATGCCCGCCTGAAGTTTCATACACCTCGAAATCAAACGCCGCTGCTTTAAAATGCCCGAGAAACGACAGCGCTTTTCCGGGACCTGCGGTAACATCTGAAAATGCATGCATATTTTTGGTATCTGCAATCGAATCGTGCGACAAAATACTTGTTATCCGGTAATACGGGGCGCGTGCTTGTACGCGCTCGCGAAGATTTGCCATCCCCTGTTCCCGGCGCCGGAAATCGTCCAGCGATGTCTTACTCATATAAATTGCATCAAAGCAGGATAAAAGTCCGGCATGGTCCATATCCATATGAGTTAAAACCAGCGTCTTTTTGCGCACATCAAAATCCGTTATCAGACCGTGCAGTGTCGCTAAAAGATCCTCCTGATAGGCAGGAAAACCCGTATCAATAACGAAAAGTTCGCCCCTGTCTTTTGTATCAATAACCCATGTGGTGCTCCCGCATTCCGGCTCAATACAGTAAACAGTGCCGGGATAAAACGTGCGCGAAGAAATCCGCGGGCGGTATTTATCCCCGTGCCAGTCGCTGAAAAAATGCGCATACGTATTGAGCGAGGCAATATCAGTATGAATAGCAGGATTGTTTGCATGCATCAGAAGTTCTGACGCTGCCTCCTTTGAAAGCCGGCACATTTCAATCACAGGGGCAATATCTTCACGAGTTAACATTAGATGAGGTATACTATTGGGCCGGCACAGATAAAAAAGTTGTACTCAAACATTGCCCCTGCTTTCATAACCCTAATATTGTTTGCCCGCCTATCTTATTCATATGAATTTCGGGACACTCAATGACGTTGATACCGCGGGAAAAACTGTCCTTCTCCGCGTTGATTTTAACTCACCCATAGACCCTGCAACCAGCACCATTCTTGACGACAAACGTTTCCGCGAACATCTCCAGACTATTCGCGCCCTTGAAGACGCAAAAGTCGTCATTTTAGCCCATCAGAGCCGCCCGGGCAAGAAAGATTTCACCACGCTTGCCGCGCATGCGGAAAAGCTGGAAAGTTTGCTTGGTCTTCCGGTAAATTATGTAGATGATATTATCGGCAGCGCGGCTAAAAAAGCTGTGCACAATATGCACCCCGGTGATATCACGCTTCTTGAAAACGTCCGGCTTATGGCGGAGGAAAATCTCACGCTCAAGCCCGAAGACGGGGCAAAGACCATTCTCGTGCGCAAACTTGCGTCGATGGCTGACGTATGCGTGTATGATGCATTTGGTACGGCGCATCGTTCCCAGCCGACTATTACGGGTCTTTCCTATGCAAAAAAGACGGTCGCCGGTTTATTGATGGAAAAAGAGGTCTCGATGCTTGGCAGAGTCTTTACCTCTGCGCCCAAGCCGGTAACGTTTGTCCTGGGCGGTACCAAGGTCGATGATTCGATGACAGTTGCGGGCAATGTCCTGAAGAACGGTACGGCTGACAAGGTTTCGATTATCGGTGTGGTGGCAAACGTCTTCTATCTTGCGCAGGGCATTGATATCGGCGAGCCGTCGAAGAATCTGATTCACACACTGGGTTATGACAGCGAGGTCGAGCATGCAAAGGAGATTTTAAAAGAGTTCGGCGACCGTGTGATGCTTCCGGACCATGTGGCAGTCAAGCAGGACGGCAAGCGTGTTGAATACGATGTAAATGAGGTTCCGAAAGACTGCCCGATTATGGATATGGGCAGCAAGTCCATCGCGAAGTTCGCGAAGGCGTTTAAGGAGTCGGGCACTATTGTCTGGAACGGTCCGGCAGGGGTATTTGAGGACGCGGATTTTGCCGCCGGCACGTTCGATTTACTGAAGGCGGCGTCAACCGTTGAATTCTCAGTCTGCGGCGGCGGGCACACGGCGGCGGTTATCGAGCAGCTTGGTCTTGAGCATGATTATTCGCACTTATCAACAGGAGGCGGTGCCTGTATTGAGTTTTTGACGGGCAAGAAGCTTCCTGCCATCGCTGCTCTTGAACAGAGCTGGGCGAAGTTCGGCGGGGCATAATTTTTTTATACATTCAACTTCTGCTTTTTTTATCCGGGGAAAGATTGGGGGAAAGTCAGGGAAAGATTGGGGGAAGAGTTTCCCCGACATGCCCTGAAAAAAGGGAAAGAAGGGAAAGATTAGGGAAAGATCATGGAAAGATTGATTCCTGCATTTCCTTTCTCCGTTTTGTCTGAAACGTCATATTTCGTAGGATTTGGACAGAAGGGAAAGATTTTTACAAAAACTTCCCTACGCGAGGAGAAATAAAAAGAAGCTTAAATTAAGCGTATTTTATATACTGATTATAATTTTCCAAAGTTTTGGAAAAATCTTTCCCTCTTTCCCTGACACAGTGTGTCATGGCGGAAAAATCTGTAAAATGAAAAAAGTTAGTCGTCTTCTTCATCAAAGACATTCTTCAGTTCCACTGTCGGTTCATCACCGTCATCGTTAATGGTAATGACTGCATAATTGCCTGCCCGTGCTTCGCCCGGGTTTACAATAATGCGGTGTCCGACATGGACAACACCTTTTTGTTCATGGATGTGACCGCAGCAGATTATGTCAAATTCCGGCAGAACTTTTGCAACCGCATGGCATCCTACATGTACATCGGGTGCAACTTCGTCAAGATAGCCGTAGGGCGGCGCATGGGAGATTAAAATGTTCCACCGGTTCTTTTTCATACCGGAAACCAAAGCGCTGCAGATTGCATCGGCTTCCTCTTCGCTGTTTTCAAACGGCGTTGCAAAGGGTGTGGGATTGGACCCGCCGATTCCTGCAACGGTAATTTCACCGAGGTCAAGACATTTTTTGTGCACCGGAACCGCGGCAGATGCTTCAAGTACCTGAATGATTTCCCGTTTGTCACAGTTGCCCGGGACAACAAAGGTCGGCGCGGGAATTTCCTCCATTAAGGGAATGACTTTGTCCAGCGGTTCGCCGAGGTCGGTAACGTCGCCGCCGATAAAAACATAGTCCGGGTCTTCGCTGTCGAAAATGGATGCGGCAATTTCGGTTTTGCCGTGGATATCGGTTAGAAAAACTATTTCCATCATGCTATATTCTATAATGGGCGGTAATAGGTTATCAACTTTAAGAAATGTACGCGGGAATTTTTATCGCTACCTATAAATAAATTCATGCTCTATCATAACGTATGCAAGCCAGATATTTTCTCATCTTTATTTTGATTCTCTCTTTTGTATGTATATGCGGCTGTGTTTCTGCGCCGCAGGAAACACAAACAGAAATACAGACACAGACGCCGGCAGCTCAGATGACTGAGGATTTGGACAATCTATCGGTCACCGTGCCGGTGCTTATTGATGAAAAATTCGGCTATACTCTTGATATTACGAATGAAGAATTTCTCAGGTATGGTTTTACACCGGGCGACAGTGTTGACCTTGCCTTTTCCAACGGGTATCTTGAAGCGGATGTCCCTTGTGTATCCGGCAGCCTTGTAAGTGCCGGCACGGTTTTTGCTGTATCTGATGCAGCTGAATCCAAACCAAAGATTCGTGATTCCATGCATATGCAAAATGCCTTTAATCTCTTTGAAGGAGACACGGTCACGGTATCTTTGCATACAAAACAGAAATACGCCGCTCTGGAAAAAATCAGTCAGCTGCAGTATGAAGATACTCCGGCAGAAGGCATGGCGCCGGAAACATTTGCCAATTTCCGTGCACTGCCGTCGGGTGTTTTGAAAAAGGATCTGCTCTTTCGCGGTGCTTCATCGGTGGATGACAGACGCGGGCGCGCAGGGACGGTAAACACGCTTCTTGAAAAATACGGCATAAATGCGGTCTTAAATCTTGCAAATACAGAGGAAGATGTAATACAGATTCTGGATGAAAATGGAGATGCATTAAACTATGCAAAAGAACTTCACAACATTGACAGACTTATATCTGTGTTAATGACTCCATTGTATATGACGGAAGAGTTCCAAAACAATATAGCAGGTGCATTGAAGCGTCTTATACAGCTTCCCGGGCCGTATTATATTCACTGTCTGGAGGGAAAAGACAGAGCGGGTTTTACCTGTCTGCTGATTGAAGCGGTATGCGGTGTGCCTCTGGACGATATTAAAGCCGATTATATGCAGACGTATGCAAATTATTACGGTGTTACCAAAGAAAGTGCCCCTGAGATGTATGAGGCGGTACTGTCAGAAAAATTCCGGCCGATGATTGCGTTTATTACCAAAGACAATACGCTTTCTTTAGCGGACGGGGCACGGGCGTATCTGCGGGAAGGCGGTATGTCTGATGAGGAAATTGATGGAATGATTGATTTGTTTACAGTGTAAGTGAAAATAGGTGTGCGGGTTTTATACAACCTGCAGATTCGGGATGCGCATTTTCGGTACAACGGCACCGCCGAGTGCTTTTACTTCTTCCGAGACACAAATCTCTTTTGAGAGAATTTCGAATACATTGCCGGAAATCATCGCCTTTTTCACCGGGCGGACAAATTGTCCGCCTTCGCACAGGAATGCGTTGGCTGTTTCCACGGAAAATTCCCCGGTAAGTTCGTTTGCCGTATGGGCGCCTATTACTTCGTTTATGTACAGACACGGTTTTTGCAGAAGGTCAGCTTTGGGGGCTTCGATTCTGAGACAGTGCGGGCCGATAAACACCGAGCCGTCCGCACCTTTTTGGGCGCTGGCGGTACTTTGTGTCCCTGCCGCAGCGGCCGTTTTTCGGTCATAGAGGAATGAGGAAAGGACGCCGTTTTTAATGACCGGAATATCCCGGCAAGGCGTCCCTTCGCAGTCAAAGCGCCGCCAGGCAGAACCGGCCGCATCATTGGGGACTTCTGTTATGGAAAGCGCCTGGTTTGCAACGGTATCGCCAAGGCGGCCCGCATAGATGGATTTTCCATGCAGCACATTTTTGCCGTTTACTGCATCACAGAGCAGCTCTAATAGGAGGGAATCAACCACATTTTCGGAAAAGACCACGTCATACTTTCCGGACGCAATCGCCGTCCCGTTGCGGGACGCCGTTGCCCAGAAGGTGTTTCGTTCGCCGGTTTTTTCCGGATTCAGCCGGTCGGCAAACGGGCTTGCGTCATACTCGTATCCCGTCGAGCCTTCACAGATGGAATCCATGCCAAGCGAGATGTCTGTCATTTTGCGCTCCAGATACACGCCGTTTGAATTTGCAAGCGTGGAACTGCCTTCATACAAAGTGACCGAGCCGGAAACAACCCGCGCCTCTTTGTGCTCAGCGGCCCCTTCGTTCATGCGCTTTAGGTAGTCTGCTGCGGTTTCCGGCGAGATTTCAAGAGAGACATCGAACGGGTCCCTGCCTTTTGGCACCGCGCATTTTTCGCTGAAAGTAAAGGAATCCGGCACCGGTTCAGCAAGTTTTGCCGAGGAAAGCGCTGCATGCAGGCAGTCTTTCCAGCGGGTGATGTCGGATGTTCCCGAAACACCGATTTTATGGTCTTTCAAGACACGGATGTAGACGGATTTTCCCGCATGTTCAAAGACCGAGGATACATCAGATGCACGCTGTTCGAGGGATAAGTCGTTTGAGGTGGTGAAATAGACCTCGATTTCATCGGCGTCTGCCTCGCCAGCACGAAGTACGTTTTCAATACTGAATTCCGTCATTGCCCTGCACCTCCTACCGTTGCATTCGCAAGGAAAATATGCGGCGCTCCGTCTGATACCGGCACGCTCTGGCCTTTGCCGCACATTCCCGCACTCATGCGCCGCTCGTTTCCGCACAGTTCGATATTGTGCAGGACCGATAAAATGTCGCCCGAAAGAGAGACGTCGCGCAGCATCTGCGTTGTTTCGCCGTTTTCAATCAGGTAGCCGTATTTTGCATTGAACTGGAACACACCGCGGCCGGTATCAACCTGGCCGCCGCGGCTGCCGGAAAGAAGCACGCCGTTTTTGCAGGTTTCCAGGATTTCTTCATACGTTGCGTCGCCTTCTTTGATATAGGTATTGGACATTCTGACCAAAGGCTGCATTCCGGGCTCGGCGCGGGCGTGTCCCGCCTCGCCGTTACCCACCGCGGCCAAGGTTTCGCGCGAGTGCATAAAGCAGTTTACCACGCCGTTTTTGATTAATTCGGCCGGACCTGCGGCAATTCCTTCCGCGTCGAACGGCTCATATCCGTAAAAATGTAGCGAGGGGTCGTCAATTATCGTCACAATTTTGCTTCCGACGACCTGTCCGGTTTTGTCGCCCAAAACCGAGATGCCGTCTCTGACAAGGTCGCCTTCCGAGGCATGGCCGACTGCTTCGTGGGCAAACACTCCGGCAAGTTCCGGGTTCAGGACAACAGGCATAACGCCGCCCGGCGCGGGCTTTGCATCAAGCAGTTTAACGGCGATGTCAGAGCATTTTTTGCCAAGCGGGAGGCAGTCCGCCAGGCGAAGAGCTCCCACGGTTCCTTTCTGCTCATAATTCATCTGCATATCGCCGTTGCGCGCCGCAACGGATGATATAGTAAAAACGGTTCTGCAAACCGACGAGGCGGCCTCATAGCCGTTTGCGTCCTCGAACAGGACGTCCTGATAATGTTCGCCGTAGCGCGCCGACGTGCTGATAATTCCATCGCCTTTTGCAGCGGACTCGATGGAAAGGAGATCCCCTGCTTTTTCCTCAATCGCAGCATTGCGCTGCTCTTTTGCGCCGGCATTCCATGAACGCGGCGCGCCGTTTGGAACCTCTGCAATGTCAGCATGGACATTCGCCTGTCGCGCCGCGCGGGCGGCACGCGCGACTGCATCGCGCTTTGCTTTTTCATCATCCATGTTAAACGAGGATGCACAGTAATAGCCCCAGCCGTGTTCGCCGAGCACACGAATCAATGCCTTGCCGTAAAAAGACGAGCCGGCATTTTCTATTTTTCCGTTTTCGACCGTGATGGAAACCGTTTCCCCCCGGACAAAACGGATATCATAATATCGTATCGGGTCCATGTCCTATATAATTCGACGGCAGATAAAAAGAGGTTTGTGTTACGGATACGAATACCACATGTTTAAATCCTCAAACATCCATTAATAATAGGAAAGTCGTACCGCCGGAATCGAAAAACGATTCGTACGGATGGTAAACCGGTATGGAAACTATGAACAAGAGAACTGAAATACAGGACTGTTTTACATCTGATTCATTCATTTTGCATCGTATTTTCCCCGCATCATCCGTATTGTACGGCCAATTCAAGGTAAGGTAAGAACGTTGACCGAAGATCTTGTCGATAAAAGAAAAGCACTTTTAGCAGAGTCTGAAGAACACAAAGCAAAGCGTAACGAGTTAAACGCCCAGGCATCCCAGTATGCACGCGAAAGAAACGAGTTAAACGCAGCAACCCGCCAGTATGTTGAAGAGGCACAGAAGAACAAAGAACTTCGTGACGAATCCAACAACGCGGTTCAGTCTCTTAAAGAAAAGAGAAATGAGTTAAACGACAAGGCAAACAAACTCTTTGAAGAAATTGACGCAATGCGTGCAGAATCCGGCGCAGCAGCCGCTCCGGCACCCGCAGCCCCGCACGAGAAAAAGCCGTCAGTAAAAGACATCCAGCGCCAGATTGACCAGCTCGAAGAGCGCCAGCAGACTGAGCAGATGTCCAAAGAGAAAGAAAATGAGATTGTTGACAAAATCAAACAGCTCAGAGCCGAACTCAAAGACCAGGCAGAAGAACACGAGCAGAACAAGGAAATCCGTTCCCGCTTAGTTGAAGCACGCGAGTACAGAAAGCAGGCATCCTCCATGCACGCTGAAGTCACCGAAAAGGCTGAACTCGCACAGAAACACCACGACCTCATGGTTGAGTGCTACAGAAAAGCGGACAAGTCGCGTGAAGGTGCAGACGCAAAGCACAAACAGTTTGTCGAAGCACAGGAAGCAGCCGACCAGGAACACAAGAAATTCCTCGAATGTCAGAAATCCTTAAGAGACTACGACAAGGTCTTAACCGGAATCAGAACCAAACAGAAGAAAGTAAAGACTGTGAAGGAGAACAAGTCTGCAAGAAAGGAGGCAGAGACCATTTTCAACGCATTCAAGAGCGGAGAAAAACTCACCACCGAAGACCTGCTCAAACTCCAGCGGTCCAAACTTATCTAAATATTTCCTTTTTTTAGCCCGGTTTCCAAACATATATAAGACTTGAATGATAAATTTATATCAAGAATGGCTGGGCGTACGCTTATATTATGTATCGACCGTGATGATGACATAGGGTATAAGGCGAAAGTGGACAGTCCCTGTGTCGGTCGTGATTCCTGTCTTGCTGCAGCAACGGCTTTAGGTATCGCCGACCCGGAAGATTCCGATACCAATGCAATATTTCAGACAATAAAAACCTATGATGACCTCCTCGCAAAAGGCGAGGATGTCGAAATTGCGCTTCTTGCCGGAAACCATACCAATATGCTTGCAGGCGACCGCAGAATCGGCGAGCATCTGGATAAAATTGTCGAAGAGCATGCAATAGAAGACTGTCTTTTAATCTCCGATGGGGCCGAAGATGAATATGTACTGCCTATTATTCAGTCGCGTATAAAAGTCGCAAGTATCGTGCGGGTCACTATCAAGCAGTTGCCGGATATGGAAAGCAAGTTCTATATTGTGAAAAAACTTCTTGACGACCCGAAGATTGCAAAAGGTTTTCTGGTGCCGCTTGGTGCAATACTCATTTTGTTTGCGGTGCTTGCTTTCATTGTGCCTGCGCTGAATGCAATTTTAATTGTCCTTGGTGTTATCGGTATTTATATCATCTTCAAGGGATTCGGTATCGCGGATTATTTCGGCATTGCCTATCACAGTATTATTGATTCCTTCAAAAACGGCAAATTTGCAGGTATTGCCTATATCTGCACGCTTCTTTTGTGTGCGGCAGGTGTTTTAGCCGGATGCATGAGTATGATTACGCTGTATCCGAATTCGGGCTATGCGGGGGCGCTGTATGCACTCTTAACATTCCTGCTCGGGGCTATGGTCTGGTTCTTTGCAGGAGGTCTTGTTGCATGTGCAGGCAAGATTGCGGATTTCATGCAGAATAACCGTCCGGCTCTTGCGCGGATTTTCGTTGTGCCGTTTTTTGTTGCAGCGGCCGGTTTAATTGCCTACGGCGCATTGTTTTACTATATGGCCGTTTCGCACCTGGAGCCGTTTTCGATGTCGACCACCGAGGGTCTGATTGCCTTTATTATTATGGCACTTGCCGGTCTGGTTCTTGCATTTGTGGGCATTTATTTCCGTCCGCATTTCCAGCGCGCGGTTACGAAATGGCTTGAAAAGCGCCGGCGGGAGGAAGAGGAGATTGCTGAATATGAAAAGGCGGGCAAGACGCATTACAAGAGGGTGAAATACTGATGAGAAAAGTTCTTTGTATTCTTATCTGCGTTCTTCTGCTTTGTTCACTGGTGAGTCCGGTGTTTGCGGATGATTCTTCTACTGAGTCTTCTGCAGATTCTTCTGCAGTTACTTCTGCTGATTCCTCTGCAGATACCGGCAAGACACGTGTTTCGCTGCCGGTGTATGAGAATAATAAGTACGGGTATCTGAATATTAATGCGGTGACGTTTGTGTTAACGGGTACGAATGCGGAGGTTACGGTTGAATACTCGGTTGACAAATGGATTGAGTGGCTGGTATTTTTCTTCGGCAAGGAGGATTTAATGAAGCGTGTTCTTGCGGTGGCGAATTATCCGGAGATAGGGCGCGACCAGTATGTGTCGTTTAAATTCGTTGATACGGATATGGCGGTGTTTACGGTGAGCAATGCGGTCATGGATTATGGTGACGGAAGTACCTACTGGTTCTATCAGCATGAGTTTGGAACAACGATTCCGCTTCTTACATTCGTGACGTCCGATGAATCGGAAAAGGTGTTTGTGAATGTAAAGCGGATGGAGAAGGGATTCGGTTACTTCCAGTAACCGGATTATATTTTATCTCTTTTTATTTCTGCGCCTCGAACCAGGCAAGTATTTCTGCAAGATTTTCTTCTTTTACAAAGTCGCCGCCGAAACGCAATGTATCTGCGAGGTCCCAGTTTTCGCGTGTGGTTCGGGGGTCGCGTTCTATCTGGTTTGCTATCATGTCAAGAAGTTTGCGTTTAATGGGGGTGAGTTTGTCCGGGGCGACGCCGCCGCGCAGGTAGAAGAAGGGCATATTGATTTTGTTTGCTCTGATTATCTGAGCGGTGTTTTCCGGTGACGGGGCGCTTGCTCCTACTGCTGCGCAGCCGACGACGTCAAAGTATTTCTGTGCTAAGCGCAGGCCTTCGATTTTTCCGCCGCATATCCATCCAAGGAAAAATATTTCGGTGCTTTTGGGCAGTTCTTCGATTCCTTTACGTATGTAATACATTTCATAGTCGGTTTTTTCCGAAAGCATTTCTGCATAGCGGCGGGTAAAGCCGGTGTTTGATTCAAAGATGATGGCGGGCATTCTATGGATAATGATTTGTGTTTCAGGGATAATTTACTTGCGGTCTCGGGTTAGTATTCCATAACAATTTCACTTCTTCCTTGCCCGAGTTTATTGACAATTATTTTCCGTTCCAGACTCTCATTCAGTCCTTCCACATGAGAGATTATGCCCACAACTCTGTTTCCTGTTGTGAGATTTTCCAGTACTTTTATCATGTCCTGCAGCGTTTCATAGTCCAGAGAATCAAAGCCTTCGTCAACGAACATTGCATCAATCTGAATGCCTCCTGCCATGCTTTGAATCATATCGGACAATCCCAGAGCAAGCGCAAGAGCTGCCTGGAAGGATTCTCCGCCGGAAAGCGTTCCGGTAGTGCGTGTTTTGCCGGTGAAATTATCGCAGACAATAATATCCAGACCGGTTTTTGCATTTGCGTTTGAACCTAAATCGGTGCGCTCAAGGCTATAGCGTCCGTTTGTCATTTTCTCAAGTCTGCTGTTGGTGAAGCGCAGCACTTCTTCAAAGTAAACCGCAAGAATATATTTCTCAAACTCAAGATTATTTTGACCGGTAATGTGTCCGGTAGCCGCCTCGGCCAATTTGCGCAGGTTGTCATACGATTGCGCTGCCTCCCGGTACTGATGCATTTTTTCTTTGATTAATCTGCCAGTGGTAAGATTTTCTTCGCGTCTGTGCCGTGTGTCTGACTGTTTTGTGCGCAGGTCTGCAAGGGCTTCTTCGAGGGTATGCCTGGATGCTTCCAGAGCGTCCAGACTGACATATTCTGTATTTTTAATCTGTTGTGTCTGTGCTTTCAGGGCTGCTTTTACTTCGCTTACGGCCGTTTTGTACTCCTGCAGTTTTGTTTCATCCTCTTCTATTCGGGCAATATCTCCTTTTGCGGTGCAATATTTTTCGAGGGATGCAAAGTTGTTTTCTTTCAGGGCGTTTTGAAAGAGTATTTTCATCTCTGTTTCTTTTTCAGATGCATCATGCAGTTTGGGGATAGTATCTTCTATAACCCCGTTTGCTTTACTGATGCTTTCCTGCAGTTTGTTTAACTCTTCTTTTTTCGCGGAAAGAAGTTTTGTATGCTTTTCAATCAGACGCTGATAGTTTGCTATGGCTTCTTTTGCATCGGTTTCAGAACTGTATGATACATTTTTCTTCAAACTTTCAATCGTTGCCGCGAATTTTTCCACCTTGCCTGCAAGCGTTTTTTCTGCATTGCCGGCTTCTTCTTTTTCTTTTTGTGTTTTACCAAGGAGTGCTGTATTTGTGTCAATAGATTTTCCGGCGGCGTCACACTGCTCTTTCGCCGATTTTAACTCATTTTCATGCTTTGCAACCGCGGTGTTCAGCACCGTAAGATGGTTTTCTGCTTCGTTTTGCGAGGTAAAGGAAAGTGTATTCTGCAGTTTTTCAATTATTTCATCTAGGGATTTGCATTCGGTCTCTTTTACCGACCGGATTTTTTCAGCATCCTGTTTTCTCTCCAGCCTCTCGTCACACGCTTTTTTCAATGCGGGAATCGCGGATTCAAGTTCTTTCTTTTCTTCAGCCAGCGTCTGGAGGTTTTTCAGGACTGCATCGATGTCTGCTGTTTTTACCATCACCGCAGATATTTTTCCTGCAATCTCCTGTTTTATCGCGCTAAAATCCTCTGAAAACGCCAGTTTCTCGCCGGTCTGTTTTTCATAGGTTTCTGCTGTATTCTTAAAAGCGTCTTTTGCTCCTGTATATTCGATGCAACTGGTATGCGCTGCATTACTGCAGTCTTCCTGGACTTTCTGTGATGCTTCATACGCTTTCAGCGCTGTTTCCACCTCTTTTTTATCCGGCGAGCGCCCGGATAAAACAGCCGGCGAGGGGTGCGTCAGGGAACCGCAGACAGGGCAGGGTTTTCCTTCTTCCAGTTGTCCGGCTAAAATTCCCGCCTGATTATCCAGATATTCCTGGTGCAGGGTATCGTATTCTGCTTTGCAAAGCCCGCACTTTTCTTTTGCCGCGCGGTAGATATTTTGCGTCTGGACTTTGCGTTTTTCAAGCGACTGCAGTTTTTCTGTTGTTCTGCTTAAGTCTTCCAGTGTATGCAGCTCTGCTTCGCAGGATGATTTGTTTCTATTGGCAGTTTCAATCGCGAGGTCAATATTTCCAATCTCTCCATTTCGTTTTTCTTTTGCAGCGAGACTCTCTTTATCTTTAGCAATCTCTTTTTCAAGGGCTTCAAGCCGGTCAGCAATAGTTTTCACTTCGGACTCAAGTTCCGTTTTCTGATTTTTACAGCCGGTTAATTCATTGTATTTCGGCAGTTCCTGACGTAAGAGCAGATTCTCTTTTTTGTATTCTTCAATGGCGGTATTTCCTTCCAGAGCGGCTATTTGTTCTTTCAGCACTGCCTCGTGTTTTTTCTCATTCTCTACGGCGGTTTGGATTTTTGCAATCTTTCTGCCCAGATTCGAGATTTTTTCATTGCTTGCCTTTAGTGCCTCATCCGCCTCTTTTTTCCATGCAATATTTTCTTCCAGTTCATGATACTGCGGTAATTCAAGTTCAATTTTTGCAATAGCTTTTTTGTATGCGGCAATCTCCGGACTTGCTTCAAGCTCTGCAACGGTCTCGTTCAACTGTGCGAGATTATCTCTGTTTTGCTCAATGAATTCCTGATTTGCAGTCAGTGTCTCTTCAAGATTTCTTCTATCTCCGGTCTGCCTTGCATAATCCGATTCGCTGATGCTGACGGTTTTTGCCTTCTTTGCAAGAGTAATTCTGTTTTCCAGGTCGGAATAGACATTTGCCTCGTTTTCCAGTTCAGCAAGTTTTTCTTGCGTCTGATTTGCCGCCTCAATTTTCTGATTGTTCTCGGCGGCAGTCGCAATAAATTTCAGAAGCGTTTCATGCTGTGCAGTTTTTTCAGTAATTCCGGCATTCAGTTTTTCTATCCGGCTTTTGTCTTCCGCGTCAAGTGATGCCAGATTTTCAAGCAGGGACGCTACACTTTTTTCAGAGATAACCGGGCTCTGCACATATTCCAGGAGCTCCTGATATTGTGATTCCTCTTCCGGACATTTCACCCTGCTGATATTTTGTGCGATTCTGTCCTCCAGTCTGCTGCACTCTCTTCCCGCCTCCGCCGTTTTTTCTTTAATGATATCCTGGAACTGTGAATATATCTGAGTGTTAAAGAGGGTGCGCAGAATCGGTCCGCGCTGGTTTGTGGTTGCTTTTATGAGTTCCCGGAATCTCCCCTGAGCAATCATCGCAATTCCCCTGAACTGCGCTGCGTCGACACCAAGCAGGTTTTTTACATACTTATTAACCGCGGTCAGCCCTTCAATAATTCCGTCTTCCGGCAGCCATATGGTTACATTATCGCTTCCGCTTTTGGAAGTGCGCATACTGCGCTGAATCTTATACATGCCGTCATTGTGCGAAAATACAAATTCAACCACGGTTTTTATTTTCGGGGAAATAAACTGGGTGCGCATTTCTTTTGCCGTGCGGTCACCGCCGCTGGTTTCCCCGAATAGTGCATACATCATTGCATCAAAAATGGTTGTTTTGCCGGCGCCGGTTTTGCCGGTAATAAGAAACAGCCTGTTCCCAAACCGGGTAAAATCTATCTCAGTTCTGGTTTCATACGGCCCGAAAGCAGTCATTGCAAGGAAAAGGGGTTTCATTGCGCATCTCCTCTGAGGTCTTCAAAGACGGTTGTTACTATACTTTTCTGTTCTTCGTTCATCTGTTCGCCGGTCTGTTTTTCATAGAATTCCGCAAAAATATCTATCGGGTTCAGTTTTTCCAGTTCAGAGATTTTTCTGGTGTTTTCGACAGGTTTTGTCTGTTTTACTTCGCGTTCTATGCTGATGTAATTTGGATATGCGCGCGCAACTTCTGCAAGAATAGTTTCAGAAAGACTGGTATCGGTAAAGGTGACATAAATATAGTCATTCGAGTCTCCTGCCTCTATTATTTCTTTTGCGAGGAGGTTTTCTGCCGGTCCTTTAATTTCGCGCAGATCATGAAGAGGCTGCAGGGGGATTTTTTCAAGCGTGATGTCGCCTTTTTCTTTCATGGTTACCAGGGTTACAGATTTTATATGGTTCTTTTCGGATTTGGAGTATTTCAGCGGCGAACCAGGGTAATGAATGGTCTCTTTTCCGATTGACTGGCATTCATGGAGATGTCCGAGTGCTACGTAGTCAAAATCATCGAAGATATCTGCATGTATTTCGTCTATGTCGCCGACACAGTTTATTTCTGAATCGGATGTTTTCGGTCTGGAGGTGTTGTTTACCACAAACTGATGGGCAAGGATAATATTGCGGCTGCTTGTATCCGGGTTAATTCCTGTTACTACTGTTTTGACTGCGTCTTCCAGGGTGTGGATTTTTGCCTCGGGGAAATACTGTTTTACGGTGTTCATTTTGATATGGGGCAGAAGATGGATGGTAACTGTTCCGAATTCATCGGTGAGTTCTTTTTGCATAACGATTCCGTCATAGAGGTCGGTTATGTAAATATTATGGAGTTCCAGGAGGTCTTTTGCATAGCTCAGGCGCTGCGCTGAGTCATGGTTTCCATATATAATGAAGACTGGTATATTCTGTTTTGCAAGGGAGACGAGGAATATTTCAAACAGTTCGATGGCGTCTGTTGCGGGGTTGTTTTTATCATAGATATCGCCGGAAATTAAGACGGCGTCTGCTTTTTTTCCGGCTATTACGGCGATTATCTGTTTCAGTATTTCTGCCTGGTCTTTCTGGAGGTCGCGTTCTCCAAGTTTTTTTCCAAGGTGCAGGTCGGCTAAGTGTATGAATTTCATGGGTACTGGTTCACGTCCGGTGCTGGGTAATGCAGATTTGTTCAGGTTTTGGGTATTGTATTGTTGGTCTGCGGGGAGATAACTGTTTGGATTGGTGGGTTGAGTATGATTCATATTTCGGGTTCAAGCCGGATGCAAAATCAGGCAAAAAACGTGCGCACACGTGTTCACACGTGCGCACGATTTTTTATTTGCCCGATTTGAAGCGCTTAGTGATATTTGAGTTTGTTTGCTTTGGATTTGAAAAACTGAAATGTATAAAAACCGGCTTAGTCAGATAAAAACGCGGATTACTTTGGGTTGGAGTTGTGAAATACGAAAACCAGGCAAACAACCTTAAAATCCGAAAACAAGCAATTAAAATGAGCGGGCCCGGAGGGGTTTGAACCCCCGACGTTCGGATTAAGAGATGGTACCGTCTTTCTACTCAATGAGCACGGAGTTTCTGATTAATTTTTCAGATTCCAAAGTACACTCATGGTAGTATTTTGCAGTATCAAAATTCAGACAATCTCTCACTCCATTCTTTCCGAATGGAATTTTATCAGAGATACTATGCCTCATATTTCGGGTTCAAGCCGGATGCAAAATCAGGCAAAAAACGTGCGCACACGTGTTCACACGTGCGCACGATTTTTTATTTGCCCGATTTGAAGCGCTTAGTGATATTTGAGTTTGTTTGCTTTGGATTTGAAAAACTGAAATGTATAAAAACCGGCTTAGTCAGATAAAAACGCGGATTACTTTGGGTTGGAGTTGTGAAATACGAAAACCAGGCAAACAACCTTAAAATCCGAAAACAAGCAATTAAAATGAGCGGGCCCGGAGGGGTTTGAACCCCCGACGTTCGGATTAAGAG
>DALTWG010000041.1 GCA_029987245.1 Methanocorpusculum sp. | reverse complement strand
AGGCTCACTTACCGGTTACTTGTGAGGGGGTGAACAGTTACAAAAAAGGTAAGGGAGGGTATGAATGGATGACTAGTCACCTAGTCGCCTACATCTTTATATACTAGTTCTAAAATTAAAATACAAATACATTTATAATATTAAGTACAATATATAACACAAGACCGATTGGGAAATTGGTTTTTACACCGGAAAAACCGATTGACAAAACGAAAAAATGAAAGTCGAAACTGAATAATTTCGACTGCCCAATTCAAAGCAAACAGTGTTTTTCTCTCCTCATATTTAAACGTAGTAGACGACTAGGTGACTAGTCATCCACTCTTACCCTCCCATACCCTTTTTTTGCGCGCCTTCCGCGGAAAAAATCACCTGCTCATGAAAGAAAATTCTTATAATAGGAGGCAGATATACTATTCTATATAACTATCTCCGAAAACCCTGTACACATACACTAATAAGGAGGACAAAACAATGCCAAACCCCCCGACAAAAAAACCGCCGAAGAAATTCATCAAACCGGGTCGCTGGTACTCTGAATTCGACGAAAACGGCCGCCCTGAAAACATATACTACTCACCTGACTACTATCGCCTCCGCGGCATAGACATCCCGCCCGAAGGCGTCGAAACCGACCCGGAAAAAGCCATGGCCGCCTGGAAAAGTTCCATTTTCGAAGGCGACGCAGAACTCCTTGAAAAACACACCGCCGAAGTTTTTGCAAAACACCCCGAAGGCCTCGACTATGACATCGAATACCGCCTCAACACCAAATGGGGATATCGCTGGGTCCATGAATACGGCATCTGCACCCGTCGCGAGGACGGAAGCCTTGCCAGAATCGACAGCATCATGTTCGACATCGACGAACCCTTCAAGAAAAACACCGTCTACTGCCGTTTTGTCCAGGAATACTTCTCCGTCAACATCGTCGACTTCGATGAAAACACCATCCAGGTAATCAAAGCATCCCCCTACTATAACAGAGGCGACCCCGGCACCTCCCTTCCCTACGCTCCGACCATACTTGAACTTGCCGCCTCCCTCGAAGGTGAAGCCCGCCGCTTCTTTGAACAGATAGCAGACCCCGCCTTTGTTCAGGAAGCTCTCAAAACCGACGACAAACACACCTTCACCTACCAGTCAACCCACAAAGGCATTGAAAACACCTGGATTACCGCCTCCGCCCATCTCGTCTCCCGCCGCGACGACGGCAGCGTGCGCCAGTTCACCCTTGCATTCAGCTTCACCGACCCGGCAGCCGTCAAAAACATTGAACTGCACAACCTGCTGAAAGAAAACCTTGAAATCATTCAGGCGCTTGCAGCAGACTACAGCGCGGTCTTCTACATCGACGTTGCAACCGGAAAAACCATTCCCTGCGCAGTTCACGACGAATCACGTGACTATGTGGAAAAAACCTTTGTAAAATACCCCGCTTATCAAGAAGGACTCAAAGCCTATGTAGAAAACTATGTCTACGAAGCCGACCGGGAAAAAGTCCTTGCAGAAAGCCGTCCCGAAACCGTGCGGGACCATCTTCTGCAAGACAAGTCTTACACGGTGACCTACCGCAGCGTGCACCACGGCGACATCGTCTTTACCGAGATGCGCTTTGTCAATACCGACAGCAAGCCCAGCGTGATAAAACACGTCGCACTCGGCTTTGTGTACAAAGACGAGGAAATCATGGCCAAATTCCTCAACGAAAAACTTGCCGGAGAATACCTCTCCGCATTCCTCGTTGACTTAAGCCGTGACACTTACCGGACCTACCGCGTAACCGATACCACGTCCGCACTCCACCGCGGGGACAACTGCTGGAGTCTGGGCATCACCGACCTCCTCCCCGAAGCGGACGACCGCTATACCGAGCTGATACAAAAACTCGCCGACCCCGCCTTCCTGAAAAAAGACCTTACCGGCATCGACCGGCGCGAATACGTCTACCGCAGAAAAGAAGGCGAGCATCCCTGGCGCCGCATGGTGGCGCTTGTCATCGACCGGGACGGCGAAGAACCGCGCAATGTCCTCGTAACCTTTGAGGCACTCGACCGCTATCATGCCAAAATCCATGAACAGCAGCTCCAGTTAACTGCGCAGGGCGAAAAACTCGCCCGCCGCACGGCAATCTCAAACTATTTCATCAACCTCTACACCTCGGCCTATTACTGCAGCCTTGACACAGGAAACTTTGTTCTTCTGCATTCCGACGAAGCAACCGCCGCGATGGTACAAAAAGCCCGCGAGTCATGGCACGGTGTCCTTGAGACATACACGGAAAAATACGTGCACAAAGACGACCGGGAAAAAATGCTGTTCTACCTTTCCAAAGACTATATCCGCAAAAAACTGGAGACGGACGCTGAATACAGCTTCACCTACCGGGAGGTGATTAACGGCAAAACAAGCACCTTCAGATGCTCGGTTATCAAAGGCGAAGATACATCCCACGCCGCCGTGGGCTTTTCCGATATCACCGAACAGATAGAAGAAGAGCGCAAACTGCAGGAAAAACTCGCCCTTGCCGAAGATTATCAGAAACTTGTTTCCCGCGTTGCCGAGCGCTACAATGTCGCCTTCCAGGTGAGCCTTTCCGATGCCTCTTATACGACTTTGAAAATGGGTAAAAACGCGCACGGCGCCGGTATTGCCTTCAAAGATTTTACCGCGGCACGCGAATATTTCATCACCAATATCGTTTACGCCCCCGACCGGGAGAAGATGCGGGATGCTCTGGACTTTGCAGCCGTCAGAGAGCGCCTTGCAGCAGAGCCCGAGTACAATATTGAATACCGCACGCTTACTGATGACATTCCTGTTTGGAATGTGATGACCATAACTCTGATTGACGAGGACCATGTCGCTGTCGGTTTTGTCAACCGGGACCGTGATATCCTCAATGCCCATATCCGCAACGGTCTTGCCAACATGTATGAAGGCATATACGTCGTCAATCTGGATGTAAACATGCTGAAAGTCATCAAGGCGTTCGGTGCGATGGTAGGCGAGCCTGAGGTCGCTAATTATTCGCAGGTACTCAAGATGTTTGCAGCAGGGCTTTCCGGCGAGGCAAAAGCCTATTTCCTGAAACTTGCCGACCCCGAAGTGCTGCGCCGTCTGCTGGACAAAGAAGGCAGGGTTGAATACATTTACCAGACGCCGTATGCAGGCGACGAACTTATCTGGATGAAATGCGGCGCTTATGTCTTAACGCGGCGCGAAGGCCGGGTTGAAACGGCGATGATAGGTATTTCCCGTGTTGACAGTCTGCAGAGGGCGCGTCTCGAACTTGCCGAGCAGGTTGAAGCGCAGAAAAACGAGCTTGCCCAAGAGCTTGGCATCATCGAGGGTCTTGCAGGAGAGTTTGATATTCTGCACTTTATGTCGCTTGAAGACGGCATGTTTGTTCCCCATTTCAGACATGAAGGCGTCCCTGAAGAACTCATGCATATTGTCGGCACCGGAAAAAGCTGGCGGGAGGCGTTTGTTACCGCAAACACGCAGTATTATCACCCGGACGATTTGCCTTTTATCATGCAGTTTGCCGACAAAAATGTCATCCGCGAGGTGCTGAAAAACCAGACGCGCTACGGGGTGCGGGTGCGTTTAAAGATAGGGCGCGAGGACGGAGAGTATGCCTGGTGGGAGTTTGTCCTCATCAAGCTTGCCGAGAAAAACGGCGAGGTATCCAATATTGCGATGGGCTACATCAATATCGATGCCCAGGTGAGAAAGGAGCTCGAGGTACAGGAACAGCTTAAACTTGCCGCCGAATCCCGCAAGGTTATCGAAAACTTTGCGGTGCGCTATGACATCGCCTTCAAAGGAAATCTGACCACCGGCGCCTTTTCCCTTCTCAAGGAGGACCCGAAGTTCAGTATCGGGGAGTTTAAGACCGCTCACATGGCGGATGCAATTGCCGTTTTCATCGACCGGTTTGTGTATCCGAAGGACAAAGAGCGCATGCGCCGCGAGATGACAATAGAAACCATCCGCGACCGGCTCAACAGGGTGCCTTCCTACAGTGTCGAGTTCCGGCTTCTTCGTGACGGCGTCGGCATCTGGCATGAGATGGCGGTCACCGCCATGGGCGGCGGCGAGATTGCCATGGGCTTTATCGAGCGCGATGCCGAAATTCTGCACAGCCGCATCAAGGAGGCAACGCTTGCAAACTATGAAGCCATCTATGTCGCCAACCTTGCAACAGACCAGGTAAAAATCCTGAAGGCATCGCGGTTTTCCCAAGACAAGCCGGCGGTGGTTCCGCACGCCGGCATCCTGAAAGAGTTTGCAGCAGGTCTCATGCCCGAAGCGAAAAAGTACTTTGAGCAGATTTCCGATACAGTGTATCTCAAAAACCTGCTCAAAACAGACGGCAGAACCGAGTATCTCTATCAGTCCCCCTATTTCGGTCCCAAGCCCGTCTGGATGAAGTGCGAAATCATTGTTTTATCCTGGGACGGCGATGAACCGGAGACGGTAATGTTTGGTCTGACGAAGATTGACTCTGTCCAGCGGGAACGTCTTGACCTTATTGCACAGGTTGCACGCCAGAAAGAGGAACTTGCCCATGAGGTTGCAGCCATTGAAGGTCTTGCCGGTGAATTCGATGTGGTGCATTTCGTTACGCTGGATGAAGACAAATTCACCACCTTTTCGGCGCGTGAAAACGTACCGGACATACTTGCCTGCCGCGGCACGGGCACAGACAACTGGCGCAGGGCGTTAAAGGAAGGAAACACCGCTTTGGTGCACCCCAATGACCTTGCCGAAATGATGCGCTTTACCGACAAGGCATATGTCCGCAAGGTGCTGAAAAATGCAAACCGCAGAGCGCAGCGTATCCGGCTGTACTCTGCCGGAGCTGACTATCAGTGGTGGGAGTTTATTGTCATCAAGCTTGCCGAGGAAAACGGCATAGCATCGCGGGTTGCAGTGTGTTATATCAACATTGACAAGCAGGTCAGAAAGGAAATCAAAGTACAGGAACAGCTTAAAAACGCCGAGCAGACACGCGCCCTGCTGGAGAATTTCGCCGGCCGGTACCAGATTGCCTACCGCGTGCATATGCCGGATGCAACCTGTGTCAATCTGAAAAGTCTTACCGCAAGCCCCGACAAACCCGCACGAGGTCTTGCCTTTACCGACTATAACGAGGCGCGGGAGTATTTCATCGAACATCTTGTCTATGCCCCGGACAAGGAACTCATGCGCCGGGCGCTGGATATCAACGATATCCGCGAAAAAGTGAAAAAATGGCCGTCTTATTCGATTGAGTACCGCTCGGAGGTAAACGGCGTTGCCGCCTGGCATGAACTGGCGATTACCGCGGTAGGCAAAGACGATGTCACGATAGGCTTTTCCGAAAAGGATACGGCCATTCTCAATGTCCATATGCGCGAGGCGCTGATGGACAACTATGAAGGCATCTATGTCATCAACCTTGACGCGGACCAGATGAAAATCATCAAAACCGCGGGCAAAATACATGAAACGCCTGAGGTTGTCCCCTATTCAAAGCAGGTGAAAAAGTTTGCCTCTAAACTCTTCGGCGATGCGAAAAAGTATTTCGAGGAGTTTGCCGACTGCGGCCGGCTTAAAGAGCAGCTGCAAAAAGACGGCAAGATGGAGTACACCTATCTTTCGCCGTATGCAGGCGACGAGCTCGTCTGGGTCCAGAATGAAACCTATGTGCTTACCTGGAACGGTGATATGCCGCAGACGGCAATGTTTGGCATCACCCGGGTGGATTCGGCCCAGCGGGAGAAAATCAAGCTCAATGAGGAGATTGCACGCCAGAAAGAGGAGCTTGAGCAGCAGCACATAAAACTTTCCAAGGCGCTGACGGCAACCAGAGAAGAGGTCCACAGAAGCGATGCAATCCATAATATGATTCACTCCGGCAAATGGTCATTTGCCATCGATGCCGGGGGCAATCTCGGTCTGCCGGATTATTCCGATGAATTCAGGGCAATCATCAACAATGAGGTCGAGGGCGACCAGTACGGCTGGTCACGGCTTATCCACCCCGAAGACAAGGAAGAGGTGGTAGCTGAATTCGATGCGGCGCTTGCAGACCATACCTGCAAGACGCCGTTTGATGCAACGTACCGGATGGCGGATAAAAACGGCGAGTACCACTGGTTCCATTCAGCCGGCCGCGTGGTGCGCCGCGGGGACGGAACGGGTGAGTTCTTCGGTATTCACATCAACATCACCGACCAGATTGAGCAGCAGCTTGAGCAGCAGAATGTGCTGGAAAACGCGCTTTCCATGGCGCAGTCGGCAAGCCGCGCGAAGACGACGTTTTTGAACAACATGAGTCATGACATCCGCACGCCGATGAATGCAATCATCGGCTTTACGGGCTTAGCGGCGTCGCATATCGACAACAAAGAACTTGTCCAGGATTATCTTGCCAAGATTTCCCAGTCGTCGGCGCATCTTCTTTCCCTCATCAACGATGTGCTTGACATGAGCAGAATCGAGTCCGGCAAGATTGCTTTGGAAGAAAGGCAGGAAAATATTTCTGAAATCATGCACACGCTCAGAAACATTGTGCTTGCCGATGTCAACAGTAAGCAGCTGGACTTCTTTATTGATTCGGTGGACGTCAACGACGAGGATATTATCTGCGACAAGCTGCGGCTCAATCAGGCGCTTTTAAATGTGCTGTCCAACGCGGTCAAGTACACGCCGGCACGGGGTACGGTAAGCCTGCGGGTGACGGAAAAAACGGTGCACAACGGCTATGCAGACTATGAGTTCTGCATCAAGGATAACGGCATCGGCATGAGCAAGGAGTTCCTTGCGACGATTTTCGAGCCGTTCACCCGCGTGCGTTCCTCGACGGTTTCAGGCATTCAGGGAACAGGGCTTGGCATGGCGATTACAAAGAATATCGTTGACATGCTTGGCGGCGAAATCAGAATCGAAAGCGAGGAAAACAAGGGCACGGAGGTAACGCTGTGCTTTGAGTTCAAACTGGCGACGGAGGCAAAAGAGCCGGTGGTCATCGCCGAACTGGAAGGCCTGCGGGGGCTTGTCGCCGACGATGACACCAACACGTGCTTAAGTGTCTACAAGATGCTCAAAAGCATCGGTATGCGGGCCGAATGGTGCACGTCGGGCAAGGAGGCGGTGTTCCGCGCCCAGGCTGCCTATCAGGAAGGGGATTTGTTCCGCGTCTATATTCTTGACTGGCTGATGCCTGATATGAACGGCATCGAGACGGCCCGCCGGATTCGCAAAGCCATCGGCGATGATGTGCCGATTATTATTCTCACCGCATACGATTGGACAGACATCGAGGAGGAGGCGCGCGAGGCGGGTGTCACGGCGTTTGTTTCCAAGCCGATGTTCCCCTCGGATTTGCATCGGGTGCTCAATCAGTGTCTCGGGCATGAGCAGCCGGCTCCCGCGGCGGCCGCCTCGCCGGCTGAGGTGAAGGAGGGTGAGTATAATTTCGCGGGCAAAAAGATTCTCCTTGTCGAGGACAACGAGCTGAACCGGGAGATTGCAACCGATATTCTCGAGGAGGCGGGCTTTGAGATAACACAGGCCGAAGACGGCGATATCGCGGTCGAAAAGATGAAGAATGCAAAGGAAGGGGACTTTGATTTGGTGCTGATGGATATCCAGATGCCGACCATGGACGGCTATGAGGCGACGCGGCAGATTCGTGCGATGGATACGCCCATATCCAAGATTCCGATTCTTGCGATGACGGCGAATGCGTTTGCAGAGGACAGGGCTGCTGCCTTTGCCGCGGGAATGAATGAGCATATTCCAAAGCCGATTGATGTGGTGAAACTGAAGGCGACGCTCGCACGGTTTTTGTGAGCGGGGTTTGGAATAGTTTATATCTATTTTTTTCGCTGATTTGAAAATTAAAACACCGGCAGTTCCTTTTTCTCCGAAAGCACGGCGGCAGCAAGATACACACATACCAGAATACAGAACGCATCCAGCAGAATGGAAATATTGTACAGACCCGGCACCTGGGAAAACATGTAATATATGGTGACCGAAAATGCCTGAGTAATGGCAAGCAAAGAAAACAGCAGCGCTGAATTGTTTCTAAACACCGCAAACACCGCTACAAGCAGAAGCAGAAGCGACATGGTAAGACAGCCCGCACCGGATGTGATGTAATGACTGAATATTGCAATAAAGCCAAGACACATGAAGATAATGCTGTAAAAGCACCGCTTTGCGATGAAAAAGAGCAGCAGACTCACTAAAACAAGCATCCCTGCAAAGACCATGCCGGTATGGGTTAAAACTTCTGTTTCAATCTCTTCAATGCCGCCGAAGAGAAGCACCAGACGGAACAACAGATAAGATCCGTAGAATAAAAAGCCCAATATTACTCCGCAGCGGGCAAACGAAACCGAACTGTCGGCTGTAATATAACTTTTCAGCGGCATATCATATTTCTGCGAAGCACTTACCACGGCAAAATACAGCAGAATCAGGACCACTAAAGCCATGAGTATCATCGATACGATATAAACAGCGCCGGTATTACCGACAAACGTGAGAATAACCTGCAGAGTGTAGAGGAAAATCAGCCCCGCATAGACATATTTCTGTTTGTCATTCACCGTTAGCAAAATCAAGCCGAGAATAAGACCGAAGACCATCAGCGAAAGGGAAATGCTGCCGGAGCCCTCGCTTACTCCGAAGGCAATATGCCGGAACCCGAAGAACATGAATAAAATGGCCGGAATAACCCGCTTGCGCAGAATAAGAAGCAGAATGCTGCACAGAATCAACGCGATGCCGATGACACTGCACAGCGAATACAATCCGTCGCCGATGACGGACAATATTTTTCCGTCGACCGCAGACGTCGTCAGGGAAGAAAACAGCGCCATGATATGCAGCACGGCAAGAGAGATAAATCCGAATGCCATCAGGTAATGGCGCGCCTCGTCTTTGGTTGCTTCGCTCATGCCGGCAAGAAGCGGGGACTCGCCTTTGTCTTCGGGCTCTTCTTCGAGTTTCATCTCCTTGTTGCGCGTCAAAGTAAAGTACATTCCCGGAAGGACAAGGATGAGTGCGCCTGCAAAGAGCAGCGACAGCGGCTCGCCGAGGAAGACAAAGCAGATAAGAACGGAAATCAGCGGGGCAATGGCGGTTATTGCACTGGTTTTTGCCGCGCCCACATAGCGCTGGGCATACACAACGAAGAAATTCAGCCCGCCGGAAAAGACAAATCCGGTTGCAGCAAGCAGGGCGATGGTGGTAAAAGAAGGCATTGCCGAGCCGTAGATGAAGGCTGCAATCAGGCAGCCGACTGCAATGCCCCCTGAGCGGACAATTACGATTTCAACCGGATTGCGGTGCGAGATTTTTTTCATGAAGTTGTTGTTGAAACCGTAACAGATGCAGGAAAGAATAATCAAAAGGGAGCCGGGAGTAAAAGAAAGCGTTGTAAGGTCGGTGACGGATAACGCGATGCAGCCGAGAACGGTGAACACAATGCCGATGCAGAGGCGCTTTGAGATGCCTTCCTTGAAAATCAGGAATGCAATGACCGCGGTTGCGACAGTGCCGAAATTATTAATCAGGGAAGCGGTTGATGCGGCCGCATCCAGAAGGCCGAACAAAAGAAAGAGCGACCCCCCTATGCTGGTGAGAATCGCGCCGCACAGATACGGGATATCGGATTTCTGCAGGTGGCGCGTTTTGTCAACAAGGGAGGTGTTTCGTGCAAAAAACATCACAATTAACATGCCGAGGGCGGCGCCCGCGCCGTTAAATACCGATGCGGTCATCGGGTCGGCGCCGGCTAAAAGCACTTTGGATACCGGCGTCTTTGCTGCCATGATGCAGGCAGCAACAAGTGCGCAGATTACTGCAAACCGGTAGGTGTTTTTTATATTGAGGGAGGCCGTCATGGTTATTGTCTGTTCAAATATGTTTCTTTTGTTCTCGTCACCCAAAGCCGTGTGCTGTTCTTTTCCGGCAGTTCGGGTATAATTTTATACATATTAGTTATTTTATTATATAAATGTATGATATTGGTATGATTTTGTGGATTTTATGCGGATAAGCCCTGCGTATACGTACATTTCGTCAAAAGCAGCGGTGATAGTATTGCCATGAAATTGCAGAACTCACGTTTGCGGTGAAAATTGACTCCTGCACTTTATCCGGGAAAAAGGTAAAAATCTCTTTGATGAGTTTGGTCATATCGAAAAAGATGCGAACGGTTTTGAGATAACCGCGGTCACCGGGGTAAAAGAGGACGAGTTACTGAAATAACGTAATGCAGTATGCACTTTCGGTAAAAGTGCCGGAGTAAGCCGCTTTCCGGGATTATTCTTTGGTCTGGCACTTTTTTGCAATCAGTTTTACAATCAGCGGATAAATCAGTATTGTATAAATAATCAGAGCAAGATACAAAAGGCTGTCTGCTGCGGTTTTTTCCGTCCAGCCGGCAAGAACCAGGAGTTTCAGCGGCAAAAGAAGCAGGGCGGTGCTGACAGCCCCTGCGGCAAACACAATAATCCTGCGGGACCATTTTTTTGGCGGCGTATACTGCACAAACCGCCGTGATACAATCCAGCAGGCAAAAAAGCCCCAGGTAAGGGCAAGACCTGAGACAACGGTACTGACGTTTCCCGGAAAAACGGTGACAAACCCGGCCGTGCTTTCCACGTAGGTCGGCAGAATCAGACCGGAAAGCCACAGCACGGAAAGCGCCCCGCCGTCAATGAGGGCAACGGTGATGTCTTTTTCCGGATGCGCTTCAAGATAACATGCAAGTTTCCAGTTAATCAAAAGGGCGAGCAGGGCAAGAATAATGCCGCCGATAACATCAAGCGGTGTGTGAACGCAGAGAAACAGGCGGGAAAATCCGGCAAGTCCGATGATAATGCAGCAGAGGATGACGACTATTTTGTGCCGGCGCAAAATTACGGCAAGCGAGCCCCATGCCATTGCGGCTGCTGCTGTATGGCCGCTTGGAAATGACGGGTCATATGCGCCGGGGACGGCTTCTTCCACGGCCCGGACGTCAGGATTTATTACCCAGGGCCGCGGCACGGCAAAAATAATTTTCAGCATACTAACAAGAGACACCGTGTTTAGCAGGTTTAAGCCGATGAAGGTGGTATATTTTTTGTCCAGACACCAGACGGCAAACAGGCAGATAAGGAGCGGCAGCATGAGTTTTACCTGGTCGTTGTCTGAAAACTGGAAGACGAGGTCTGTGACTTCTGAAGGGAGGGTGTCGCGCATATCTGCTATGGCGAGGAGAAATCCGGTGCCGCCGTCAAAAATCATATAATGTAGTTATGGGGTTGCAAAGTATAAAATATTGTATAGAAGGGTATTGTCTAAGGCTGATGAGGGAAAACGGTTTTATTTTTTTATCCGGCAATAGCCCCTGTGCTGTGTCCGGCAGACATCTTTCTTTCCGGTGTTGCCCCGAATACTTCTTCGAGCATCTTCTTTGCATCCGCTTCGGTTACCGTCCGCGGGGAAAGCGGCGCAAAACATTCCGCGGCAACTTTTTCTGCAAGGGTGTCTGTCTGTGCCAGAACAGCTGTTTTGTCCACGCCGAAAGATTCCATCGGGGCAAGTCCGACGGATTCATCACGGAACCGGATGAAGGCGCGGCAGGTCAGTTCGGCAATCTCTTCAGGCGATTCATTTCCGGTAAATTCCGCGCCGAGTATCTCGCCGACCTTTTTGATTTTGTCAGGTACCGCCGGCGCAATAAAGCGCATGGCTGCCGGTGCGCCGAAGGCGCACGCGGCGCCGTGCGGCAGGTGTAAAGCGCCGCCTAAAACGTGGGCAATCGAGTGCCCGACATGGGCACAGCAGTTTGCAAGCATCCAGCCGCCAAGCGAGGCAGCATTGTGCATGCGTTCGCGGGCCGCAAAGTTCTGCGGCTCGCGCACGGCGGTCGGCAGATTTTCTACAACCTCCTGCATGACCTTTTCACAGATCATATCGGTGAGCGGATTGGAAAGCACGGTGGTAAACGCTTCCATGGCATGGGAGAAGATGTCAAGACCGGTCATCGCGGTAAGTGAGGCAGGCATGCCTATAGTTAACTCCGGGTCAAGAATCGCAAACTCGCTCATTGCGTTTACGCCGACAATCGGCACTTTTTCTCCTGTAGCGGGGTTGGTGATGATAATGCCGTTGGACATTTCCGCGCCGGTGCCCGACGTCGTTGGAATGGAAATCAGTCCGGGGCTTGGTTTCATCTCTTTTGCCGGGTCGGCGAAATCCAGAATATGTCCTTCGTTAAACCGCAAGACGGTGACGCCGTGTCCGGTGTCGATTGCCGAGCCGCCGCCTAATGCAATAACGCAGTCGCATCTGTTTGCTTTGCAAACGGCTGCTGCCTCTTCGACCATGTCTGCCGGCGGGTCGGCACGCACCCGGTCGAATTCCACAACCTCTGCCCCGGCATCTTTTAAGATGCCGCTGACCCGCTCTGCAATGCCGGATGCTTTAATTCCCGGGTCAAAAATCAGAAACGGTTTGGAAAAACCGGCTTCTGATAATAGTTCGCCGAGTTTGTTCACGGAGCCTGCGCCCGAGAGTACTTTGATTTTCTGCTGCATAGTAAATGCTAATGTCATGGTATATTCCTTTGATTTTGTTTGTTGTTTGTTGTTGCTTTGATTGTTCGACTCCTTTTCCTTTTTCCTGCTTAGTTCTGCGGGTAGAATCCCAGCGGACTTTCCAGGGTGCTTATTTCGATTGCTTTTATCTGCCGGTACTGGTCAAGGGCGCATTTGTGTATTTCGCGGCCGTGTCCGGAGTTTTTCATTCCGCCGAAAGCGATGCCGGAGGGCACATTCGAGCAGGAGTTTATCCAGACTCTGCCGGATTCAATTGCTCCCGCAACACGCAGCGCCCGGTTGATGTCTTTTGTCCAGACGGCGCCGGCAAGGCCGAAGCGGCTGTCGTTTGCAAGCCGGATGACCTCGGCTTCGTCTTTGAATTTAATGACGACGCCGACAGGCCCGAAGATTTCCTCCTGCGCTATGCGCATGTCGTTGGTCCCGAGCATCAGCGTCGGTTCAATGAAGAAACCTTTTGCACAGTCGCCTTCGGTGAAGCGTCTGCCGCCGCACAAGACTTTTGCTCCTTCGGCTTTTCCGATTTCAATGAAGTTCAGGACTTTTTCCATCTGCTGTTTGCTGACGATTGCGCCGAGTTTTGTATTGAAGTCCGCCGGGTTTCCGGGTTTTACCCGGCTGAATGCGTTTACCAGTTCCGCGACAAATTCGTCAAAGATGCCTTCCTGCACGAAGATGCGTGAGCCGGCGGCGCAGACTTCTCCCTGGTTGAAGAGGATGCCAAGCTGCACGCCTTCGATGGCTTTTTCCCTGTTGCAGTCGTCGAAGAAGATGTTCGGCGACTTGCCGCCCAGTTCCAGAGTTACCGGGATGAGGCGTTTTCCGGCGGCTTCGGAAACTTTTCTGCCGGTCTCGGTGGAGCCGGTGAAGGAGAGTTTTCTGATGCCGGGGTGGTCAAGAATGAACTGGCCGGCTTTGTCGCCGGAGCCGGTGATGACGTTAAGCACGCCCGGCGGGAGTATGTCTTTGAGCAGGTCTGCCATGACAAGGGCGGTGACCGATGTCGAGGACGAGGGCTTGAAGACGACGCAGTTTCCGGCAGCCAGCGCCGGGGCAAGTTTCCATGCGCCGATCATCAGCGGGAAGTTCCAGGGCACAATCTGGCCGACAACGCCTAAGGGCTCGGGCATCATGAATGCGGTGGTGTTTGCATCGACTTTGGTAACCATGCCTTCTTCGCCGCGGATGAGTCCTGCGAAGTAGCGGAACTGATCGGCCGTTGCCGGGATGTCGATTGCCGTCGATTCGCGGATGGGTTTTCCGGTGTCCTGTGATTCAAGCGAGGCAAGGAGGGCGGCATTTTCGTCAATGACGTCTGCAATTTTATTAAGCAGTGCCGCCCGTTCTGCAGCTGTTTTCAGCCGCCATAGAGGAAACGCTTCCTGCGCGGCTTTCACCGCGGTATCCACGTCTTCTTTTGTCGCTTCGGCGCACATGGTGATGAGTTCACCGGTTGCGGGGTTGCGGGCTTCGAATTCCGCGCCGTTTGCGGATGGTACAAATGTTCCGTTAATAAATAAGCCGTAGTGCTGTTGTAATTTCATCTGGTATTTCACCACAACAGTATTGGTGCTGCTGTATTAAATGCTTTATGTTATGTGCTAACATGTAGCATAGTTTACCGGAGGTGAAAAAATATGAGTGGGCTGGAGTGGGTTTTGAACTGTCGCATCGAAAGGAAAAAAAAGGGTCGGACGGGGTCTTGGAGCGCTAAAACCTCAGAGCGCTGCCGGATTTCACATCATCCGCTTGGGGGTTTACACATAAGAATAGGGTGCAGAGGTATATAAACCCCTGACCGTGCGGACCAAATCCGTCAGCGTTTGAAATCAGAGCGCATATAAAACTCTGATTAAAAATCAGGGCGCGTTACGTGCTCATATTTGTTTCAAAAAGTACAGAAAAAGTGCAAAAATCCGACGCCTTTATTTCGAGTGGAAACCGTCCGGTGATCCGCAAATCTGCAAAAACGCGCCCTCACTTCTGCAGAAATGAGGCATAGTCGCGCGTCACCTGCGCGCGGCTGTAAGCCCCTGCGTCCTCTTCGAGCAGCGCTTCCGCCGCAAAAAGTCCCGTCCTGTACGCGCTGACTTCCCGCGCAAGAGCGCGCTTTGTCTCGCGTTTCTGGCGCATGGGCGCGAAATTAACGTCAGTGACTGAATCCCAGTAAACCAGGCCTTGCGGCGGCGCCGGATGCACGCGGTATTTCGGCGCGCAAAGCTGCTGCGCCACCGCGCTTTCGTCTGCAAAACCGAGGCCGATTACCTGCAAAAGCCCTGCCATGCCTCTGACCATGTTCCATAAAAAACTCTTCGCCGACACTTCAAAGACCGGCGTGCCGCGCGCAGATTCAAATACGTTTGCCGAAAGAACGGTGCGGACAGGGTCACGCCCCCGCTCCATTCTGGAAAAACCGGAAAAATCATGTTCGCCCAAAAAAATCTGCGCGGCGTCATGCATTTTTGCCGTATCCGCCGGATATGGAAAATAATAACGATACACCCGCTCTTTTACGGCAAACCGGGCATAAAAATCGTCCGTGACCTGCGCCGCGCCAAGACACCAGATGTCATCGGGCAGGTGAAAATTCAGCGCTTCAACAGCGAGCTTTGGTTTTTCGGTAGTGACCGTGATCAGCTGGCGGCGCGCGGAAACGCCTTTATCGGTGCGTCCCGCGGTGCGAAAATGCGCATCCTCCGGTCCGCGCCAGAGCCCGAACTCCTGCCCCGCGCGGATAAATTCCCCTTCAATCGTGCGCTTGTCCGGCTGAAACTGCGAGCCTGCGAAATCTCTGCCGTTGTAGCCGGTAAGAAACGCAAGTTTCATCGCATGCCTCGGGCTCTTTTCGGGCGCAGGACCTTTTTTACCTTGCGCACCACATTTTTGTACGACTGATACGTGTAGGTGCGCGCCGGCGTTTTAATGCAGCGGCTCTCAATGCTGCCCGCGCGGATTGCATCGAGAATTGCGGCGACCGAGCGCTCGCGCGCCTCGACCACATTAATGCCGTAGCCGACAAATCTGCATTCATGCGCGTCGGAACCGGCCGTTACCGGTTTTTTCAGTCGTTTTGCGGTGCGCACCGCTTTTTTATTCGAGCCCTTTGTATAATACCGGCTGTTGTATCCTTCAAGGGCATCCGCCTCAATAAGCGCCTGTTTGGAATGCAGCCCGACGGCGTGGCGGAAATGATGGTAGGGGTGCGCAATGATAACAAGACATCCGGCATCGCGGCCCTTTCGTATTGTTTCAAGCGCGTCTTCGCCTTTCGGGAATTCCTCAGTTGTCCCGAGAAGCAGCACGTGTCCCTGTTTGGTGGAGACTTCAATGCCCGGGATGACTAACACGGAGCTTTTGAGTGTGAGGGCTTTTTTTGCGGATTCGACTGAGTCATGGTCGGTTATTGCTACGGCGTCAAGTCCGGCCTTTTCTGCCTGCCGCAAAACGTCTTCTATCGGGCAGTGCCCGTCGGCAGAGGCTTTGGTATGTACATGGAGGTCACAGGTGATGGAAACCATTTGCTGTACAATAGTTCTATCTCTTTAGAGAAATAATCTTAATGGTACTATGCGCGTACTCATCCCCACCGGACGGCAAAGCGAGGCAGCCCTGCGGGCTGCTCTTGCGAAAGTAACAGACATTACCTTTGATATCGTGGTGACCGGAGAAATTGCATCGTTTCTGACACCGGCCGCACTTGAAAAACTCCTGCGCGAGAAGAGACCGGACTGCGCGGTCGTTTCAGGGATGTGCACGGCTTCGTTTGCAGAGGTTGAGCGGTCTTGCGGCATTCCGGTCTATCTTGGAACGCGGCATGCGGCGGATATGGCGTTATCTATTCCGCTTTTGAAAGCGGGCAGGCTTTCGCGCACGGCGCCGGCGGATTTTCTTTTGGGCGAGGAAAAGCAAAAGGAGGCGGTGCGCCGCCTGGCTGAAATAGAGGAATCCGCCGATGCCGCATTTTCCATCCGGGGCGTGAAAACAGGGAATGGCGCGCCCATTAAAATTATCTATGAAATCATGGACGCGCCGTCCGTCCCCGACCTTCGCAAACGCACCGAGGCAGCGTTTTTAGCGGGCGCGGATATTGTTGACCTTGGATTCGGCTTTGATGCAGCAGAAGCGGACGTTGTCCGCTGTTTTGGTGAGCTTGCCGACCTCCCGGGTCCGCTTTCGATAGATACGCTTAATCCTGACCTAATCCGCGCCGCGCTGTTTCGGGCCGATCTGATTTTTTCGCTGACTGAAGAAACGCTGCCGCATCTTGCAGAAGATGTAAAAAAATCCGGTGCGGCGGCGGTTCTCATCTCGCGAAAGGGCGCGCCGCTGGAAGATATTGTCCGCATGGCAAAGATAGCGGGGCTTTCAAAGATTTTCGCCGACCCGGTTCTGCTTCCGCCGCTTTCGGGGATGACAGAGTCTCTTGCGGCGTATCAAAAAGAGTACGGATGTCCCAAGGTCCTTGGCTGCGTCAATGT
>DALTWG010000080.1 GCA_029987245.1 Methanocorpusculum sp. | reverse complement strand
CACCCCTATATCCGCCGCAAAAACCACACCAGTCACTTTACTTATATATCCTATGAACGACAAATATAATACCAACATGAAACTCCCGAAATACGACATCAACAAATACGACCCCAAGAAAATGATGTTAATTCCTACCATCGTTTTTGTCATTGCTGCTGTCATCGTTTTAGTAGTATTCGCCACCACAGGAATGCCAGTCACCCCCGGCATCGACTTTGCCGGAGGAACAGCGGTGACCATACAGACCACCGACTCAAAAGAAGCCGTGGAAGCAGTATTTGCCGGCTACGACCTGAAATCCATCGACACCGGCGTAGGCGCAAACTCGTATTACATTAAATTCGGCCCCATGTCCAACGAAGACATGATAAAGTTTAATGAATACACCCTCTCAAAGTATCCCGACGCCTCAATCGACCAGATAGGCGCAAACTTCGGAGCAACCCTCCAGCATCAGGCATACCTTGCAGTAATCTTCGCCTTCATAGGCATGGCGCTTGTCGTCATTATCGCCTTTAGAAAGATAATTCCCGCATTTACCGTCGTATTTGCCGGAATTGCAGACATCACCATCACCTGCGCGGTAATGAACATCTTCGGCATGGAACTATCCCTTGCAACAACCGCAGCCCTTCTCATGTTAATCGGATATTCGGTGGACAGCAACATCCTGCTGACCACCAAAGTCCTCAAACGCCAGGGCAAAGACGAAGAAAAATTCGCCAACGCGTTCCGCACCGGATTCATTATGACCACAACAACCCTTACTGCAATCCTGTTTATGTTTATCGTCTCTTTCATTGCAGGTGTTACTACCCTTTACTCGATTGCAGGCGTTTTGTTTGTCGGACTGCTGTGCGATATGTTCTTCACCTGGGTCTTTAACGCAGGCGTGCTTCGCTGGTATTTCGACCGCGAAGCAAAGAAGCACGGGCAAAATCGCGAACAGAAACCAAAAACGGTTATTAAAGGTTCCAAACAGTCTTCCAGCAAAGGAGGTGTGAAACAATGAGCAGAAAACAGCCGGTCCAGCGTAAGGAAAAGAAAGAATACCACGGATTCCAGGCGGTTATCCGCGACCCGCGGGTAATTCTTGCCGTAGCCCTTGTCGTATTCTCGCTTTGTGCGATTTTTATTCCCATCGGCGACCGCGAGGGAATGACAAACCTGCAGTTCGGACTCGACCTTGAAGGCGGTTCCTGGATTCAGCTTGAATTCCAGGCGGAAACCGTTTCGGTTGCGAATGCGGCCAATATCAACACGGTTGCAGAAAGTGTCGGCAAGACGCTTGGCTGCAATGTAGAAGCGATTGACAGTAAAACAATAGAAGTACAGGGCGTTTACAGCGAAGACGAGCTGCGCAAAGCGGTCGAATCAGCGGGCGCCACGTATGTTTCGTACGAAAAGGGTGTAAGCAGCACAACGGCTGACACGGTCAAGCGTATTCTTGAATCCAAGGTGAACAGTCTTGGAACAAGTGATGTCAAAGTCAACGTCATGACCAATCTCGGCGGCACTGCCCAGTATGTCCGTGTTGAGCTTGCCGGTGTTGACATCCAGAGCGCCCAGGACATTGTCGGTTCCCAGGGTCTGTTCGAGATTAAGATTGTTACCTCCGGCGACCAGACGGAGCATGTTGTTTACGGCGATGCAGTAACCGCGGTCCAGAATCCGAAGATGGATACCTCCGGTGTCTGGGGTGTTTCTTTCACGTTAAGCGATGACGGAGCAAAAGCACTTAGAGATGCCTGTATTGAATACGGTGCAACCACGAACCCGGCTGCTCACGAACTCCAGATGTATCTGGACGGCAAACTGGTCTATTCCGCTCCGCTTTCCAGCGATTTGGCGTCGAGTATTTCCAGAACGCCGGTTTATTCGATGATGGCATCGACCGGTACGGGCGATGAGGGCAAGGTAAAGGCGGAAGAACTTGAAATCCATTTAAGAGCGGGCGCTCTGCCTGTTCAGGTGCAGATTGCAGGAAGCGGTTCCACGTCTGCAGCTTTAGGTGAGTATTTCAAGGTTATCTGTGTGGCTGCAGCTTTGGCAGCGCTTGCGGGTGTTGCAATTATGGTGTATCTGAGATACCGCGAGCCGTGGATTGTTCTTCCGATGGTGTTGACAAACATTGCTGAAATTGTGATTCTCTTAGGTATTGCGGTCTTTATTCAGCAGTTGGATCTGGCGGCAATTGCTGCGTTGATTGCGGTTTTGGGTACGGGTGTGGACCAGTTGGTTATTATCACGGATGAGGTCATGCATGAGGGCAGGGTGCCTTCGGCTGTCCTGTACTTAAAGCGGCTGAAGCGGGCTCTTGTAATTATTATCACGTCTGCGGCGACGGTGATTATTGCTATGTTCCCGCTGATTATCATGGATTTGTCGACGCTCAAAGGGTTTGCAATTGTTAACATCCTGGGTATTTTAATCGGTGTTATCATTACGCGGCCTGCTTATGGTAAGATTGTCATGGAGATTATGGCAACGCGTAAGGACAAGGGTGCGGAAAAAGAGGAGTAAGGAACGTAAGGCCGGGGGAATCCCCCGGGTCTTTTCCGGTTCTTTTTTTGTTTTGGTTTTTTGTTTTGGAAGGCGGTCCTGGGGTACGCTGAGTGAGTGAAAAAAGTGGAAGAGTGTTATTTTTTCCGTGCTGCAATTAAGCCGCCGGCAAAGACTGCGAGTGTCAGCATCGCGGTTGAAAGGGGGGATGCGGGTTTATCAGTTTTTTCCGGTTCATTGTCTATGGTGACGATATAGTTTGGTTCTGCATACTTTACCTGTTCCATTTTGCTGAAATAAGCAACGGCCTCTTCCACATTCATTCCTTTCGGGGTTTGTATCAGGTAGAGTCCGGGGACAAAGCCGTCAGAGCTGTAGTCGGTAATTATTTCGTTTTCGCTCACAAAATCGGTGATTTCTGCAGCGGTTGTGTCGATGCAGAGAAAAAGTTGTCCTTCAACGTAATTTGATGCAGGTGTTTCCTGTTGTCCGGCAGCTCCTGCCGGTATTACAAGAAAGAGGAGGGATATTCCGGTAAGGAATATCAGGGTTGTTTTTTTGAGAGGGTGTTTCATTTTAACTCTTCTTTACGGTTACTTTGAGGGTTCCTGATTTTTTCGAGCCGTCTTTGGCGGT
>DALTWG010000040.1 GCA_029987245.1 Methanocorpusculum sp. | reverse complement strand
TAAACGCATTTACGGCGAGCGCTCGGTAAAATAAACCCGGTCCTTCTTTTTTCAAAGACTTTTGGGCGTGTATGACGCCACATCTTCTTTTACGCCGCCAAGGTAATACCAGGAATCAAAAATATCGCACATACCGGCTTCAACTGCGATTTCCACCGCCAGTTTGTGCCAGCAGTCTCTGCCGTGCAGCGCCGCCGGACAGCTGCACACCCCGTCTTCCACGCAATAGTTGTCGTGATTGCCTAAAACCACGAAATAATCTTTGTACCGCTTCACCCGGTGCGCCGCTGCCGCATCAAAAGCGTCCGCTCCGCGCTTGCCAAAGCGCTCAACAAACGCTTCACGGACCGCAGGCGTGAGCGCGCCTTCGGCCCTTAATATCTGAAACGGATAAATCATTGGATTATAGATGTAAGAGGAATGTCTTCGATAAATTCCCAGCCCATGCGCGCCGCAAGAGCACGCATGCCCGGCGCTTCAAGCGCATAATGCGTTGCCTCGATACAGGGAATCGGCGATTCGCGCGCCAGATTGTAGCGCAGCTCCGATGCCATAAATGCCTCCGCACCAAGCGCCGCCGCTTCATAGATTAACGCATAATCAAAGGCCGAACCGCCGGCAACCGCAATGCGCTTTACCTTCGATACATCACCCCAGGCGCGCAAAGCGCAGCCGAGAATTTTCGCCGCGTCTGCGAGGCTTCCGGGCAGATTTCCCACGACACCAAGCGACTCGGGCGCTGCATCGAGTCTGACGCAGTCTGTCAGCCCGAGCACCTCTGCAAGAGCATCGTTAATGCCTCCTTTGGCATGGTCGAAATTCGTGTGCATTGCGTACAGATTGACGTTGTTTTGCATCAGCGGGCGAAGCACTTCGGCGTTTCTCCCGCATACACCGTGCATCGGCATCCAGAATGCCGGATGGTGCACCACCAGTGCATCCGCCCCAAGCGCCGCCGCCTTTTCTGCGACATACGGTGTTGCATCAAGGGCGCATGCAACTTTTTCAATCTCATCCGTACCCTCGCAGATAAGACCGATGCGCCCGCATCTGTCGAAATCCTCCGCCAGTTCCGGCGGCGCAATCTTTTCCATTTCCGCTATAAACTCTGACCGCTTCATACTATCTAATTATATTTTTTAATGTGTATAGTTTCTTCTGCAACCTCTTCGTGATGCACCGGCTTAATTTCAGCCGCATTCACGTAGATTGCCTGCTGATTTGTAAGCGTCCCGTATACGCGGCCGACTGCTTCAACCTCGGCACCGACACCGATTAACTGCTCAGGAAGCGCAAACCGGCGGACCGCAACCTGACCGCTCGAATCCTCCACAATATAGACCGGCTTGTTCATCATCAGCCCGCCGATTTTTACCACCTTTCCGGTTACCACAACCGGCATCCCGCGCATGGCAGGAGTAATCTGCCGTGCCCGTGCCGGCTTTGCCGCCGCACGAAGACCCGGCAGTTCCTTTAGGGTCTTTTTCTCCGAAGAATAGACCATAAACAAAGGCACACAGATGAGCACCGCTGCAAGCGGCAGCCCGACTGCAATATACAGGATATTTTTTTCAGCCCCGTAGGACATAGCACACACTGCGATGAAAAAAACCACCACACCCAGCAACAGGGGAGGAACGCGCAGAGTAATTCCTTTTATTTTCATTACTTATTCATAGGACGGGAAAACAAATCAAAGTAGCGGAAAAAGCGGCGGATGATAATGGGGGGCATCTCCGCCGGTAAATGTACCGGCGGTTTATTGCCCCTTGTTTCCCGGGGAAAAATCCGCATCCAATTCCCTTATATTCTTATACAACCCACATTTAATAACAACAATGCATAAACCAATAAAGATTCCTCCGCTTCTCCAGACAAGCATCCAGATGAGTTTGTCCTCAATAGACGGAATGCTCTTTAAAGACCGGGGACCCTGCCCCCACTGCGGCGGAAGACCTGTTGGATATGACACCAAAGACAAAATCTTTGCCGACCTCCTGACACCAAACGGCACACGTCAGATTGTCGTCTTTGTCCGGCGATTTCGCTGCCGCGACTGCGGCAGGCTGCTCTACGCAGATGAACCGTTCTACCCCGGCACCCGCACCGGTTCAGTGATAATCGACCTTGCAAACAGCCTTTCCACGCAGCATTCCTATTCTCATACGGCAGAGATAATGCATGCTCTTGGAATCGGCATTGACCGCGGCTCGGTGCGCAATTTTGCATTGTCTGCTCTGCCGCTGCACAAAATGAATATCATGTACGGGATGCAGATGCCCAACACCTTTGTCACCCTGATGAGCAAACTCCTCATCCCGGGCATGGCGCGGCCCCTTGACATTGTTGACTTCTGCGGATACCCCTCACGCTACAAAGCCCCTGAGGATTTGCACGGTACCGCTGCAGGATACCGGAAAATGCTTGCCGGACAAAAAGCCAAAAAGAAAAACGGAGACAGAGACGATGAATGAAAAAGAGGCTCTGATTGAAAAAATAAATGCACAGATAACCGAAGAAGAAAAATACTCCGGTTATCTTGGAGAAGCCCGGCAGAAATTCCGCAAATCAAAACCGTTTGTCTGGATTGCCCTTTGTCTGCTCATTGCAGTTGTTCTGCTGCAGATTCTGATATTTGACATCAGCATTGATGTTTTCCTTATTACCTGGATAGGTCTTAGTTTCATCTTTTACATGTTCTACTTCTTCCTGTTAATGCTGCCGTCTCTTGGAACAACCGCCGACATAAAACTGTTTTCCAGCGATTTTATCACCATGATAAAGCAGTTTACCAAACTTGCAAGCATGCTCAAAACCCTGACGAAAAACCCCCTGACCTTTGCAGGGTTTTTCTGGAGCGCATTTCTTATCAACACAAAAGCGCTTGCCCCCTGCTTTATGGTTATTTTCGGCATCGATGCAATATGCGCTGCAATTCTTGCAGTTAGAGGTTCCATTAACACGATTACCCTTCTCCTGATTCTTGCGCAGGTAGTACTGATTTTTATCTACTACGGCAAAATCCTTCATTCAAAACCGGGCAGTCCCGGTTTTTTCCTTGCAAAAAACATCCCGGGAAAAGAAAAAACACATTTCTATCTCCTGAAAAAAATCAATATCGCCGGATATGTCATTCTCTTCCTGGTAATCACGTGTCTGGTTCTTGCAGGAGGACTGCTGCTTCCGGGAATGACTTTTGGCAGATTCGTTGACACACTTACCACAAGTCCGATGCATTATCCGGTACTGATTGTGATTACCGGGCTGTTTATGCTTTTGTATATCCGCTATGTCCAGGGAAAGGCAAGCAAACGTCTTATGGAAAAACTAAATCAGACGCATCTGCAGGTACTGAAAAGCGACCTCCTTGTGCGGGTAAAAAAGGCAGAACCGGAGCAGATTTCCAATTTAAAGCGGGAGTTCCTGCTTTTGTCCATGAATAAACTGATGGTCCAGGAGTTTCTAAATCTCTTTCCGGTCTATTCGCTCATGCCAAACATTCTGATTGTGTTTGAACCGGAGGCACGCGAGATACTGACCGAAAAACGCGAGGATACGAAACTGCGTGACCTGCTGTAACTGTCGTCCGGTCGAAAAATAATTAAAAGAGAAGGACGCATGTATCATAAGGAAAAGTACTATGGCGGATGCTGATGATATAGACAGCCAGGGGTTTATTCCGTGCGACGGATGCGGACAGTATTTCAAAGCGGACGAGCTTCGCCGCTGCAAGGACTGCGGCAGGGTTTTGTGTCCGGACTGCAGGCGAAATCACATCTGTGATGAGGCAGACGAAGCAGAGTGTTCACACTGCGGAAAAACCTTCAAAAAAGAGGAACTGATGCGATGCAAACACTGCGGGGATGTTTTGTGCCCGTCGTGCCGCAAAAAACATGACTGCACGGGGGAAAAAACCGCGCCGAAGGGGTATTCGGTTCTGCCGATTATTATTACAGCAATAGTCTGTACGATAATTATTGTCTGTGTCTGGATAGGGATTGCATCTAATATCTGAGCCCGTTTTGGACACAGTTTCTTTTTTACCGGTAAAAAAATCAGAGTTTGGTGACAATAGTCACAATATCTTTGTCTGCAACCTTGTGTTTCATGCTGACTTTTGTTTCATCATGCTTTACCGAGGTTCCCCAGATTTTTGCATACCGGAACTGGTCGACAAAGTCGCGGTGCAGGCGTTTGCAGATGTCTTCAATCGTGGTGCCTTTGCGCATAATCAGCGGCTCTTCCATGTCTGCCTCGCCGCCGTAGGGCTTTAGGTAGATTCTGATGAATCCGAGGTGCTCGTAAATTGCGTCTTTGAGCTGGTCGATGTTGTAGCCCGAATGTGCAGATATCATAATCGGGTCAACGCCGTATTTTTCCCTCATGTGTTCTTCAACCTCTTTGCGCTGTTCTTCGGTAATGAGGTCCACCTTGTTTACGGCAATAAACGCCGGAATGTACATTCTGTTGCCCATTACGGCGTCGATTATGTCGTCCTGGTCGGCGTCTTTGCCGCGGACAAGGACGTCGGCGTTCATGATTTTGGATTCGGCAAGGATTGCGCGCACGTCGTCTATTCTGATTTTAGAGGCGCCGACGGTGTTTAAGCGCACGCCGCCGGAGGATGTCTTTTTAATGGTGATGTCGGGTTTCTTTTTGTTGATTCTGATGCCGGAGTCGTAGAGTTCTTTCATCAGGACATCAACATGCACGCTGTTGAAGACGTCGCCTAAGATAACGATTAGGTCCGCGGTGCGCACAACGGCGATGACTTCTTTTCCGCGGCCTTTGCCCATGGCGGCGCCTGCAATCAGTCCGGGGATATCGAGAATCTGGATTTTGGCGCCTTTATATTCCATTAAGCCGGGGACTACCGTAAGGGTGGTGAAGGCGTATGCGCCGGTTTCGGAGTTTGCGCCGGTCAGCTGGTTTAAGAGGGTGGATTTACCCACGGACGGGAAGCCGACTAAGACAATGGTGCCGTCTCCTGACTTTTTCACTGCATAGCCTTCGCCTCCGCCGGCGGATTTCATGGCGCGCATGACGGCTTCGTCTTTGATTCTGGCAAGTTTTGCCTTCAGGCGGCCGATGTGCTGCGATGTGGCTTTATTATATTTGGTATTTCTGATTTCGTCTTCTATTGCGCGAATCTCGTCTTCTATTCCGGGCATATGTGTCTATATATGTTAGCGCTCTTATCAGATGAATATGTTGCAAATGGTTGTTTCGTCAGATATAAATATTGCCAACACCAATCTTATTACGCACTTTTATGCTGATGTAGTGTAGTGGCCAATCATGCCGGCCTCTCACGCCGGCTACTGGGGTTCGAATCCCCACATCAGCACTTTTCTTAAATTACCCTCAAATCAGCCCCGTTTCCCGCATTACCACCGCAATTTCCATCCCTTCCCCGTCCATATCCGTCACC
This sequence comes from Methanocorpusculum sp., assembly GCA_029987245.1. GTDB lineage: Archaea > Halobacteriota > Methanomicrobia > Methanomicrobiales > Methanocorpusculaceae > Methanocorpusculum. The sequence goes on along the minus strand of DALTWG010000040.1, from coordinate 12,159 downwards.
GCCCCGAAAAGCCGCGCGCCGTTTTTCAGCATGCGCGCAACAGATTCACCTGCGCTGCCTTCAATCCAGCCGAGACTGACATCCTCCTCATACGGATTTCCGCAGGTAAACGAACCAAGCAGCTCCACCAAAACCGGACGCGCGGGATTGCGCGTGTCCAAAACCAGCCGGAGTTTTTCCCCCGGCGCGGTCTTTGCGCGCGCCGCGGCAAACCCCGGGATTTCAGCAGAACCCGCAAGACGCGCCCTGCAGATTATTTTTCCGCCGTACAACCTGTCCATACTCTATAATATATTTCGAGATATATATAAAGAAGTGTGCAGAAATACTAAATATCAATGAAAATCGAACGCACGTCAGCCCTCCTTCTTGCCGTTATTTTTATCGCAGTGATAATGGACGGACTCGACGGGTCGATTGTAAATGTCGCGCTTCCGGTGATTGCACAGGCATTTGAAACCGATACGGGCACCATTTCCTGGATTGCCATTGCATATCTGTTAGTTGTTGCAGGAACGGTTCTAATTTTCGGCAATATCGCCGCACGCGGCCATATTAAAAAGACCTTCCTCCTCGGCTTTGCCTTATTCGGCGGCGCGTCCGCCCTCTGCGGCTTTGCGCCGTCTCTTATCGTAATGATTGCAGCACGCCTGATACAAGGCATTGGAGCCTCCATGCTTATGGCCTGCGCGCCGATAATCTGCGTAAAATATCTCCCAAGCAGGATACTGGGACTTGCCTTTGGCATCATCACCGCCGGAAGCTGTATCGGATTTGCCGCCGGACCTGCAATCGGCGGCATCATTACCCATTATCTTTCCTGGCACTGGATATTTCTCATCAACATCCCGATAGCCGTCATTGCAATCCTCTTTGTACTCAAAGTAATCCCCCGGGGAACACCGGAAACCGGGAAAAAATTCGATACCCCGGGCGCGGTCCTGCTGTTTATTTTCATGGCATCAGGTGCATATGCGCTGGAACGCCTCCCCCACCTCGGTTTAACCGACCCGCAGATAATAGGTTTCGGCGCAGTATCACTGGTGTGCCTGGCGCTTTTTATCATCCGCGAACTCAAAACAGACGCGCCGCTTTTAAACATCCGCGTCTTTTCCCGGGCGAAAATATTTGCCATGTACTTTGCGTTTCTTATAATCCAGGTGGTGTATGCAGGACTTATCTATCTGCCGCCGTTTTATCTCTCCAATGCAGCCGGTATGGATACGCTGTATATCGGGCTCTTTTTGTTGATTCCGCCGGCATTAACAGCAGTAATTACCGTTCCTGTGGGCAGGTGGTCTGACCGCACCACGCGGCGCGCCTTCTGTGTTGTTTCCTGCATTTTCCTTGCTGCAGCGTGCGCCGTATTTGCCTTTATCCGGCCGGAATGGGGAATTCTGCCGCTTGCAGCGGCGCTTGTATGTATGGGTCTTTGCATCGGGCTTGAAAGCGGGCCGGCATCAAGCAAATGCATTGAAATTCTGCCGGAATCGGAAAAAGAGTCCGGTTCAACACTTACGATGACAATTATTTATGCAGGCGCGGTTGCAGGGACGGCTTTGTTTGCCGCAATATTTACACAGTTTACCTCGGAAGGGGGCGCGGTTCTTTCGTTTGCGGATTTGCCAACGGACCTCTTTTTAAGCGGATTTCACTGGACCATGCTGATTGCGGCGGCAATTTCTCTTGCCGCAGTGGTTTTAATGGAAATTATACCTGATGCAAAGCGCTGATGAAAGCGTGACGGGTGTCAGACAAAACGCTCTTAATGTGGTACGTCTAATACTATCATGTTATGAAAAAAGTAGGTATCCTCGGCGGAACCGGCAACATCGGTGAAGGTCTGGCTCGCAGAATATGCCTTGGCGGCAAATTTGACGTCGCTATCGGCTCGCGCGGAGCAGACAAGGCACAATTGGCAGCAGACGGCGTGTGCGCATGCTTAAAAGAGCGCAATTTTACTGCGGCGACCTGTACCGGCGGCACCAATGCAGATATCTGCGACTCGGATATTCTGATTTTATCGCTCCCGTTCGAGCGGATTGCATCGACGATTGAAACGATCGGAAAAGAGAAATTCGAGAACAAAATCATTGTTTCCTTAATCAATCCGATGGTAAGAAACCCGGCGGAGAAATATTTCCTCCCGGACGCACCGGCAGACGGCTCTGCCGCGCTTGCCATTCAGAAGATGCTGCCGGCGTCGGCAAAACTCTGCTGCGCATTTAACAATGTTGCAGCAGGAAAATGGATGGAACTGGAGCAGGAATTAGACTACACCGTTGCTGTCTGCGGCGACGATGCAGAGGCTAAAAAAGCGGTAATGGAGCTTGTTGCAAGTGTTTCCAGACTGGTGCCGCTCGATGCGGGACCGCTTGCAATGTCAAAGGTCATTGAAGGCATTACGCCGCTTGTTATTACGATTGCCATGCGCAACGGGCTCAAAGACGTGGGCGTGTATTTCAAATAAAACTCTTTTTTACTCCCGCACCAAATAATACAGCATTGTGTACGATATTATAGTTGCAGGCGCAGGGCCCGTCGGCTCTGCCGCCGCAAAATACTGTGCCGATGCAGGACTATCCATCCTCGTTCTCGAAGAACACGGCACCATTGGCCACCCTGTCCAGTGCGCGGGCCTTTTATCCAACTCCGCCTTCACTGAATGCGGAGTAACTCAGGACTCCGTCTTAAATACCGCAACCGGCGCCTCCATTATCGATTCCCGGGGAAAAGCGCTCACCTTCGACACAAATGAAACAAAAGCCTGCATCGTCGACCGCCAGGCACTCGATTTTGAAATGGCGGAGGCGGCAGCCGCAGCCGGCGCAAAATATCAGTTGAAAACCTGTATCACCCGGGTAAACCCTGCAAAACAGATAATTCACACCGCAGCAGGGGATGAAATCCCCTACAAACTCCTTATAGCAGCCGACGGACCAAGAAGCGTAATCGCGCGCGCCTACAACATCCCTCCCTCAAAATACATCTATGCCGGCATCCAGGCCGAAGTCCCCCGGGACGGGGCCGCAAACCTCGTCGAACTCCACCCGAACGCCGCCCCTGAATTTTTTGCATGGGTGGTGCCGACAGCAGAAAACCGCGCGCGCATCGGTCTTCTTGGAACACACGACGTTCCCGCCCTCTTCAGCGCATTTTCCAAAAAATTCGCCCCCTCCAACCTCCATTCAGTAACCGGGACCGTGCCTGTCGGCATCCGGGAAAAAACCTGCGGACCGGGAATGCTTCTTGCAGGCGACGCCGCCGGATTTCTCAAACCAACCTCGGGCGGCGGCATTTACACCGGCGTGCGCAGCGCGCGCCACGCCGCAGCAACCGCCGTCGCCGCATGCGAAGCGGACAACTACACCAACCTCTTTCTCTCACGCTACGAAACCATGTGGCGCGACGACTTCGGCCGCGAACTGACCTGGGGCCTTGCCGCGCTCAAACTGCGCCGCAGCCTGCGCACCGACGAAGTCGACAGCTGCCTTGCCGCGCTCAACACCCCTGAGGTAATTGAAAAAATAAAAACCAAAGGCGACATGGACAGACCATCCGAGCTCTTAAAAACCCTTGTAATGCACCCCGGAGTCGTAAAAACCATCGGACTTACCGGAGTGCGCGGACTGCTTCGCACCATCCTTGACTGAAGGCTTGCCAAGACACTCATCCGCAATACCTATTAAGAACAAAAACACCATACTATACATGAAATTATTAGTCAGCCCCAGCTCTATAGAAGAGGCAAAATTCTGTCTCAAAGCTGATATCGTTGACGTTAAGAGACCTGCAGAAGGGTCTCTTGGAGCCAATTTTCCGTGGGTAATCCGCGAAATTAAGAAATTAGCCGGCAGCACACCGGTTTCAGCAGCCATCGGCGATTATCACCCGCTCCCGGGAAACGCAAGTCTTGCAGCCTATGGCGCGGCATGCGCCGGTGCGGATTATGTCAAAATCGGCCTGATGTTTTCTGACAAAGCACTTGCCCGCGAAGTCATTGAAGGCGTTGTCCGCGCCGTCAAAGAGCCGTTCCCGGAAAAGAAAGTCGTAATTGCAGGATACTCGGATTTTGCACGCCTCGGCGTCTTAAGCCCCTTTGACATCGCGCCGATAGCAGCAGAAGCAGGTGCAGACTTTGCCATGATTGATACCGGCAAAAAAGACGGCAAAAGCACCTTTGAATTCATGAACGGCGACACACTTTTAGAGTTCACCGACCTGAACCGCTCAAACGGCATCGGAACCGCCCTTGCCGGCTCCCTGAAATTTGAAGATATCCCGGTCTTAAAGAAAATCAATCCCGAAATCATCGGCGTTCGCGGAATGGTCTGCGGAGGCGACCGCACAACCATGGTTCAGGAAGCATTAGTGAAAAAAGCAATCGAAATGGTGCACTAATATGTATTCAGACAAACTGAAAATAGAAACATCGCTTACCTTCGACGATGTATTGATTGAACCGGCGGAATCCTGGGTCGAACCCAATGATACAACCGTCGGCACCCGCTTTACTAAAAACATCACCTTATCCATCCCGCTCGTAAGTGCGGCAATGGACACCGTAACCGAAAGCGACATGGCAATCGCCATGGCGCGTGCAGGAGGTATCGGCGTTCTGCACAGAAACTGCAAGCCCGAGCAGGAGGTTGCATTTGTAGAAGCGGTCAAGAACGCGGAAAATGTCATCGAACATGACGTGCGCTACGTCTCCCCGGACACTACGATTTCCTTTGTCACCGACCTGATGGACAGATATTCCATAGGCGGTGTTCCGGTTGTAAACTCCCGCGGAAAACTCGTCGGTATTGTCTCCCGCAGAGATGTGCGCGGGGCAATCACCCGCAAAGGCTCCGAGCCGATTGAAACCATCATGACCAAACACCCGATTGCAGTCAGTGAGGAAATCACCGCGGAAGAGGCTATCAGCATGATGTATTCCAAGAAGGTTGAGCGCCTTCCGGTTGTTGACGAAAAAGGCAAACTCACCGGCATTATCACCATGCAGGACCTGCTTGAAATCCAGCAGTATCCGACGGCAAACCGCGATAAAGACGGCAGACTCCGGGTTGCGGCCTCTGTCGGTCCCTTCGATCTTTCCCGCGCCGAAGCCCTTGACGCGGCAGGTGTTGATGCAATTGTGGTCGACTGCGCCCACGGTCATAACATGCATGTTGTTGCAGGCGTGAAAAAGATTAAGGAAACGGTTTCCTGCGATGTGATTGCAGGAAACATCGCAACCGCCGCGGCTGCAAAAGAGTATGTTGACGTAGTAGACGGCATTAAAGTCGGTATCGGTCCGGGCTCTATCTGCACGACGAGAATTGTCGCAGGTGTCGGTGTCCCGCAGGTTTCGGCCATTGCAAATGTCTGCGACATTGCAAATCCGGCGGGAGTACCTGTCATTGCCGACGGCGGCATTAAATACAGCGGCGATGTGGCAAAGGCAATCGTTGCGGGCGCATCTTCAGTGATGATGGGCAGCATGTTTGCCGGCACCGACGAGGCCCCGGGCAAGACAATTATTGTCAAGGGAAGACGCTACAAACAGTACCGCGGCATGGGCTCTCTTGGCGTCATGACCTCGGGCAACTCAAGCGACCGCTACTTCCAGAAAAAGGGCATCGGCGCAACAAAATACGTGCCCGAAGGTGTTGAAGGCGCAACGCCGTATGTCGGCTCGGTTACCGATGTCATTTATCAGACCATAGGCGGTCTGAAATCCGCAATGGGCTATGCGGGCTGTAAAGATATCCCTGCCATGCAGGAAAAGGCACGGTTTGTAAGAATTACAGCGGCAGGTCTGAAAGAGTCCCACCCGCACGATATTTTAATCACCGACGAGGCGCCAAACTACCGGGCCTCATTATAATATTCTTTTTTGCAGAGATTCACTATCCGGATTATGCAGACAGTATCTGCACATTCCAATAACATTTATGTGCACATACGTTCTATGTATATGCACAAAAATATGCAAAAAATATGCAGATACCTATGCATACCTATGACTATACCTTTCTGGAAACTGCGCCGGTTTCCGTCCCGATATTAAATCTGACCGCCCGCATCTATGCTTTGCGCGAACAAACAGCGAATGCGCTGCCGGACAATGCAAAACTCTTCGACCGGCTGGAGACGCAGGCAAAAATAGCATCCGTTACCTCATCCAACGCCATTGAAGGCATTGTTACAACTGACGCGCGAATCAGCGAACTCGCAGAAGGCGCTCTTCCGCTCACGCATGATGAAGCAGAAATTGCCGGCTATAACGATGTATTAAACCTGATTCACACCGAATTTGAAGATATGGTATTTGATGAAAAAAGCGTTCTTGCAATGCATAAAATGATGCTTGCAAAAAGCGGGGCGCCCGATGGCGGCAAATACAAATCAGCCGACAATTTTATTCTGGAATACAGTGCGCGCGGTGAGAAAAAAATCCGGTTCAAACCGGTTCCGGCAAAAGAAACCAAATCCGCAATGAAACAGTTGATGCTTGCATACGGCGAAGCAAAAGATAACGCAGCAATTAATCCGCTTCTTCTGATTCCCTGCGTTGTCCTGGATTTTTTATGCATTCACCCGTTCCGGGACGGAAACGGAAGAATCAGCCGTCTGATTTCGCTTCTGCTGCTTTACCAATGCGGATTTACCGCCGGACGCTACAGTTCACTGGAAGCAAAAATCGATGCCGCGCGCGAGTTGTATTACACCGGATTAAAGACCTCTTCGGCCGGCTGGAATGAAAACAAAAACAATTACCTGCCGTTTATCGAGTTCTTTTTGCGGATGCTCTATGAAAGTTATCTGGAGTTAAGCAACACTGTCGCAGAAAACCGCGCCGGCTCAAAGTCCGACCGGATAGAAAAAGCGGTGTTAACCGCTCTGGTTCCGGTATCCAAAGCGGAAATATGCCGCTCTTTGCCGGATGTAAGCCCGACGACCGTTGAAGCGGTGCTTGGAAAACTGGTGCGCGAGGGGCGCGTGATAAAATCCGGCGCCGCCCGCAGTACAAAATATTTCAGGGCAAAATAAGGATTAGTTCATCCGTTTAACCACGGATGCAACATAGTTTCCAAAAAGCTCTGCTGCTCTTATGTGTGCTTCGGTTATAGGGCCGTCGGCTGCAAGACCGTAATGACCGCCGTTGTGCTCCTCGTTTTTGGCTTCCTCGTCAATCGGGTCACCGACTACAACCATCCCGTGAATGAGCATCGCCTGGAGAATAGACAAAAGCGCGGTCTCTTTTCCGCCGGTGCGGTCTCCTGAGGTGACAAATGCGGCGCCGACTTTTCCAACCAGTTTTCCGCGCACAAATGTAGTGTCGTCAATGAGTTCCTTGACCTCGGCTGCAACCGAGCCGTAGTAGACCGGCGAACCTAAAATTATGCCGTCGTAGGCAACCAGATCCGTCGCACTTATGCGGTTGAATGAGAAAACGTCGACCTCAACGCCGTCGATTTGTTTTGCGCCGGCGCCTATGGCATCGGCAAGTATTTTTGTTTTTCCGGTCCTGCTGTAGCAGGTGACAAGTATCTTAGGCATAGTATGTAGTATTCCGGTTTGCAACCATATAAAAATAGGGTTTGGGTATCTTACTCGAAGGAAAACGAGCCGTATTTTCCGCCGCCGCCCGGGAAGAGTTTCACTCTTCCCTCCCGCATCATGATAACAGCATCGGCGACCTCGAAAGATACAGCTGCAAGGTCCTCTTTTGGCACCTCCAGCAATACGGCAATTTCATTGCCGAATGCTGCAATGAATCTCTCATAGAGCGCCGTTACCTTTTTTGCGCCCGGGTTTGCGACATGCAGCACCCGTGCAATTACCTCTGCGAGCGGAATCATTTTTATGTACGGGGGGCGCGCTGGCGGCCGCTCCAGCGTTGAGATCTTTTGCGCCCGCTCCCGCACCCCGAGCTTAATCTGACCCCCGTCGTGCGGGCATTTCCAACGACAGCGTTCAGCCTCTTCAAGGCTAAACTGCGTAAAACAGCGCACACACGCAGTACGGTTGTATTTTCCCTCCTCCGGGAAAAAACCCGCGTTGAGCACGACACGACCCTTTGCTATTGCATCCAAAACACCGGCGGGCGACAGGCTTTGAACATCAAGGCGCGTAAACTCGCGCCCCAGTTTGGTCGGGTGATGACTGTGCGCATCGGAATTGGTCAGAAAAGGCACGCCCGCAAACTCTTCTATGCCGGCGCCGTACGACGAATCAGCCGAAAGCCCCAGCTCGCAGAAATCAAGCCGCGCCTCCCCGTAGCAGTCTGAGGGGAGCTCATAGGATGCAAACAGCGACGTCCACGGCGTAAACGCATGCGCAGGACCGATTAACCCCCCGCATTCGTGAACCGCATCGGCGATTTGCTCGCCCGTAAGATAAACATGAGGCCTCCCGCAGGTTGCAAAATGCGCGCAGGAAGGCGTTAATTTTTCCTGCAGCGCTGCAAACTGCTCAAACGTCTCCATTAAAATCACATGATGCACCCGCTTTATGTCTTCAACCTCCGTCTGCGGAATAACCGTGATTCCCTCCGGAACCGCCGTCTCCTCCCAGAGCCGGCGCCAGCCGGGATGCAGCGCGTCGCCCGAGCCGATAACCGAAATCCCCTTCGTTTTGCAGCCGTTCAGGATATTTTCCGGCAGCATATCGCGCGAGGTAGCAATCGAATAACAGGAATGAATATGGAGGTCGGCGTTCACTATCATAGTATTCAATGATTGTACCCTATGGGCATTAGAGTTTGCGATGCCGCACTAATCGAAATGTACTATTTGTCAGAGAACAAATAGTACACTAAAATGGTCTACAAAGCAGGAATATTATTTGAAGGAGGAGGCATGCGGGGAGCCTATACCTCGGGTGTAATCGACGCTCTGCTCGAAAACAACATAATATGCGACAAATGCTACGGCGTTTCTTCAGGCGCGTGCCATGCAACAAATTACATATCGCAGCAGGCGGGAAGGTCGCTTCGCGTAACGACAACCTTCATCGGCGACGAGCGCTACTGCAGCGCAAAAAGCCTGTTCAAAACGGGCAACTTCTTCGGCCTTGAGATGATTTATGAAACCATCCCGCGCGAACTGGACAAATTCGACTTTGAAACCGCCAGAAACTCCCCTACCAAACTCTACGCCTGCGCTACCAATGTCAAAACCGGCAAAATGGATTATCTCTTAGTCGGTGACCTCTATGAAAAATCCGAGTACATGAAAATAGCAGCCTCAATGGCGCTTCCCTTCCTTGCAAAAATCTGCAAAATAGACGGCGAAAAATATCTGGACGGAGGCGTTGCAGACTCCCTTCCGGTAAAGCGGACCCTTGCCGAAGGAAACGACAAACTCATCCTCGTCTTAACGCAGGCAAAGCCGTTTCATAAAAAATTCAATTGGCTTACCCCGCTTGTCGCGCTCAAATACCTGTTTTACCCGAAATACACGGCGAGTTTTGCAACCCGCCACATACGATACAATGAATCGCTTGCCTGCATCGACGAACTGGAGAAAGAAGGCAAAGTCTTTGTTATCCGGCCGCAAAAACCTGTCGAACTCAAGCGTCTGGAAGTCGACGGCAAAAAAATCCGGGATTTGTATGACATCGGCTACCGCGAGGCAACCGAATTAATCCCTGCGCTTCGCAAATATCTGGAGGAGTGAAATGGCGTTAACGAAGCGGATTATCCCCTGTCTTGACCTAAAAGAGGGACGCGTGGTAAAAGGCGTGCATTTTGAAGGGCTTCGCGACGCGGGCGACCCGGTTGAGCTTGCGAAGCGGTACAACGCACAGGGCGCTGACGAAGTGGTTTTCTTAGACATTTCCGCCTCGCGCGAGGGAAAAGAAACAATGCGAGACGTTATTTCCCGGGCGGCCGATGAACTCTTTCTGCCCTTAACCGTAGGGGGGGGCATCAGAACGGTGAAAGACATTCAGGAGATTTTGCGCGCCGGTGCGGACAAAACAAGTCTGAATACGGCCGCCGTAAAGACGCCGGAGGTCATTAACGAGGGCGCCCGTCTTTTCGGCAATCAGTGTATTGTGCTTGCCGAAGACGTCCGCCGCAATTACGATATGAAAGAAGGTGTTACACCTGTGCATCTTCCAGACGGGCGCACCTGCTGGTATGAAGTGGTTATCTACGGCGGCAGTCAGGGAACAGGGCTCGATGCGGTAAAATGGGCGCAGGACGCTGTTGAGCGCGGTGCGGGGGAAATTCTCCTGACGTCGATGGAGACCGACGGGGTGAAGACCGGCTTTGACCTGGATATCACGCCGGTTATTTCCGATTCCGTGGATGTGCCGGTAATTGCCTCGGGCGGGGTGGGGACGCTGGAGCACTTCTATGACGGCTTTACCCGGGGCAAGGCCGATGCGTGCCTTGCCGCATCGGTCTTTCATTTCGGCGAGTTTACCATTTCAGATGTGAAGCAGTATCTGCATGGAAGAGGTATTCCAGTCAGATTATAAGAAGCGGGGCGCGCGCTGGGCGGGAACAGCTGATGTGCCGAAACTGCCGCCCGACGCCCTCGTTCTTGAAGCGGGGTGCGGCAACGGCAAAACACTGAAAGCGCTGCCGGCAGGCGCAGTGGGACTTGATATCTCACCCGAAGCCGTGCGCCTTGCGGGACCTCAGCGGGCCGTGGCAGGCGATATACGCAGGATGCCGTTTTCTGACGGCGTATTTGACTGTGTTCTCTGCTTTCATGTCCTCGGGCACCTGAGAGAGGCTGAGCGAAAGACTGCGGCGGCAGAACTGATGCGGGTGCTCAAGCCGGGGGGCGCGCTCTATTTCCGCGGCTTTGCAAAAGGCGATTTCCGGTACGGGCGGGGAGAAGAGACTGAACCGGATTCTTTTCTCAAAGGCGACGGGATTATGACGCATTTTTTTACCCCGGCCGAAGTATCCGGGCTTTTTGCCGGCAGCGCGGGCGAGGTGTGCGAGTATTCCTGGGGGCTGAAAATCCGCGGCGTTGTCTATCCGCGGGTTGAAGTTCGCGGCTGTTTTATCAATAATGAGAGCGTATAAATGAGTATGTCTTCACTTCTTTCTACAATACAATATAATGACGCAGGTCTTGTCCCGGTAGTGGTGCAGGATGTGCAGAACAAAGATGTGCTTATGTTTGCCTGGGCAAATGAGGAGGCGGTCTCTCTCACGCTTGCTACCGGCTTTGCGCATTATTTCTCCCGGTCGCGGGGAAAGCTCTGGAAAAAAGGAGAGGAGTCGGGGCACCTGCAAAAGGTGTGCGAGGTGAGAGTTGACTGCGACTGCGACACGCTTTTGTATCTGGTGGAGCAGGAAGGCTGTGCGTGCCATGAGGGGTATAGAAGCTGCTTTTTCAGAACGGTGGAGGGGGATGTTGTGCTTGAGCGGATGAAAAAGCCGGAGGAGATGTACGGGAAATAAAAAAAAGAGGGGGGGCTGTACAGCCGGAATTGTTTGTTATGCAGTCAGTTCGGGTTCATATGCGGCAAGGTCCGCGCGCGATATGAGCGTCATTTCTTCTGCGCTGCAGATGTCTTGTATTTTCTGCATGGAAGAGGGTTTATTATATATCGTATTTGTTTTCTTTTTTGATAGATTTTTCCTCTGCTGAGGTTTGTGTCTGAAATCGCCCCGACCCGGGGAAAATTCTATGGGCGGTGATTGTGCAAAAGGCATTCAAAGTTTTGTCAGTGTACTGACAAAAAATGCAGTCGTTCATAATGATTATTCTCGTGGTCTTTCTCCGGTGGTGGAGATTTTTTCCGACCGGGTTGAAATTACTTCAGCCGGGGGTCTTCCGGATGATTTGGGTGAGGAGGAGTTTTTCAAGGGGTATTCTTCTCCAAGAAACAGGGAACTGATGCGGGTTTTCAGAGATTTAGGGCTGGTGGAGCATCTGGGTAACGGGATGGGTAAAATTTTGTCCAGGTATGACCGGTCAATTTTTGTCATTACTCCGCATTTTCTGAAGGTGGTTTTCCGGTTTAACAGTGCTGCGGAGAATGGAAAAAGTGTACTTCCTGACGGAGAAAGAGCACCGGGCGAGGGAGAAAGTGTACATCTTAACGGAGAAAGAGCACAAGGCGATGGGGAAAGTGTACATCTTAAAGGAGAAAGAGAACCGGTCGATGGGTAAAGTGTACATCTTAAATTAGAAAGTGAAC
>DALTWG010000039.1 GCA_029987245.1 Methanocorpusculum sp. | reverse complement strand
GTTTTTTGCCGGTCCACATTGAACGAGAACAAAAAGTTCGGGAATTCATAACATCGATGTATGGAATTCCCGAAAAAATCCCGTCCTCTTAGTATCTGAGCGCATGACTCGTACCTCTCCAATCAATAACCATATATCTCTATCAAACGAATATGTAAGCAGTCTTAACAAAAGGAGGACAAACTCTTGTTAGAAGAAGAATACCAGTTGGACTTTTTCAAAGAAAACGGCTACGTCCGCAAGATTTGTAAAAAATGCGGCAGCCCGTTCTGGACCCTTGACCCGTCCAGAGAAGTGTGCGGCGACGCCCCCTGCGAGCCGTACCAGTTTATCGGCAATCCGATGTTTAAAAAACACAGCGTCGCCGAAATGCGCGAGGCCTACCTTTCCTACTATGAAAGAAACGGACATACCCGCATCAACCGCTACCCGGTTGCAGCCCGCTGGAGAGACGACATCTACTTAACCATCGCATCGATTGCCGACTTCCAGCCGTTTGTAACCAGCGGCACCTGCCCCCCGCCGGCAAACCCCTTAACCATCTCCCAGCCGTGCATCCGCTTAAATGATTTGGACAACGTCGGCCGTTCCGGAAGACACTTCACCTGCTTCGAGATGATGGCACACCATGCCTTCAACACCGACGACGCCCCGGTCTACTGGAAAGACCGCTGCCTTGAACTCTGCGCAGGATTTGTCGAATCCATCGGCGGCAACATCCAGAACCTTACCTTCAAGGAAAACCCCTGGTTCGGCGGCGGAAATGCCGGCGCCTCGGTTGAGGTTTTAATGGGCGGTCTTGAAGTCGCAACACTCGTCTTCATGAACCTCTCGCGCAAAAACTCCGGCAAACCGCAGGTTATGATTGACGGCAAAGACTACTACGAGATGCCGCTGCGCATTGTCGATACCGGCTACGGCCTTGAAAGATTTGCCTGGGCATCCCAGGGAACGCCGACCGCCTATGACGCCGTCTTCCCCGAAATGATTCCAAAACTGCTGAACGCCTCGGGAATGGAAGACTACCTCGACAATCCGGAAATCGAACGCATCTTAGGTCTCAACGCAAAATTCGCCGGCCTGATGGATATCCGCGGCGAAAAAATCTCCGAGCTGCGCAGCCAGGTGGCTGATGCGACCGGCATTTCCGTCGGCAAACTCGAAGATATCATTGTGCCGATGGAAAATATCTACGCCCTCTGCGACCACACAAGATGTCTTGCCTATATGCTCGGCGACTTGATTGTCCCGTCCAATGTCAGAGAAGGATACCTTGCGCGGCTTGTCCTCCGCCGCGCAATCCGGATGATGCAGGAAGCAAAGGTCGATGCCGACCTCGGCGACCTGGTCGTTTCCCAGATGGAGACCATCGGTCTTGACAAATTCGAGCAGGAACCCTCGATTGTACGCGATATTATCGCCCGCGAGGTTGAAAAATACGATGCAACCATCGAGCGCGGTACCCGCACGGTCCAGCGTCTCGGCCAGAACTATGCCAAGAAGAACCAGCCGGTGCCCCTGGAAGAGTTAATTACCTTGTACGACTCCCACGGCATCCCGGTGGAGTTAATGGGCAAAATCCTCTCCCAGACCGGTGCGAAATTTGAAATCCCGGACGATTTCGATTCCCAGATCGCGGATATGCACTCCGAAAACGAGGGTGAAAAACCGGTATCACCGCTTGCAAAATACACCGCACACCTCGAGGTTCTGCCCCAAACCCGCAAACTCTACTATGAGCGCCCGACCGACATGGAATTCGATGCGGAAGTGCTTGACGTATTCGACGAATATGTTGTCTTGGATGCAACGTTGTTCTATCCGGAAGGCGGAGGTCAGCCCTCAGATACGGGAATGCTCATTGCCAAGACGAACATGGTCCGCGTCGAAGCCGTCTCCAAATCGGCAAACGGCGTTATTTTACACAAAGTACGGGAAAACTCGCTCCATAAGGGCGACCACATCAAAGGAAAGGTTGACGAAGACAGGCGCTGGGCGTTAATGCGCCATCACTCCGGAACCCACGTAATTCTCCGCGCGGCAAAAGAGGTTCTCGGTCCGCATATTCACCAGGCGGGCTCGCAGCTTGCGGTTGATTCCGGCCGTGTGGACATCAGACATTTCACGCACATCACGGATGACGAGATGAAGCAGATTGAGGTTGAGGCAAACAAGCTTGTGATGGAAAATCTCCCGGTCATGATTAAATTCGAGCCGCGTGTTACCGCCGAGCAGAAGTTCGGGTTTGCCCTGTATCAGGGCGGTGTTCCGCCGGGAAAGGAGCTGCGTATTGTCAGAATGGGCGCGGAAATCGAGGCCTGCGCCGGTACGCACTGCCAGAGCACGGGCGAAATCGGCCCAATCAAACTGCTGCGCCTGGAACACATCCAGGACGGTGTCGAGCGTATTGAATTCGCCTGCGGATTTGCAGCGCTTGATGCGATGCAGCACATCCAGGGGTTGTTAAACACTTCGGCGGAGACGCTTTCGGTCCAGACGGAAAACCTTCCGGGGTCTGTTGCGCGGTTCTTTAGCGAATGGAAGGAGCAGAGAAAGGAGATTGAAAAACTGCGGTCCAAGATTGCCGAACTGGAACTCTCCCGGCTCGAGGGCGTTGACATCAACGGCGTTGAGGTTGTCATCAAGCAGGTTGATGTTTCCCGCAAGGAGCTGGTTACGGTCGCAGGCGCGGTCGCTGCCCGCGGCGGTGTTGCTGTTCTTATAACGACGGCTGACGGCATCGGGGTTGTCGCAGCTTCCGGATGCGACAAAGTCCATGCAGGAAAATTAGTTTCTGCGGTCTGCGCCGAAGTAGGCGGCAAAGGCGGCGGTAAGCCGAATCTGGCGCAGGGCGCGGGCTGTGATGCGGCAGGTATCGCAAAGGCGCTTGCAAAGGCGGATGAGGTCATCCGCGCAGGCTTATAATTTTTCTTTTTTCGCCTTTTTTTTATCTCCCGAAACGGAGGACTGCTCTGAGGCGGTTCGCCGAAGAGTGGAGCACGGTTTTCCGTGCGACCCGGCATTTTACTGCAGCGCCTTTTCATCCAGCAGGAAATCTATCAGATTCATTTTCCGGTAGCCGCCCTCCAGAAGAACAAACAAATCCTCATCCATCGTCAGAATAATTTTCTGATACCCGTCATCCAACCCCCGGAATGCCGACGCTTCACACTCCAGCACACACGGGTCAATAACCGAATAAGAAACCTGGATATAGTACAGATTTACCGGACTTCGCGCCACGAAATCTATCTCTTTGTCCCGGTTGATACCGATATCAACCATAAATCCGCGGCGTTTCAATTCCAGATATACCAGATTTTCGATTGCATGCGTCGGCTCTATCTGCCGGAACCCGAGCGCGGAATTGCGCATCCCCATGTCACAGGCATAATACTTATGCAGCGTTTTCAGATAGGCTTTTCCCCGCAAATCGAAGCGTACC
Organism: Methanocorpusculum sp.; assembly: GCA_029987245.1. Classification (GTDB taxonomy): domain Archaea; phylum Halobacteriota; class Methanomicrobia; order Methanomicrobiales; family Methanocorpusculaceae; genus Methanocorpusculum. The sequence continues at coordinate 14,584 of DALTWG010000039.1, read as the reverse complement.
GCGCGGTAAAATAAAAATGCGTCGCAGAGGTAGTCCAGATAGCATGAAACGGTTTTATGGTCAACCGGCGTCTGACTGCTTTGCAGCGTATCGGCTATCTTTTTTGCCGAAACATAGGAACCGACTGAAGAGAGGACCAGCGAAACAACTGCCCCGAATGCCGCGGCATTTCTGATATGGTAGCGTTCTATGATGTCATTCAAGACCACGGTTTCATTCATCATGGCAAGATACTCAGCTTTTTCGCCGGCGGAGTCGAGCTGCAGGCAATAGGGCATTCCGCCGTAGAGCAGATATTCGTTGAATGCTTTTCGTTTATCGCCGCCGGTATGGCTGTAATACTCTGCAAAAGAAAGCGGCATAACATGGATTTCGATTCCCCGTCCCCGAAATGTGGTATTAATGTCTTTTGAGAGGAATTTTGAATTTGAGCCGGTTATGTAAATATCGACATTAAAATCATTTTTGATGCCGTTTACCGCATCTTCAAACCGGTCTGCAAGCTGGATTTCATCGATAAAGAGGTAATAACGCCCATCATCTTTAATCTGTTTTTTCACATAGCGGTAAAGCGCGTGAACATCGGTGAGTTTTTCAAACCGGATATTGTCCAGGGCAATTCTGATGATATGGTCTTTAGGTACGCCGAGGTCAAGCAGTTTCTGATAATACAGCTGGAAAAGAAGCGTCGATTTGCCGCAGCGTCTGACGCCGGTTATAATTTTGATAATATCTTTGTCTTTTTTCTGCAGAAGTTTCTGCAGATATCCTTCGCGTGAAATCAGCATGGCAAAATCCTATTCCCAAAACTCTACAAAAATATTAGTTTTGGGAATAGATTAATTTTGCCTTCGCCCGCCGGTTTTTCACCAGTTCAAACGTCATGCAGCCTAAAAGAATCACCATGCCGCAGATAAAAACCGTCAGCACCCCGGTCGCGATGACGCTTACAAGCGCATCGCCTGCGGGGCCTGCGCCCGTCACCCCCGCCCCTGCTGCAGATACCGCCGCATCCGCGGTTTTTGCCGCTGCATCGGCTGTTACCGTGTTAAACATCTCCGGCGCGGCGTTCGCCCCGGAAAAAGCCATAAGCGGCCCGTTTGCCGCTGCTGCTGCAGCTTCCCCGCCCGCCGTAGCGCTTCGCTCCAAAATAACGCGGGGAATCAGCGTGACAAATACGGAGGCTATTGCAAATCCACCGGCAATCACGCCGTATTTTTTCAAAATAGCACCGGCTGATTTGCTCTGCGGCGGGGCAAAGATCACCACTTTGTCTGCGACGCCGTAGATTTTCATCTCCCGCCCTTTTTCACTCCAGCGGGTTTTTACCACCTCGATAACGCCCGCATCCAGCAGATTTTCCAGATGATATTTGACGGTGGTAAGCGGCAGTCCCGTGCTTTGCGCAAGCGCCGAAGCGGTTGCGGGCGCATCGGCTAATTTGTTGTATAATGCCGCCGCAGTGGGCGAAGACATGGATTTTGCCATTTTCTGCGCCTCGGCAGAGCCCTGCTCTATTACCGAAACATTTTCTTCAGACATTACTATCTTATTGTGCGCCGGAAGGTAAAAGGATGACTTAGAGTGCGAAAAAAACGGCAGTTATACTTTCTTTGCCCTCTTTTTCGGGAACTCCTTTCCCCATATGATTTTCGCCGTTTCCGTCTCGGTTATCTCGATAGCGCCCGTGGGACACGCCCGTGCGCAGGCACCGCAGCCGATACAAACCGTCGAAGGCTCATCATAAGGCGTTGATACTTTCTTTCCCGTGCCGCGCTTTACCATGGAAATCGCGCCGATATTGATTTTTTTGCATGCCCGCACGCACAGACCGCATAAAATGCATTTGCCCCGCTTGATTGACCTAAGTGAATAATCCGGCACGTTGTACTCCTCCATCATTTTTTCGATGACACCGGACTGGGGCGCCCTTCTTTGCATGAATGCGATAATAAGACGGCGGTATCCCCTGATTTTTTCCGTATCGGTCTCAACCTCGATTTCATGCGTAACCGGATACATACAGGACGCAACCACTTTTCGCCTGCCGCCGTCAATAATCTCCACAACACAAAGCCGGCAGGCGCCCTCGCCCGGATACTTGTCATGCCAGCACATGGTTGGAATAAATATGTCATTGCGGCGCGCAATGGTCAGAATGGTCTCACCCGGCTCGCAATCGCAGGGTTTGCCGTTAATTACAATCTGCATTTACTTTTCCTCCTCTGTTTTAACCGCACGCAGATATCCGCGCGAACCTTTCATCATTTTACGCGACCACAGACTCACCGGGATTGTTTCAAACGCCTCAACCGGACAGACATCGCGGCAGGCCCCGCAGCCGATACAGGCTCTGATATCCACGAAATGCGCCTGATTGCCCGACCCGCTGATAACACCTGTGGGACAGACCTCCGCGCATCTGCGGCATCCTATGCATTTCTGCGGATTGACGCGGAATGCGGTCAGTTCCGGGCACATTCCCGCGCGGCAGTGATATTGCTTGATGTGCTCTTCGTATTCGTCACGGAAATAGCGGATGCTTGAAAGAACCGGATTTGGCGCGGTTTTGCCGAGAGCGCACAAAGAGCAGTCCTGCATCATGTGCCCGATTTCCTCGAGCAGCTCGATATCGCCTTCGCGGCCCCGTCCGTTGCAGATGTTGGTTAAAATATCGCGCATATGACGCAGACCTTCGCGGCACGGAGTGCATTTGCCGCACGACTCGCCGCATAAAAACTGCACATAATAGCGGGCGAACTCGACCATGCAGGTCCTGTCATCCATCACAATCAAACCGCCGGAACCCATCATCGTCCCGTATTCGGCAAGCGTATCGAAATCCACCGGCAAATCAATGAGATCTGCCGGAAGCGTTCCGCCTGAGGGGCCGCCGGTCTGAATCGCCTTAAGGGGCCGGTCGTTCTGGATTCCGCCGCCGATATCGTAGATAAGCGTGCGAAGCGTCGCACCAAGCGGGACTTCTACAAGGCCGGTGTGTTTTACCTTGCCCACCAGGGCAAAGACTTTTGTGCCGGTATTGCCCGGCGTTCCTATTTTCGCATACTCTGCGCCGCCGTTTGCAATAATCCAGGGGATATTGGCAAATGTTTCCACATTGTTTAAGACCGTGGGGCAGCCCCAGAGCCCCTGCTCGGTGCTGTGAATATATTTCGCCCGCGGTTCTCCCACCTTTCCTTCAATCGACTTCATTAACGCGGTGGATTCCCCGCAGACAAACGCACCGCCGCCTCTGACAACGCTTAAGGTGAAGGATTTGCCCGAACCGAGGATGTTTTCGCCGATAAATCCGCGCTCTTCGGCGGTTTTAAGCGCCCGCTTTACGCTGTCAAGTGCAAGCACATATTCATCGCGGATATACATATAGCCGCGCTGAGAACCGACGGCAAGCGCGCATATTACCATTCCCTCGATTACCGAATGCGGGTCGCCGTTTAAAATCGCCCCGTCCATGAATGCGCCCGGGTCGCCTTCATCGCCGTTGCAGACAACGTATTTCGGCTCAACCGCCACAGCGCGCGCGCTTTTCCATTTTCGACCCGTTGGAAAACCCGCACCGCCTCTGCCGCGAAGACCCGAGGCGTCCACCTCGGCGATAATTTCTTCAGGCGTCATGGAAAGGGCCTTTTTCAGCGCGGCATAGCCGCCGCGCGCGATATAAGCGTCAATATCGCGCGGATTTATTGCGCCCGTATTGCGCAGCGCGATTTTGGTCTGCTTTGCGTAAAACGGATTATCATCCTGATGGAGCGCGGTTTTTCCCTCCGGGGTTTTATAGAGCAGGCGGCCGATGATATCGCCTGCGATTATCGTTTTGGACACAATTTCGACGGCGTCTTTGGGTTTGACCTGATAATACATAATGTCGTCGGGCAAAATCCGCACAATCGGGCCGAGTTCGCACATGCCGCTGCAGCCGGTGTTTTCCACACCGCACTCGACTTTTGCATCCGCGCCTAAGGCTTCGATTGCTTTTCTGAGGTTGTCGGCGAGTTTTAGCGCGCCTCCTGCAACGCAGCCCGGGCCTGAACATACCAAAATCCGGCGCGCAATGCCGCTCTTTTTTGCTTTCATGGTGTTTCCTCCCGGTATTTTGCAAGAATGGTCTTTAATTTCGGTTTGGTGAGTTTTCCATAGTATTTATTGTCGATGAGCATGACAGGCGCCAGGGCGCAGGTTCCAAGGCAGTTGACAAGTTCGAGCGAAAACAGCCCGTCTTCAGTGGTATCACCGGGCCGTATTCCAAGCTGGGAACATATTTCCTCCGCCATATCAATGGATTTTTTAATATGACAGGCCGTTCCGTCGCAGATTTTTATGATATGCTTTCCTTTGGGTTTGAGCGAGAGCGCTTTATAAAAGGTCACCATCGAATACAGATGCGAAACCGGGCATTTAAGATAGGCTGCCGCGCATTCCATGCCTTCTTTGGGAACGCAGCCAAAGGTGTGCTGCATATCCTGTAAAATGGCAAGAGCATACTCCATTTCCGGCGGATATGCGTGAATCAAAGTATCGAGTTCTTCTATTGACATTGCGTAATGTAGAAATTGGTTTTTAAAAAGGATATATGTTTAGTTTAGGGAGTGCGCGGAAGCCGCCGGCTTACCTGCCGAAAACGCGCTGGGCACGCTTCATCATATCGCGTATCTGTACCCCGAACGGGCAGCGCGCTTCGCACTGCGCGCATTCCACGCAGTCGATTGCGTGATATTCCAGCCCGTCATAGTGGTTTTCCACCGATTTTGGGACCTCATCGTACATAAATGCAAGATCAAGCAGTTTTGAAACCGCTGCGATGTCGATATGCGAGGTGCACGGCGCGCAGTGACCGCAGTACATACAGACACCGTTAGCCTTTAATTTGGAAAAATCCGCAAAAACCGAGGAGAAACTGCGCTCCGCATCTGTCGCCGTGCAGTATGCACAGTCAGCTTCCAGTTCCTCCGGCGTCGCACAGCCGCACATCACCGAACACACACCCGGGCGGGATAATGCGTAGGAAATACACTGAACCGGCGTGAGCGCCGAGCCAAACGGCGAGGTTGCTGCGTCTAAAAGCCGCCCGCCGCCAAATGCCTTCATCACAGATATGGCGACGCCCGCGGCTTCGCACGCCGCATACAATTCTGCCCGTTCGCTGTCTGCTTTGACAAAATCCCGGTCAAAATCAGCAAAATCCATCTGTGCGTAGATGTCGGTTGCGGCGTTTTCCAGATCATACGCCGGATTTATCGAAAACATCAGCACATCGATTTTCATTTCGCGGACCGCGCGAAGAGCAACTGCGGCGTTATGCGAACTCATGCCAATGTGTCTGATTTTTCCCGTACGCTTTAATTCTGCGGCGAATTCTCCGATTTTTCCGTTAAATACCTCGTTATATTCCTCCATTGTATCGACATAGTGAATCATGCCGATATCAATATAATCCGTCTTCAGGCGCGCAAGCAAATCGGAAAACGCCTCTTTTGTGCGCTCTATCGAGCGCGTTTTGGTATACTGGCCGTCTTCAAAATAAGTACACAGATGACCCTGGATAATGAAATCCGCGCGGTCTTTTTCAAGCGCGCGCCCGACAGAGTCGCGAACCGCCGGGTCCGGGGTAAACAGGTCAATAAAATTAATGCCGGCCTTTCTTGCGCGATTAATTAAATCTCTTATGTATTCGTCTGATTTTCCCGAAAAACCCTCGCATCCGAGTCCGATTGCAGATACAAAAAATCCGCATCTGCCGCATTTGCGGTATTGCATGCTTATCATTTTTGATGCCGGAATTTATTAAATTTTCAGCGCCTGAATGAGAAAAATCCGCCTGCATTAGCGAAAGTATTAATAATACCGGAAAGTAAATATACTAACATCCATTTAATGGAGTTCCAAAAAAAATGGCAAAGAAACCCGTAGCAAAACCCGCAGCAGCAAAGAAAGTTGCAGCAAAGCCGGCAGCAAAGAAAGCTGCAGTTAAAAAGCCGGTCGCAAAGAAAGTACCGGTAGAAAAAACCACTGAACTCCCGAAGGCAGCAGTTGTCCGCATTGTCAAGAAAGCAGGCGCTGAGAGAGTCGGCGACGACGCAGCAGAAGCAATTCTTGCAGCAGCAGAAGCATACATTGCAAAAATCTCAGCAGAAGCACTTGCATTTGCAAACCACGCAGGCCGCAAGACTATCAAAGCAGACGACGTAAAACTCGTCAAACTCTAAATTTTTTTCTTTTCAGTTCTTTTCATCCATTTCATTGTTTCCATACATCTCCTGATACTTTTCAGACGGCGGTCAGCCGCTTCCTGCAATGACAAAGGATACTAATAAGAAGGAATAATATTATACAATATGTTCAAACATATTGGAACAGTTCTTATGCTTTGCCTTGCCGCAGTTCTTTTAACAGGGGCCGCAGGCGCAGCAATTACGCAGACTGCCGAAGAGCAGATATCACTTGGAACAAACTCACTGTTTTACTCGGTCGTCCCGGCAGACAACGGATACTTTATCTCCGCGGTCACTGACAGCAAACTTCTTGTCTTAAAGACCGATGCGAATTTTAAAACAGAGTATCAGACCGAAATAACCGGCACCAAAACCGCCGGACTTGTTGCAACCAATGACGGCGGATGTGTGGTTCTTGCGGTAACTGACAGCACCTCTGCAACGCTTTACCGGCTTGACGCCAAATGCGGCATTGTCTGGGAAACGCCGGTCTATGACACCTCCTTTGGTATTCAGGGCGTCGCTGTAAGCGGTTCTATTGTGAAGACCGCCGGCTGGCTTGACGGAACCAACACCGGTATTCTTCAGGGCTACTCCTATGCAAACGGCAATCCGGCAAACGATGAGATGAAAATAGAAGACAAGCCGGTTATGGCGATTAAAAGCGACGGAAACGACTGGGTCCTTGTCGGCGGCACCCATTCAAAGGCGCTTACAACCGGCAGTTCCGCGTGGATTATGAAACTGAAGGAAGGCGGCACTGTCATTTTTGAAACCACCATCCGCGACAACTGTGACGAGGAAAACGCATCTATGTATCAGGGCGGCTACGGCGCCGCGGCATACAACTTCTGCAAAACCTCTGACGGCGGCTACTACGTAGTAGGAACCCAGACGCCGTTTTCCGGCGACAATCAGGAGATTTTCGGCCAGATCTGGGGCGCAAAAATCGATTCCTCCGGCAAGGTAACCTGGCAGAAGGATTTGAAAGGTGCCGTTCCCTACGGCGTTGCTGAAATCGACGGCGATTATGTCATTGCAGGCTATGCGCTTTCAACTGCATACTGCTACTTTGTAACGCCCGACGGACTTGTATTCCGCGAGAATTATGACGACAGCTGGGTCGGCGGCTATTATTCAGTAGAAACAGATGCCAAAGGAAACGTGGTTCTCGGCGGATGCATTAACAAAGGCGACGGAAAAGGAGCGTGCGGATATGTTACCGTCTTTTCCGGAAGCAGTTCGCAGGCATCGAGCCCGGTTCCGGTATTCGGTATTGCAGCAGGTCTTTTAGGCGCCGCGGTGCTCGCGCTGAGAAGAAAATAACTTTTTTTGCGGACTGCCCCTCCTTTGCTCCCTCACATCCCCGCAAAACCCTTTGCGATGCGTTAATATCTTTTTACGACCATTAATAAATGAGTAAACACGGTATCCGCATGATTATCGACATAGCCAGCTTCATGGAATCCCTCTCCGTTGCCATCGACTACGTGGAAGCGGAAATCCTTAAAATAACCCCTTATCACGGAAAACGCGTCGCAGCAATAGCGCATCTTCTCGGCAAAGCCGCCGGCATGAACGAACACGACCTCAATATTTTTACCATGACCGGCATGTTTCATGACTGCGCATTAACCGAGTATTTTAAAGACGAATTCGGCAACGGCGGCGCCGTCACCGAAAAAAACATGACCGCCCACTGCGCTGCAGGGGAGAAAATACTCGCCAAACTCCCCTTCTATGACTGTGTCCAAACCGCAGTCCTCTATCACCACGAAAGAGCCGACGGCGGCGGGGCATTTGGCAAAACTGCGGGCGAAACACCCCTGTTCGGCCGCCTTATGCACTTTGCCGACTGCATTGACGTCCATTTCAGCCAGGAACCCGTAACACACGAACGCTACCTCCGACTCCTTTCCTGGGTAAAAGAAGAAACCGGCGCCATGATAGACAAAGAAAGCGCCGACCTGTTTTTAAGCGCCGTCACCGAGGAATTCTTTGACAACCTCCGCGATGAAAACATCGCCCGCTACCTGCACGAAAACCTCCTCCACCCGATGGTGGAAATTTCCCCTGCCGCACTCAAAGACATATCCGCAGTCTTTGGCATCATCACCGATTACAAATCCGAATTTACCGAAAAGCACTCTATAGGCGTCGCAGAAAAAGTCTCCTGTCTGGCGCGCCGCCTCGGCTATGACACCGAAACCTGCGACAAACTCTATGTTGCAGGGGCACTGCACGACGTAGGCAAACTGATGATATCCAATGCTATTTTGGAAAAAGCCGGCAGGCTTTCCGACGATGAATTCAAAACAATCAAAAACCATGCCCAGGGAACATGGATTCTCTTAAAAGACATCAAAGGCCTCGAAGACATTGCCCGCTGGGCCTCCCTTCACCATGAAAAACTCAACGGAACAGGATATCCTTTCGGGCTTGAGGCAGACGACCTCGGCATTTTTGAGCGGATGATGACTGTCTGCGATATTTATCAGGCGCTGGTTGAAAAACGCCCGTACAAAGAAGGACTGCCCCATGCAAAAGCGATTGCCATATTGCAGGAGGCAGCAGACAAAGGAGAAGTGGATAAAACGCTCGTTTGCGAAGCAGACCGGGCGTTTGCATAGGTTTATTGCCAGATACATACAAGTAATACTATCCCATGGCATTCCGGTTTCACCTGAAAAATACCTATGTCTTTGCTATAATATGCGCACTGACAGCCACCCTGATTATGGGTGCGAAGATACCGGTGAACAAATTCCTGATGTACGGGTCCGAACCCGTCTTTGTCTCGGTATTTATGAATGCCGGAGCATGCATCGGAATGCTTCTTATCGTGCTGTTTGCCCGAAAAACCCCTCTTGTTGATGCAAAGTGTCATGTAAGAAAATCCGATATTGCGTATCTTCTCGGCTCTATCGGCACCAGTCTCGGAGGGACACTCTTATTCGCGCTGGGTCTGTTTCTGACAACGGCAAGCAATGCCTCGCTTGTCAGCACGTTTGGTGCAGCATTGACCGCTCTTGTTGCATTTCTGCTCTTCAAGGAAAAAATTACCAAACGTCTCTGGATAGGGATAATATTTACCGTTTTAGGCTGTATTGCGCTTTCTGCAACCGATTTGCGCTCGTTTACCTTCGGCACCGGCTCCCTTCTGATTCTTTTGTCCTGTGTCTGTTATGCATTCAACTTTAACTTCACCAAACGCCTTTCAAACCGCAATCCTGCAGAAATTGTTCTTATACGAAGTTTCGGGATTTCTCTCGGCTGCGCTGTCTTTGCTGTCCTTTTGGGTGAATCTGTTCCGAAACTTTCCTCCATCGGCGTAATTATGGTCGCCGGCTTTATTTTTTCCGGCATGCTGCTGTTTTTTACCATCTATGCCCAGCGGTATCTCGGAGCGGCAAAGACCGGCGCTGTTTCCGGATTTTCGCCTCTTATTGCCGTTCTTATATCGATTATCTTCCTTGGAGAAACGCTTTCCGTTCTCTTTTTAGGCGCTCTGGTTCTTGTAATTCCGGGAATTTACTTTACCATCACGAAAAACCGGGATACAGCGCAAACTGTTAATGAAAATAAGGATGAAAATGAAAATAAAGATGAGTGTGCCGAATCGCCGCTTTTTGCAAACGTCAGCGAGGCGTCGAAAAACACGGCACGAAATTACCTCACCGCAGCCGGTTTTATTTCGCTTGCAATACAGTATATCCTGATTCTTGCCTGGATTTTCATGATATTAACCAAGGATGCGGCACTGGCAGACTTTGAGAGCAATATTTATCCTGTTTTCATGATTATCAGTGCAGCAAATCTGCTGTTTGGCATCATGCTTTTTAGTTTGCGCAAACGCGGGCTTGCTGCGGTTACCTTTATTTTTTCCGGCGCGGCTAATACGGCGTACTGTGTCAGCGGCGGATATCCTGACATGAGCATTATGTTTATGCTGTTTTCCCTGATTCTTGCGCTGATTCTTTTAACGACAAAAGACAGGCAGAAATATGTCTATTCCGGTGTTGTGTTTTTGAATTCGTTTATGGTGATCCGCGAATATATTGAATCGGGCTATGCGGTAACGCCGTTTATTGTTGTTCTGATTAGTTTTGCCGCCGCTGTTATGCTGTATTTTTCAATTGTATGCGGTGCGGAAAAATATAATCTGCCGCTTTATCCGCTTCTTACCGGGAATGACTCCGTAACACCGGCACGCAGCTGCGTGATGCTCGGGTCGCTTTTCCTATGCTCTGATTTTGCGCTGTGGCTTGCTGCAGAAGTTGCCGGGGGGGCAGGTGTCGATGCGGCAGAAATTGCAAATGCCTCTCTGGTATTTGCGTTTATGCTCATCCTTATCGGGCTTCTTGCCTTTTTCATCGGGAAAAGCTGGTTTTTCAGCATTATTTCCATTACACTCGGCTTCCTGTTGTGGGTGGATACGTTTACGACCGGTTATATTTCCGGTCTTTTTATCCTGATTCTTGCCGCTTTCACTCTTTTCAGAAAAGAGCCGATGCTTATTTTTTCTCTGGTTCTTGCAGGGTTTGGTATTTCGGGGCTCTTTTTCGAGGCTCTTTCGATGTATCCGGAACTCTTGAATATTGTTATTTTAGTGGATATCTTCTGTCTGCTTTTCTGTATATATTACACGTTTGCAGTGTTTTCCCAAAAGCCGAAACTGCCGGTGTTTTAACACCGGTAAAAAAGTATTTTATTCCTTCTTTTCCTTTTCCTTTTCCATTTTGCGCAGCTCGCACACGCCTGATGCGAACCGCTGTACCGCTGTGATATGCCCTAAAATACCGTAGATAACCAAAAGCCATCCCAGAAACGACAGCCCGAAGAGCACATTCGCCGGATAAACAAACTCCGCGATACCAAACACTATCAGCAGAATCAGCCGGTCGGCACGCCCCAAAACACCGCCGTAGTTGCGCTTCATACCCACAGCCTGCGCCTGCGTGCCAAGATACGAGGACAAAAGAACGCCGGTAATCGCGACAATGCCGATAACCCAGGACGGTACCGGGCAGGTCCAGGTCTGCATGCCCCAGACAAGAATGCCAATGACTATGAATGAATCCGCATACCGGTCAAAGACATGGTCCAGATAATCGCCCAACGGGCTTGCAATCTGCATATAGCGCGCAAGACCGCCGTCCAACACATCCAGACACGCATTTAAGACAACTAAAATAACGCCGAGAAGCGGCTGACCGAAGGCAAACGCCACACCTGCGCCGAGCGCGCAAAATAACGACATTACGGTCCAGAAGTTCGGACCGACCGGGAGTTTGGAAAAAAACCGCGCGACCGGTGTTAATATCCACTGAATTTTAGGTCGAAGAGATTCAAGACTCATACTGCATCACATATTCCGAAAAGTCCAGAGAACCAAACGCAGCGGGGAGTTTGTCTTCCGCAAATGCAAGTACCTGGGCAGTTATCGCATCTATACTCATACATGTGGTGTCGATTTCATAAATTTGTTGCGGCTCGAAGGCGTCTGCCGCCTCGCATAAGATAATGTCAAGGGCTTCCGCCTCGCAGTTTTCCCGGATTTTTGCGGGTGCATAGCCCCGCGGCGCAAGCCGCGCTTCAAGCACGTCCGGTCTGCAGCGCAGAATAATTATTTTATCGCAGGCAAGATAATGCGCAAACGCGCCCTCAACGAAGCCATCCACCGGCTCAAATGAGTCGGCCCATTTGTCCACATCGACGATATCCGAGTCGCACTTTGCATCATGATATTCCACAAAGGGGCCGACCGTCGTTTTTAAATCGAGGACAGAATGCCCGAGGGCGCGCAAAGCTTTAGCGAGCGAAGTCTTGCCGGTACCGGGAGTCCCGGTGATGCCGATCATCAAAGTTTTTTCACCGCCGCCAAAAACCGCTCGCATTCCCAGTCGGCGCCCACAGATACACGCACATAGGTATCGCCGAGGCCCGGGAAACTTGCGCAGGAGCGGGCGAGTACGCCGTTTTGCGCCAAAAACGCTACCGCGTCATCGGATTTTTGCGGCGCTGCGTTGATGAGCACGAAATTCGCGCCGGACGCGGTGACCGGATAGGGAATCTCCTGTTCAAACCTCGCCCGCCATTTCTGTACATGCGCAATAAAGCCGGCGCGATACGCGGTATCGGCGACCGCCGCGCAGGCGGCGGCCGATGAGACGTTATTTAAGGTAAACGGCGTCGCTGCCGCGGTGTAGGGCGCGACAAACCATTGCGGAACGAAGGCGTAGCCGATGCGAAGTCCTGCAAGACCGTAGACTTTGGACAGGGTATGGCCGATAATCAGGTTCTCATGCGAGAGCAGCGGGTAATAGTCGACATCCGCGAATTCGACGTAGGCGCAGTCCAGGAACAAAACGCCCTCGATATTATCGAGGATTTTTTCTATGTCAGAGGGCGGTGTCACGGTTCCGGTGGGGTTGTTCGGCGAGCAGAGGAAGGAAAGTTTTGCATCGCGCGCTTCGGCGATAAATGCATCCACATCGACGGAGAAATCCGCTTTGCGCGGGACGTTTACAACCCGGGCGGACGCCGCTTTGCCGTCGAGGCCGTAAACGGAAAACGTCGGCGTGGAAATGACCACTTTTTCACCCGGAGCAACGAGTGTCCGTATCGTTGTTTCGATAACGCCGTCCATGCCAAGACCTGAGGTAACTACCGGTGCATCATGGATGTATCTGCGCACGGCCGCGGAAAAATCCGATGCCTTCGGGTCGGGATAGCGGTTTACGCCGGAAAGCGCGGCTTCTGCCGCTTTCAGCACGCGGTCTGAGGGGGGGAAGGGATTTTCATTGCTTGCCATGAGGGCAATCTTTTCAAATCCGTATTTTTTGGCTATTTCCGCCGGGGATGCGGCGAAAACATAGCCTGTTCCCTGGTATTCAGAGCGAACCAGCTGCTTCATTGATGACCTTGCAGGCAAATCTGATTTCTTCCTCGCTGATTACAAGCGGAGGCACGATTCTGATGTTTCCGTCTCCGGCGACGTTGACTAATACGCCGTGCTTTAAGCAGTATTCCTGGATGGGTACGGCGTCGTCTCCGGCGGTAAATCCGATCATCAGACCCCGCACGCGCGGGTTGAATGCTGCGAGGCCTTCGCGGAAGAGTTCGCCTTTTGCGGCGATGGTTGGGAGTATTTCTTTGATTATGTCAAATGTGGCGTTGCCTGCGGCGCAGGCGATGGGGCCTCCTGCAAAGGTGCTTCCGTGTTCGCCGCGGGTGAACTCCAGGCCTTCGCGGGCGGCGATGCCGCCCATCGGCAGGCCTGAGGCGACGCCTTTTGCAAAGGAGATGATGTCGGGGCGGGCGTTTGTGTGCTGGAATGCGAACCATTTGCCGGTTCTGCCCATGCCGGTCTGGACTTCGTCGCAGATCATTATTGCGCCTGCGTCGTCGCAGATGTCGCGGATGCCGGGGAGAAAGTCGTCGCCGGGGATTATAACGCCGGTTTCGCCCTGGATGGGTTCAAAGATGACGGCGGCGGTGTCTTTGGTTACGGCGGTTTTGAGTGCTTCGAGGTCGCCGTAGTCGGGGAAGTCGCAGGTGATGCCTAAGGGTTCAAAGGGTTCGCGTATGGCGGGTTTGTGGGTTACGGCAAGGCTTGCTATGGTGCGGCCGTGGAAGTCGTGGCTGAAGGAGACGAATTTGTGGCGGCCGGTTGCGCGGATGGCGAGTTTCATGGCGGCTTCGTTTGCTTCTGCGCCGGAGTTGCCGAAAAATACTTTTGCCATGCCGGAGGCGCTGGCGATTTTTTCGGCGAGTTCGGCTTGTCCCGGGACGTAGTAGAGGTTGGAGCAGTGGATGAGTTCCTGTGCCTGGCGGCAGATGGCTTCTACGACTTTTGGGTGGCAGTGGCCGGTGGAGCAGACGGCGATGCCTGCGATGAGGTCGAGGTATTTGTTTTGGTCTTCGTCGAAGACGTATGAGCCCTGTCCTTTGACGATTTTCATCGTTCTGCCGAAGCAGGGCATGTAGTATTTTGCATCAAGTTGTGCTGTGTTCATAGATATGTGAGTAATATATGTGAGTGAGAGGATATAGGTATTTAGTTTTGGATGGGGGAGTGTATTTCATGGTGAAAAAAGTGAGCGGGGTTTTTTGGGGGTTGATTTTGGTCGGTGAGGTTTTTGCGGGGTGATTTTGGTCGGTGGGGTATTTTTGCTGGCGTACGGCTTTGGTGGTGCGCTAACGCGCACAACACGAAAAACACGAAAACTATCACGAAAAGCACGAAAAAAAGCTAACACGAAAACTACCGAAATGACACGAAAAGAGGTAAGCGGGCTTCTTTGGGCATGAATCCGTAATGCCTGCACGGAAGTCACCACGGACATCACCAC